>CAZQMY010000016.1:0-2128 GCA_964594405.1 uncultured Spirochaetaceae bacterium | reverse complement strand
GCTCGGCGCGCTCGAGCGCGAGGACGGTGCGCTGACGCTGCCCGAGGGCTTCAGCGAGCCCCGCTATGGGCAGATCGGATCCGGCCTCTACGCCGGGCTTCGGGACGCGAAGGGCGCGCTTCGCTGGCGGTCACCCTCCGCCTCGCTGCTCGAGCTGGCCGACTCGATGGCCGCCGCCGCCAGACCGGAGCGCGGCCAGTGTTCACTGCTGCGGGAGGCGATCGCACGTCACCCGCTCTTCGTCTTCCGCTGTAGCTATGCGTGGCAGGACGAGAATGGCCGCGACCTGCCCTTCGTGCTCGAGGTCATGCACTCCCAGGACGGCCATCGGGCCCAGGTGCAGCGCTTCCGCAGTCAGCTCCTCCTGCTGCTCGGGATCGCCGCGTTCCTGCTCGTGGCGCTTCAGCTCGTGGTGCTCCGATTCGGACTGAGGCCGCTCGGACGGCTCGAGGAAGAGCTCGGGGCCGTCGAAGCCGGTCAGCAGGAAGCCATCCAGGGTGACCAGCCTCGAGAGCTGCAGGGGGTCGCGCGCAGCCTGAATCAGCTGCTCGTGGCGGAGAGCGCGCGCCGGGACCGCTATCGCACGACCCTCGGCGACCTGGCGCACAGCCTCAAGACTCCGCTCGCCGTCCTGCGGAGTGCGCTCGATACCGGCGCGGACGAGGAGGAGCTTCGACGCCATTGCGACGAGCAGGTCGAGCGCATGGGCGAGATCGTCGCTCATCAGCTCGCGCGGGCCAGTGGCGGCGCGACGGCGATGGTGGGGCGGAGCACGAAGGTGGCGCCGGTCGTCCATCGACTCGCGGCGGCGCTGGGCAAGATCCACGGTCGGGACGGGGTGGAGATCGAGGTCGACGTTTCCAGGCGGCTGGCCGTGCGCGCGGAGGAGGCCGAGCTGATGGAGATGCTCGGCAACCTGATCGAGAACGCCTGCAAGTACGGGTGCGGCCACGTGCTCGTGCGCTCGCGGGCCGACGTCGACTGGGTCCGGATCGAAGTGCTCGACGATGGGCCTGGAATCCCCGAGCAGGAGCGTTCGCGAATCCTCGAGCGGGGCAGGCGCGGCGACGAGACGGTGCCGGGCCAGGGCATCGGCCTGACCGTGGCGCTCGAGATCGCGACGAGCCACGGCGGTGGAATCGAGGTGCGAGAAGGCGAGGGCGATGCAGCACGCCCGGGCGCGTGCTTCATTCTGAGCCTGCCACGGGTGCGTTAGCATCGGCCCAGGGATCCGAAGCGAGGAGGAGCGAGATGGCGGAGCCGAGCGAACGCAATCGGGCGATGAAGGCCTGGCTCGACCAGGTGCAGGAGCAGATCATCGATCCCGGGCGGCGCATCGTCGACCCGCACCATCACCTGTGGCCCGAGCGCCTGCTGCCCCAGTACCTGCTCGATGATCTATGGGCCGATACCGGCAGCGGCCATCGCGTCGAGAAGACGGTCTTCATGGAGTGTCGAGCCGAGTACCGCCCGGACGGTCCCGAGAGCCAGCGCCCTCTGGGCGAAGTGGAGTTCGTCACGCAGATCGCCGAGGCGAGCCGAGACGGCGGTGAGGGCCGCGCCGAGATCGCGGCGCTGATCTCGCACATCGACCTGTGCGAGGGCGAGGCGGTCGCCGATCGCGTCGGCGAGCACGAGTCGGTCTCGAAGGGCCTCTTCCGCGGCATCCGCCACGCGGGCTCTTGCGAGCAGGTCGATCCCGACGCGCTCATGATCCGAGGAAACGCGCCGCCCGACCTCTACGAGCGCGAGGACTTCAGGCGCGGGATGCGCGTGCTGGGCCGTCTCGGGCATACCTACGACACCTGGCACTACCACCACCAGAACCGCGCCTTCGCCGAGCTCGCGCGCGCCGTCCCCGATACACAGATGGTGCTCGATCACTTCGGCACGCCGCTCGGCGTCGGCGTCTATGCGGGCAAGCGCGACGAGATCTTCGAGCAGTGGAAGAAGGACGTCGCCGAGATCGCCCGATGCGAGAACGTGGTCGCGAAGCTCGGCGGCATGGCGATGCCCGACAACGGCTTTGGCTGGAACGGCCGCGCGACGCCGCCGACCTCCGAAGAGTTCGTGAAGGCCCAGGCCCCCTGGTATCACCACATGATCGAGTGCTTCGGGCCCGACCGCT
>CAZQMY010000015.1:0-31907 GCA_964594405.1 uncultured Spirochaetaceae bacterium | reverse complement strand
GAACCTCAACGTGGCCGGTGCGAGCGGCTGGCCGGGCGGCATGGTGCTGCTGGGCGGCGTATACAATGCGGCCGGCGGCGTAGCCGACGATCTGGGCATCGATCGCTGGTGGGAAGAGCCCGAGTACGTGAAGGTGGCGCGAAGCAGGGGGTTGGTCGGATGAAGTTCTGGTCCAAAGGACTCGGCAAGAAGACCATCGACCTCTCCCTCGCGAAGGGCGAGACCATCCACACGGCCGGCAAGCTCTACGTGCGCGGCACCATGGAGGCTCCTGTCGACTGGGACTACATCATGCCGCTCGAGGGCGATGACCTCGTCGACTTCTTCGACCTGCTCTCGGATCCGACCGTCGCCCGCTACGTCCATCAATCGCCCAATCGCTGGAGGATCTACGGTGCGATGCTCAAGCAGGGCTTCGGCCTCGGCGCGGCCGTGCTCGGGGCGGTGATCAAGATGAAGCGGGGCCGACTCGAGCCCGTGCCCGACATCGAGATCCAGGTTCCCCCGCCTTCGGTGCTGAAGAAGAAGCGAAAGAAGGCCCAGGCGACCTCCGAGGCCGACGCCGCCCTCGCGCCGCACAGGAAGCGCCGCCGCCTCTCGCGCATCACCACGGGCGCGCCGAGCCTCACGACGGGCATGAAGCCCAGTGCGGCACCGGCGTTCAGCGTCGCCGCCACGAGCCCCGAAGAAATGAAGGAGGCGATGGTAGAGGCCATGGAGGCCGCCGAGGCGCTCGACTGAGACGGAGCCGGACGACAGCCGCGGATACGAATGGGCGCCGCTTCCGTCTTGACGCCACGGCGCCCATCCATTCTCATGGGCGCTCATCCCGGCCCTCGCCCGTCCAGGCTCGCGCGTGCGGAGGGCAGGGAAGGAGCCCGGCCACATGAGCGATTCCGTGAGCGAAATGGCAGGCCGCCTGGAGGGCGAGCTCAAGGCGAACGCGCCGCAGCTCGGCCTGAGGCGGATCACCTCCGTCGAGCGATTCACCAGCGGACTCTCGTCCCAGAGCTTCGGCGTCAGCGCCGAGGACGAGTGCGGTCCCGTGCGCTGGGTGATGCGGGTCGAGCCCGAGCACGGCGTCATCCCCCCCTACGACATCGGCCGCGAGTTCGATCTGATCGGCGAGGCCTACGAAGCGGGACTCCCGGTGCCGCGCATGCTCTACCTGGGCGAGAACCCGGCCGTCGTGGGCGGGCGCTTCATGCTCATGTCCTTCATCGAGGGCCAGATCTACGCGTCGCGCGATCCCCGCCTGTTCGCAGACGAGGCCCTTCGCAAGGACATCCAGCGCAAGTTCGTCGAGATGCTGGCGCGGGTGCACGACACGCCGCAGAGCACCTTGCGGAGCTACGCGTCGGGGCAGGAGGCCGCGCGGGCCCAGGTGGCGACCTGCCGGGATCGACTGGCGCGCATCGAGATCCTCCCCTCTCCCTTGCTCCGCCACGCCCTGGACGTCCTCGACGAGAAGGCGCCCGACGCCCAGAAGATCGGTCTGCTGCACGGCGACTTCCGGCTCCCGAACCTGATGTGGAATGCCGGCGAGATCTCCGGGATCCTGGATTGGGAGCTCGCGAGGGTGGGCGATCCCCTCAGCGATCTGGCCTTCTCGCAGACCGTCGGCGCCGGGCCCTGTGCCGTCGAGGGCGAGCTGGCAGACTACTATTCATCGATCACCGGAATCGAGATCGACGAAGCGAAGATCACCTACTACAAGCTGCTCGAGATGGTGAAGAGCACGATCATCGGGTTGGGCGGCGCCAGCGACCTGAAGAAGGGCGGCGACGACCTCCGCCTGCTCTCGGTCGGCACCGTCGCACTCTCGGGGCAGGGTATGTTCGGGCTCTTCGAAACCCAGCTCGAAGCCCTTCTGGAGGCCTAGGCATGCTGCTCCTCGAGTCCAAGGAGATCCTCGCGGCCGTGGCGCGTTCACTGGAGCACCACGTCCTCCCGCGTCTCGCCGACCCCTTCGCGCGTGTCCAGGTCCTCGCCGCTCTGAAGGCCCTGCAAGAGGTGGGCGATCGCCTCGAGGGGGGCGACCCCTGCGAGGCGCTGAACCAGAGCATCGAGGCTGGAGCCCGCGCCATCGCGGACGAGTGCGCCGCCTCGGCACCCGAGTTCAGCCGCCGCCTTGGCGGGGCACTCGACTCGGTGGGTGACATCGAGAACGCCCGGGAGCGCAACCGGGCGCTCGGCGATGCACTCTGGGCGCTGGTCGAGGACGACCGCTCGGCCGCAGCCGCCCGCCTGCTCGAACACCTCCGCAGCCGTGCGCTGGCCAGCGCCAACGCGGACAACGCCTACCTCTGCGTCGAAGCGATCGCTTCGCTCACCTGATCCGGCCCGCTCTCCCCAACGACCGGAGTCTCGACCATGAGCAGGAAGACCGCCCAACGCCTCGCCCCCCACTTCTTCCAGGTCGCCTACGTGGTCCGGGACATCGACGCGGCCGAGGGCTTCCTCCAGCAGACCCTGGGGATCCCTCGCTTCACCCGCATGGAGGACATTCATGTGGCAGAGGGCTGTGCCTTTCGCGGCGTCCGCGCCGACTGGCACATGACCCTCTCGCTGGGCTACCTGGGCGACGTCCAGGTCGAGCTCGTCCAGCCGATCAGAGGCGCGAGCCCCTACGCCGAGTTCCTCGAGCATCGGGGCCAGGGCCTCCACCACGTCGCCTTCCTGGTCCCCGATTTCGATGCCACCGTCGCGGGGCTGGAGGGCGACGGGCTCGAGTTCCTGGCGCGGGGCGCACTCGGCCCGGGCAGCCACTTCGCCTACTTCGATTGCGAGGGGCCGGGCTGCTCGGTGATCGAGATCCTGGGATTCGACGAAGCCACCCGGGGTTTCATGGAGATGCTCCGCGAGCGATCCGCCGAGGCGCCCTGAGGAGATCCTCCGGCGATCGCTGCCCACGAGCCGGCGCGCGTGAGAAGCATCTGGCGGAGCTCTGCCCCTCAGCCACGGGCCCGGGTCGGCCGATAGCCAGATCAGTGCCTGCGAAAGGTCGCGATGGAGTGCAGGCCGTCATTGAACTCTGCGGCGCGCGTCGAGCGCACGCGAACGCTGGGAGTGGCCCGAATCTCATGCCGAAACTGCTGGACAGACTGCGCAACGCCGACGCGCTTCCTTCGCCTCCGGGCGTCGCCCTCGAGATCATCCGCCTGAATCAGCGTGATGACGTGGACCTCGAGGACCTCTGCCGGATCGTCGAACGTGATCCGGCCATCGTGGCCAAGCTCTTCCGCATGGCCAACGCGAGCGCTTCCGGGGCCTCCGGCGAGATCACGGACATCCGCCAGGCGATCATCACGCTGGGCCTGCGCGCAGTCAACCTGCTCGCGCTCTCGTTCTCCGTCGTCTCGACTGCGTCGGGCAAGAGCACCATCGGATTCGACTATCCCAGCTACTGGACCAGCAGCGTGGTGATCACCACCGCGGCGCGTTGTCTGGTCGCCCGGCACTTCCCCGAGCTCAAGCACGAGGCCTTCCTGGCCGGACTGCTCTGCAACTTCTCCCAGCTGCTGCTGGCCGAATGCCTGCCGCGGGAGTACGGGAGCGTGATCAAGCGCCAATCCAGGCGCGGGGGGCGGATCGAGGAGATCGAGGACGCGCTGCTGGGCGCCAACCACGCGGAGATCGGTGGCGCACTCCTGGGGGATTGGGGCCTCCCAAGTGTCGTCACCACCGCGATCGCCTTCCATCACGATGCGGACGCTGCGCAAGACGTGCCCGTGGAGGCCCAGCAGCTCGCAAGGATCCTCGAGGTGGCGAGCGCGTGCTCGGAGATCTACGTGGGCGGCAACCTCGAGGCGGACCTGAACAGGCTGGCCGAGCTCGGCGGTCGCCACTTCGACATGCGGGCGGAGGACTGCAAGGAGCTGCTCGAGGAGATCGACGAGCGGGTCCCCGAGCTGGTCGAGCTGCTCGCGCTCGAGCAGCTCGATCCGGTCAGGATGGCCGACATCCGAGTGCAGGCCACGGAGTACCTTGTGCGCGAGAGTCTCGCCCTCAATCAGCAGATGCAGACGGTGACCAGCGCCGCCGAGCGCCTCAAGATCGAGAACGACGCGCTCGAGGCTCGCGCGACCACCGACCCCCTCACCGGCCTGCGCAACCGGGGCTTCTTCGACGAGATGCTCCTCGGCGAGCTCGAGCGTGCCGCCCAGAGCGGTCACGCCCTCGGTCTGCTCCTGCTCGACATCGACCACTTCAAGAGTGTGAACGATACCTACGGCCATCAGGTGGGCGACGAGATGCTGAGGCTCCTCGCACGCGTCGTGGAAGACGAGGCGCGCACGATCGACCACGTCTGCCGCTACGGCGGCGAGGAGATCGCCGTGATCTGCCCCGACGTCGACCTCCCCGGGCTCCGCACCCTCGCCGAACGCATGCGCGTCGCCGTGGCCCGTTCGACCCTCGAAGTCGCGCGCGCGCCCGTGCGACGCACGATCTCGGTGGGCGGCTGCCTCGCCTCCGTGCCCGTGGATCCTGCACGCAGCGCGAGGATCGTGGAGGTGGCCGACGAAGAGCTCTATCGCGCCAAGTCCGACGGTCGGGATCGTTCCTGCTGCAAGCCGCTCTGACTTCGAGCGGACCGGGCCTCGCGAGGCGCAGACGCGGCCCCGAGCCCCGGTCGGCGATCACCGCACACGGTGCCGACGCGAGGCCCCGGGCGTCGGCATGCCGGGCCGGGCGGGGCGCCCCGCGGAGCGCCACGCCCGGACTCCGTTTCGGCTACTTGCTCGGCTTCAGGGTGCCCCCGGCGAGCTTCTCGCAGGTGCCCTTGGGCAGGTAGAGCCACTCCTCGCCATCGCCGTCCTCCTTGGCCAGACCGCCGCACTGATGGTGGGCGTTGCCGCAGTCGTTCTGGCCCGCCTTCGCGACGCCGTAGCACTTCTCATGGCCTTCCCAATCGGGCTTGCTCATCGCCTGCGCCTCTCCGCCCAGGGTCGCGCTGGCGAGCCCCATCGCGATGACGCCCGAGAGCGCGAGCCGCCCGCTCCCCACCGGCCGAGCCGTCTGCCTCTCGCCCTTCTTGTCACCGATCTTCATGATACTCCTCTCGTGCGCCGCAGATCACGGCGCTCAGTGGATGGCCTCGGCCCGCGGCAGCTCTGCCACGCCGATGATCCATCCCCGCTCGAAGCACTCTGCCAGTCGCCGAAGCCCCGCCTCCGAGGACTCGACCGTCCCCGCTCCGGACGCGCCGAGGGCGACGACCTCGGCGACGGATCCACCGCCGAGCACGCGCTGCAGCATCGTGTACAGGCGCTCCGGAACGCGATGGACGCATTGGCGATCACCGCGGCGGAACACCAGCAGGCGGCTCGGCCGATCGCCGATCTGGACGTCTCCTTCAGCCAGGCCCTCGTGCTGCGGCATCTCGACGGAGGGCTTCGTCGACGTCCGCGACTCATGAGCCCGCCAGATCTCGTAGATCGGATATCGGCTGACGACGAGCTTCGCGGAGGGCGGCGGGCACGGGCGCCAACGATCGGGCTCTGCGGCAACGGCCTCGGCCAGCTCCTGGATGCTGCGGGGAGCGCGTGCCTCGGGGGCGGTGAAGGCCTCGTGGACGGCGAGCTCGAGACGGGCCACGTCGGCGAGATAGGGGAGTCCGGCGAGCGCGGGCTCCGCGTCGATGAAGACCGGCAACGCGACGCCGATGCGCCCGAGGTCCGGATGCGTCGAGGGGTGGGTCCGGCCGTAGCGCATCGCGAGCTCGGCGAAGCAGGCCTCGCCCACCAGCGCGCGGACCACCGGGAAGATCTCGCCGAGTGCGGTCTCCCGCGCTCGTGCGATGGCGCCGCGGTAGATCGCAAGGCCGGTGCCCAGACGGATGCGATCCGTCCCGCCGAGCATCGATACGCCCCTGGCCCCCGACTCGCCCTCCGCGATGAAGAGCCGCTCCATCTCGAGCTGCAAGGCACGGAGCCCCGCGGCGCCGGACTCGCACGTCGGCGTCTGCTGCGGACGATCCGGTGGTCGGCTCGGAGCCTCGACATCGGCCCCGGGGCGCGGTCGCGCCCTGAGCCGCTCGGCCTCCTCCCGCTCGTCCAGGAGGACCGCCAGCTCGGGCACCTCGCGATCCCACTCGATGACCACTGGCGCAGCGGGGAAGAGGTGAAGGGCCTCGGCGTAGAGCGCCCAGGTCCCTGCCGCGACGCGACTGGCGTGCGCGTCGACGAGGTGCCCACCGTGATCGTCGTGGCCGGCGAGATGGAGCTGGCGAACGCGCTCGCGCGGCAGGGCCCCCAGGACGGTCGACGGATCGAAGCCGTGGTTGCGCGCATCCACGTAGAGGTTGGCCACGTCCAGGAGCAGCTCGCAGTCTGCCTCCTCCAGCAGGGCCCCGAGGAACTCGCCCTCGCCGAGCAAGCTGCCCTCGAAGCCCAGGTAGGCACAGGAGTTCTCCACGAGGATGCGGCGTCCCAGGAAATCTTGTGCCTGCCGAATTCGAGATACCAGATGCAGGAGAGCCTCTTCGCTGCGCGGCAGGGGGAGCAGCTCGTGGTGGTGGCGACCGCCCACGTGCGTCCAGGCGAGGTGCTCGGAGATCCAGGCGGCGGACGTCGCTCGGCCGAGCTCGCGAATCCGCCCGAGGTAGTCGAGATCCAGAGGATCGGTGCCGCCCAGGGAGAGGCCGACGGCGTGCAGCACCACGGGAAAGTCCTCGCAGATGCGCTCCAGCCAGCGCAGCGGCGGCCCCTCACCGTGGGCGTAGTTGTCGGCCAGCACCTCGAAGAAGGGAACGCGCGCCACCGCCGCTCCGTCGCGGACACCGTTCACGATGGCAGAGTAGTGGCGCGTGCGCAGGCCCAGTCCCACCCCCACGACCCCGTTCCCCCGGCTCTCCGCGCTCGGCATCCCGAGTCCCTCCTGGCCCGTCTGCGAGCCACCGCACGGACGCAGCCGATGCGCAGCTCCGGGGCCCTCACCCCTCTCGGACAAAAGAAATCCGCCAACCGATACAATACCGGGAATCCGGCCGGGATAGAGTGGCATCATGGCCGCCTCCTCCACACCGTCGACACGCTGGTGGCTCCCGGGCGAGCTCGAAGGCGAGGCCCCCAAGCGCTTCGCGCAGGGCTGATCGCGACGCACCGAGAGAGGAAGCCATGGACAAGCTCGCAGGCAGGATCACCATCATCACTGGCGCGGCGTCCGGCATCGGGTTGGGATGCGCCGAGCTCTTTGCCCGGGAAGGCGCCACCGTCGTCGTCGCTGACATCCAGGACGAACCCGGCAAGGCGCTGGCCGAGCGCATCGGCGGACTCTACCTCCACGTCGACGTCACCGACGCCGAGAGCGTCGAGGCGATGGCGAAGGCCGCCCACGAGGCGTACGGGCGGATCGACATCCTGATGAACAACGCCGGCATCGACGGCGATCAGGCCGCCACGCCCCAGAGCACGCTGGAGAACTGGCGCAAGGTGATGTCGATCAACATGGACGGCGTCTACTTCGGCATGAAGTACGTCCTCCCCTACATGATCGAGCAGCGCGGCGGGGTGATCCTCAACACGGCGTCTACCGTCGGGCTCAACGCCATGGGCGGCATCCCCGCCTACAGCGCGTCCAAGGGCGGCGTCATCCAGCTCACCAAGGCGGTGGCCATCGAGAACGCGATGTACAACATCCGCGCCAACGCCATCTGCCCCAGCGTGGTGATGACGCCGCTGCTCGAGCACTTCATCTCCAGCGCACCCGATCCGGAGGGCGCCCGAGCCGGCTTCGAGTACATGAACCCCATGCCGGGCATGGTGAGCGTGGACGACATCGCCCGCGCCTCGCTCTTCCTGGTGAGCGACGACTCGCGCTACGTCTCCGCGGTGGCCCTGCCCGTCGATGGCGGATACACGGCGCGGTGAGCGCCCGGCACTCGGACCGCCGGCTCGCCCCGCTCTCGACGCGGGCCGTAGCTGGGCAGGCGCGCCAGGGGGTTGCCCCCGTCGACGTGGATGATGTGCCCGGTGATCGAGGCGGAGAGGTCGCTGGTCAGGAAGAGCGCTCCGTCCGCGCGGCCTTCGGTCGTGATCACCCGCCGCAGGGCCGGCTGGAGCGGAAGGGACGTCGATGCCTGCTCGGCTCCGTCGGTCGGAAGGAGGTGAGGATCATGCGTCCGCTCCACGCGGCCGGCCTGCCCGTGGCGAAGGTGCCGGCCGACGAAGCCGATCCGGATCTCCTCGGTCAGGCCCTCTTCATCATCATGCAGTTCGTCGAAGGCACCTGCTCTCAGCCGGCCGGGCCGGTCGAGCCACCGAGCAGAACACCCTGAGTGCTCAGCTCCCGGAGACAAGTATCATGACCGAAGCCATGCTCGCCCGGCTCGTCGACCGCCAGGCGATCGTCGACGTCTTCAACGACTACGCACGCGGCGTCGATACGCGCGACGAGGCGCTCTATCGCTCCTGCTTCGCCGACGAGCTCGATCTCGACATGTGGGGCGGCGACGGACCCACCACGAGCACTGCGGAGGATTGGGTGACGAAGGCCTTCGCGGCGGTCTCGAGCTTCGAGACGACGCAGCACATCATCACCAATCACCAGATCGAGATCGACGGCGACCGGGCGTTCGCGCGCGCCTACCTGCAAGCACAGCACTGGAACCCGGACAACGCGATGCTGGTGGGCGGCTTCTACGAGAACGATTTCGTCCGCGTGGAAGGGCGGTGGCGGATCTGCAAGCTCTGCCTGAAGGTCACCTGGACGAAGCTCGCCTGACGCGCGCGCGGCTCAGGATCGGCTGCCCGGTCGCGTTGGCCTGCCCGAGGACGTCGCCAGGGCCCAGCTCCCTCTCGCCAACGGCGACGGCGGCTCGTCACCGGCCGTGCGCCTCTGGCGGAGGCCGGGCTCTCGAGCCGCCGGCCGACCGCGAGCGCGACGCTCTTCGGCGAGGACCCGCCGATGTTCAGACAGGCGGGAGCGCGCGTTCGGCCGGCCGGAGGTCGTACATCAGAATCCGGGCACGATGCCCTGCAGAAAGCTCGGATCGGCAGGCATGCCGTTGAAGATCGGGAAGCCCTCCTGCAGCCGCGCATCGATGGAATAGCGGCCCCCCTCATGGATCAGCGTCCCGTCCGCCACGAGCTTGGCCAGCAAGGCGCTGCGCTCGGCCACGACTCGCGCGCGGACGTCGAAGGGATCGCCCTCTCTATCCCTGCTCAGGTACGCATCGACCAGCGCATGCATGACCTGCTCCGGAGCCGCGAGCTTCGCCTCGGCCCGGATCTTCGAGAGGAGCATCAGGGGATTGGTGAGCATCGATGGATCGCTGGCGTCGACGCCGAGCAGCATCACACCCTTCACGTCGCCAGCATCGCTCTCGAGCCCGAGCTGGCGGATCTCGAAGCGGGGGGATGCGGCGAGTGCTGCGGGCAGGAGCTCGGTCATCACTCGCATCTGCGCCTCCATCCTCTCTTCTTCGGTCCGAGGCTCGTCGCCTCCGGCGTCGCCCAGGGCCTGCCAGGCGTCGGCGTCGAAGTTCGACAGGGCCAGATCCAGCACACCATCGTGATAGGTCCGTCCACCAGTGCTGAAAGCGTCGAACGTGAGCTTCGACTCCAGGTCCATGAGCGATCTGCCGTCGACCCCGCGATTCTCCTGCGTCTGGACGAGGACGAGGCCGCTCAGGACCGACTCAGCACCCTCTTCGCCCTGCAGGCGGACCTCTCCGAGCCGGGTCGTCGACGTGCCCCTGCCCTGCTCCCCCGTCCCGCTCGCCTCGAAGGTGCTCGTGGTCGGCGCCACCGTCGCTCCGATGCCGGTCGTGCCGAATCGCATCTGCCCGAGCTCGACGCTTCCGTTCACGTCCGCCGTCCCGTCGCTCTCCGGCTCCGCCGTATCGAAGCGGATGCTGAGCCCATCGACGGAAACCTCGCCCGAATCATCGCCGAGCCTGAGCGCGCCCGCGTGGAGCTGCCCGCGCGCCGCCGACGACGAGGGCTCGAAGACGATGTCACCGCGCGCGCCTTCGAAGCTCAGCTGGCCGTCCTCGCTCTCGAGCGTCGGCGAGTGGATCAGCATGCTCAGTGCCCCACCGAAGCCGACGTGGGTATCGGCGCGCACGAGAGGGCGCCCGTGGAGGGCTTCGATGAGCTCGCTGAACTGGTCGTCGTCCGCATCGATCCGGCTCTCGATGGCCGAGAGTCCGAAGGCCAGCCCGCGCTCGCCGCCCAGGAGCAAGGGACCGTGCTTGATTCGATGCGTGATGCGGACGAAATCCGACGGGTCATCCTCGGAGGCCAGTCGCGTCTCGGCCGACGAGGAGAAGAAGCCGCGCGCGAATTCGCCGTCGATCGCCATGCCCATGTCCTCGGCTCGGGCCTCGGTCAGGATCTGCTGATAGACGCCCTCGACTCCGAAGCCGATCAGAAAGGCGGGGATCCCGAAGAGGACGAGCACGAACCAGCGCGCCAGTGCGATTCGTTGCGCCATGGATGATTCTCCTTCGACGGCCCATGAAACCACAGGGCAACCCCCCGATCACGCATCCAGGGAATCCCGGCGCCCCGTGACGACGATCACCGCGCGAGGCCTTGCCCGTTGCAAATTGACCACAACCGAGCCACGGTTCGGGCGGGTGCCCATCTCCCGTATCCGTTACGCTCGGCCTCGCCGAGCCCGCGTGGCGGGGACGACTGCCGACTCCTGGCGCCGTCGTGGAGGAGCCCGAAGCAGCGCTCCCGACCGCGTGGGACGATCGAGGTGGAGCGCTCACCCGCCCGGGCCCGATCCGAGAGGATCGCCGGGTGGGCGGCATGAGAAGGACCGTGTGAGATGGACCGTGTGAGGTGGAGAGTTACTTGAGATCGCGCTTCAGCATCATCGCAGCAACCGTCTTCGTCGTGGGCATGCCGCTCCTCTTTCACGCCGCGCCCGCTCATTCCGAGCAGGCCTGGGTGCGTCGGGAGGTCCGACTCAACATCAGAACGGGTCCGGGAACGCAGTATCGGATCGTCGGTGTCACGAAGACCAACGAGGAGGTGTCGATCCTCGAGCGCGCCGATGGCTGGACGAAGATCCGCGTCGAGCAGGATGACGGCGCCAAGGAGGGCTGGATCCAGGCGGGATTCCTGAAGCCCGAGGCGCCGCCCACCATCCGCCTCCAGCTGGCCGAGGCTCGAGTCGACGCCCTCGAGAAGGATCTCGTGGCCCTGCAGGAGGAGACCGAGAAGCTCCGCAAGGACAGCGGCATCCTCACCACCCAGGCGGGAGAGCAGCAGGCGAAGATCAAGGAGCTGACCATGGAGAACATGGAGCTCCGAGCCGGCGCCCGCTATCCCGAGTGGATCACCGGAGCCGCGATCCTGGGCGCGGGCATGCTGGCGGGCGCATTCATGCACCGACGATCGGCCCGACGTCAACCCACCCGGATCCGCCTCTGATCGGAGCTCAGCGCGCGCCGCGCTCCCAATTGAAGGTCACCTCGACGATGTTGCCGGATCCCATGTAGGCCACCTCGTCGCAGATGGTCCGCACGAGCGCCATGCCGCGCCCGGAGTGCCCCTCGTTGCCTTCGAGGCTGCTCGTCGATCTCTCGAAGTCGAAGCCCGGCCCACTGTCTTCCACCCGCATGCGCAGGGAGCCGCCCTCTCCGCTCGGGCGATGACTGCAGACGATGCTGATCCAGCCGTCTTGCAGGTCCTCGAGTCTCTTCTGCCGCTCGGCATAGTAGCGGGCGAAGCCTTCGCTCGTCGCCTTCAGCACCGAATCCAGACCGAGCAGCCCGTGATCGAGCGAGTTCGAGTAGAGCTCGGCCATGACGGTGTAGAGCTTCTCCCGGTGATCGTGCAGGCCCTGGATCTCGTGGAAGGCCTGCATGATCATCGGCAGCGGGTCGAATTGCCGGATCGTGTCCGACTCGATCCGCAACGACCAGTCCCAGCTCACGGGCGTCCGATGCACCCTGGCCACGGCTGCGCTGGCCGGGTCGGAACTCGTGGTGCTGAGCTCTTCAGCCGTCACCTCGACGAGCGTGATGTCGTCGTCCTGCTCGAGGTTCTCGGTGAAGTCTCCGAGCTCGTTGGAGAGGTCTTCGAAGAAGCGTCCCACGTCGCGATCGGGCGACGCGAAGAGGGCCTCCAGGCGATGCTCTCCGTACATCTCGCCGGCGGGATTGGACGACTCGACCACGCCGTCCGAGTAGGCGAGCAGGCGCTCACCGGGCTCGAGGTTGTACGACTCCAGGGTCGTATCGAGCTTGCCCGAGCCAACGACTCCCAGAGCGAGATGCCTGGAGGGGATGCGCCTGCGGATCCCGCCATTGGCGCCCCGGAGGAGCACGTCGCACATTCCGCCACTCCATACGATCAGCTGATTCGTGTAGCGGTCGATCTCCATCACGACACACGCACAGAACATACCGGTCGGCAGGACCATGCGGAGCTTCGTGTTGACCTCCGCGACGAGCTCCTTGATGGAGAAGCCCTTCGAGGTCATGGCGTAGAAGGCTTCGCAGAAGGGCAGCGCGCCGATCGCGGCGACCAGGCCATGGCCGGTGAAGTCGCCCAGAGCGACGCGGATGCCGCCGCTCGGCGTCTCGGCGGTCAGGAGGATGTCGCCGTTGAAGACCGACATCGGCGAGACGAGCCGCTTGATGGAATCGCATTCGCCCGTACCCCGATTCACGATCCTCGAAAAGACGGTCTCGGCGACCTGCTGCTCCTTGAACAGCTGCATCTGATGAAGGCCCAGCTCGTCGCGCTGCGCCCGCGTCTCCTCGGTGAGCTGCCTGATCCTGAGCAGCGCGGCGACCTTGGCGTTCAGGACGACGACGCTGTAGGGCTTGGTGATGAAGTCGTCCCCGCCGCACTCGATGCAGGCTCGGAGCCTCTCATCGTTGGTTGTGGCCGTCAGGAAGATGACGGGGACGAAGGTCTCGCCAGCGAGCGCCTTGATCGCCTTCGTGGCCTCGAGACCGTCCATCACCGGCATCTGTACGTCCATCAGGACGAGATCGGGCCGCTCCTGCTCGAACTTCTCCACGCCCACTGCGCCGTTCTCGGCGGCGACGACCTGATAGCCCTGCCTGGCCAGTCCCCGCACCAGGATCATCCGGCTGGTCGCATCGTCCTCGACCACCAGGAATTTCAGATCTTCATTGGACACGTCCAAAGAGGGGCCCCCTCCCACTCCGGATGAATCGGAGTGTGGAAACCGGTCGATCTCGCTCACGGGCCGTAGCGGCCGGCTACTCGATCTTGAACAGCTTCTCGAAGTTCGAGACCCTGAGGATGTTCTTGATCTCGGGCGCCGTGTTGATGATGCGGATGTTCGCATCGTCGTCGCCCGTGTGCTCCCGCAGAAGCAGGAGCATGCCGAGCGCCGAGCTGTCCATGTAGTCGACATGCTTCATGTCCAGCACGATCTCCCAGCCGGGGTCTACCATCTTCTCGTACGCGTTCCGGAACTCCTCGTGCAGCGAGAAGTCGAATCGCCCGCTCACGCTGATGGTGAGACACTTGCCCGAAGCGTCTGCGTTGGCCGAAATTCCCATATCGTGTTCCCCCTGTCCCCGATCCCGGGGCGTTGAATCCTGGTCTTGCGTCCGGCGCCCGCGATCAGAAGAGCTCGACGTCTCCCACGCTCATGTCCGTCTGATCCGCGGGCTTGCGGATCTCCCCGGCCGTCGCTCGGAACGCCTCGAGCGACGCAGAGAGCCGCGAGACGGCTTCCTCGGACCATTGGCCCTGCGCATCGGCACGCTTCATCTCTTCGGCGAGAGTCGACATGAAGCCATCTACGTGCGTGATCAGCCGCTGCGAGTGGTCCAGCACCTGAGTCACGATGTCTTCGAACTGGAGGCAGCGCACCGCGACATCCACGTCCTGATTCACCTGCTGGGTCAGCTGGGATACGGAGGCGAGCTCGCGTTCGAGCTCGGCGTTCATGGTCGCCACCTCGCCATACATGGTCTCTACCTTGCCCTTCGACTGGATCGCGCGGCTCATGTCCTGCGACGCCAGCTCGCCGATGACGGCCTTGGTCTGGTCGATGGTCTTCTTCGCGGCGATCACCATCTCACCGATCTGCTCGTTGAACTCGTGGGACTCCGCAGCCAGCACCTTGACCTCGTCGGCCACTACCGAGAAGCCGCGTCCGTACTCACCTGCGTGAACGGCCTCGATCTTCGCGTTGAGCGCGAGCAGGGAGGTCTGCGCCGCCAGCTTCTTCGCTCGCGTCGTGACCGCCTCGATGTCGTTCATCTGACTCGTG
Source organism: uncultured Spirochaetaceae bacterium (assembly GCA_964594405.1). Taxonomy (GTDB): domain Bacteria; phylum Myxococcota_A; class UBA9160; order UBA9160; family UBA4427; genus CAZQMY01. The sequence continues at coordinate 17,690 of CAZQMY010000015.1, read as the reverse complement.
ATGTCGGCCACCCGCGCGACCATCGTCATGCTCTCCTTGCTCACTGTGACGATGTGCTCGACGAACTCCCGCAGAACGATGTCCGTCTCCTCGATGAAGCGGCGCAATACGCCGCGTCCCGCCGAATCACCATGCGGCCCTGAGCCTTCCTCGCCCACGGGCTCGGCCGGGTGGTTCTGCTGTCCGATCTGAATGACGATGCCCTCGACCAGCGCGTGCTGGGCCTCCGCGTCGTCGCGGAGTCGGTCGAAGCTCTGCTGCAGCTCCTTGATGGCGGCCCCTACGAGGTCGCGGGCCTGACCGACGTTGCCCTGCGCACCCGAGATGAGCGACTGCATCGAGCAGACGCCGTGATGGAAGGTCCTGGCAGCCTGATGGCCCAGCTCCAGATCCCGGGCCGCTCGGCGCTCTCCCGGGTGTTCGACCCGCCCGGCACCTGCATCGGGGCTGCCCTTCGGACCGGTTTCGAGTGGGCTTTCGGTCTCCAGCAGTGACGCGGGCTCTGGATCGACCTCTTGCGGATCATCACCTCCTCGATCATTCAGCGGATCGTCCGTGTCGAGGGAGGCGTGCTGCTCCTCGGTGTCGGCATCGGAGCCGGCCGCTTCCCGACCCGATCCTCCATCGCCAATCTCCTCCGTCGGTCCGGAGAGGGTCTCCAGGAGCCCCTTCCACCAATCCTCGTAGGGGAGCGGGGCCAGCGAGGACCAGAGCGCCGAGGCGAAGAGCCAGACGGGAAGCGACGACCACCACTGCGCCTCCGCGAGCAGGAGGATGCAGCCGATGGCGGTCGTCGCCGCGCCCAGGAGCATTGGCCATCCGATCACTTCGTCGCCGTTCTCGTTCATGCCCACCACTCGCGATCACACTCTCGCCCGGCGCGCCCCGAGCGTTCCGAGGCGCCCCCGCCTCGGCCCCCGGAGTGCCCCACCTACTGAGCGGCCACCGAGAGCAGCTTGCCAGCGATCCTGTCCACTGGCAGCACGCCGGAAACCGCGTCGAGCTTCACTGCGACGCCCGGCATTCCCCAGACGACGCTCGTCGCCTCGTCCTGCGCGATGGTCACGCTGCCGAGGTCCTTCATCTCCTTCAGCCCGTGCGCGCCGTCGTCACCCATTCCCGTCAGCAGTACACCGATCGCGTTGTGTCCGACGTTGTTCGCGACGGACCTGAAGAGGACGTCCACCGAAGGTTTGTGTCGGTTGACCGGCGGCCCATCATGAAGCCTACAGATGAATCGCGCGCCGGAGCGCTCCACCAGCAGGTGCCGGGTCCCCGGGGCGATGAAGACGTGTCCGGCGCGGATCTCCTGCCCATCGCTCGCCTCGAAGACGCGAAGCGCGCAGGACTCGTCCATTCTCTTGGCGAAGGGACCGGAGAAAGACCCGGGAATGTGCTGCACGATCACGATGCCCGGTGCATCGCTCGGCAAGCCGGCGAGCACTTCCCGGATCGCCTCGGTGCCCCCGGTCGAAGCCCCGATCGCGATCAGCTTGTCAGTGGTCCTGAAGTGCCTCGCGCCCGCGGCCCTGGCCAGCACAGCGTCCGTGCTCTGCTTCTCCGAGACGCTCGTCTGCCGCGGGACGGACCTGCTTCGCTCGAGAGGCCTCACCCTGGCCTTCGCAGCCGCCTTGACCTTCTCGATGATCTCCTCACCGTATTCCTTGAGACCGGCGGCCACATCGATCTTCGGCTTGGCCACGAAGTCGATGGCGCCGAGCTCGAGCGCTCGAAGCGTCACGTCCGCGCCCTTCTCCGTGAGGGAGGAGACCATCACGACAGGCATGGGGCGCAAGCGCATCAGGTTCTCGAGGAAGGAGAGCCCGTCCATGCGCGGCATCTCGACATCGAGCGTCAGCACGTCCGGGTTCAGCTTCTTGATCTTCTCGCGCGCGAGGAGCGGATCCATCGCGGCGCCGACCACCTCGATGTCGGGATCAGAGGAGAGGATCTCCGAGAGGAGGCGCCGCACGAGCGCGGAATCATCCACGATCATGACGCGAACGGGGCTCATAGGGCGCCTCCTTGCGAGGTCCGGTGGACGCCGCTCTCCAGCGGGTGGCTTCGATGATCAGAAGAGCTCGACATCGCCTGCAACGGGCCGCTCCTGGATCCGGCGCGCGTACGACGTCTCGCGCTCGCGAATCGTCTCGTTGGCAACCTGGGTGAGCTTCTTCACCCGGAGTCGGCCGGACATGGGGTAGTAGTAGACCTTGCGCGGATAGACGTCGCCGAGATCCTGCGCCATCACTGACATTCCCTCAGCCACCAGATAGTCGAGCACGAAGCTGGCGTTCTCACTCCCGACGTCGGAAGCCATGTTCAGGACCCGGCCGCCGCCCGTGACCTTGACCTCGAGAGTCTGACGCCTCGCCCCTCGCGAGATCAGCTCGTTGATCAGCGATTCCATGGCGAAGTTTCCGTACCGCTCTGCATTTCCCGCGGATGCGCCCGTCCTGCTCTTCTCCACGGGGAGCATGAAGTGATTCATCCCGCCGATCCCCAGCCGCTCGTCCCGGATGCAGGCAGAGACGCAGGAGCCCAGCACCGTGACCACGATCTCGTTGGGCCGATTCGTGACGTAGAACTCCCCGGGAAGGATCTTTGCCGCATACAGGCCCTGGTGGGGGTCCCAGTACTTCTTGATGTGCTCGAAGCCGGGGAGGCTGTCCGGCACGGGCCCCGGCGGGCGTTGGTGCGACACTCTCATCGATGCCGGATTCACCGGGTCTTCCGGTACGTGTTGCCGCCCAGATAGTCGAAGCGTTCCGCCATCCCCGTGAGCGACTCGGAGTGACCGATGAAGAGCGTACCGCCGGGGGTGAGCTTGTCGGCGAGCCGCTCGAAGAGCCGGACCTGCGTGGGCTTGTCGAAGTAGATGACGACGTTCCTGCAGAAGATCACGTCGAAGAGCCCGCGCATGGGCCACTCGCCCATCAGGTTGAGCTGCTTGAAGACGATCAGGTCGCGAAGGCAGCGCTTCGCCCGGTACCGGCCTTCCTGCGGCCCCGTCCCCTTCTCGAAGAAGCGGGACAGGCGTGCCTTGTCCAGCGCCTCGAGGGTCTCGGCGTCGTAGATTCCAGACTGCGCCGTCTGGATCACGTTCGAGTCGAGGTCCGTTGCGAGCACCCTCACATTCCACTCCGTGAACGATCGGATCGTCTCGTTCAGGACGATCGCAATGGAGTAGGGCTCGGGACCGGTCGAGCAGGCCGATGACCAGACGCGGATGCGACGATCTCCGATCGCCGCCTTCCGCTCGAGCAGCTCGGGCATCACCTCCCGACCCATCCGCTCGAACTGATGTGACTCGCGGAAGAAGCTCGTCACGTTGGTGGTCAGCGCGTTGATGAACTCGCTTCGATCTCCCGCACGACCAGCGACGTCCAAGGCGTCGAGATAGTCCTTGAAGCGCCCGTAGCCCTTGCGGCGCAGGATCCGCGCCAGCCTGCCATAGACGAGGTCACGCTTGGCCTCGGAGAGGTTGATCCCCGCCTGTGCCAGCAAGAGCTCGCGCACGTGCCGGAAGTCCCGCTCGGTGAACTCGAACTCGCGCTCACCGCGCGCACGCCCCTTCGCTCTCTCGGCCGCCGCCGCACCCAACGCGCTCCCCCCCACGCGGGCCCAGTACGCCGCCCGCTCTTCCCGACCTTCACCTCCCGGACGACGCACGGTCCGTATGGAGACCGGACGGTCCATCGAACCCGATCGTTGCCTTCTAGAACTCCTCCCACCCGTCCGAGTCGGCCGAGGGAGCGGAATCGAAGGTGGGCTCCGCCTTGCTGCTGAAGGCCCTACGGGGCTCGACTGCGGCCGCTGGAGGGGGCGCCTGGTGACCGAGCGTGGTGGCCAGCACCGACTCGTCGACCTTGAAGAAGGTGAGCATCTCCTGCACCGCGTGGGCCTGGTCGCTCATGGTCTCGCTGGCAGACGCCGCCTCCTCCACGAGCGCGGCGTTCTGCTGGGTCATCTCGTCCAGCTGGGAGATCGCCTTGCTCACCTGATCGATGCCGGTGGCCTGCTCCTCGCTGGCCGCCGCGATCTCGGCGATGATGTCGCTGGTCTTCTTCACACCTCCGACGATCTCGCCGAGTGTCTCGCCGGACTTGTCGACGAGGCGCGAGCCTTCGTTGACCTTGTCGACGCTGTCGTTGATCAGGCTCTTGATCTCCTTGGCCGCTTCGGCGCTCCGCTGCGCGAGATTCCGGACCTCGGCAGCGACCACCGCAAAGCCGCGTCCCTGCTCGCCGGCCCGGGCCGCCTCGACCGCCGCGTTGAGGGCGAGCAGGTTCGTCTGGAACGCGATCTCGTCGATCACGCCGATGATGTCCGCGATCTTCCTGCTCGCGTTGTTGATCTCGCTCATGGCCGTCACGGCATCCCCGACGACGACACCGCCCTTCTCGGCGAGCTCCTGCGCGGCGCTGGCGAGCTGATTGGCCTCGCGCGAGTTCTCGGCGTTCTGCTTCACGGTGCCGGTCAGCTCTTCGACGGTGGCCGCACACTCCTCGAGCGCCGCCGCCGCCTGCTGGGTGCGCTCGTTCAGATCCTGGTTGCCTTCCTTCACCTGACCCGAAGCCTCGGCGATGCTCGACATTCCACCCCGGACCTTGCCGACGATGCCGCCCAGATTCTCCATGGTGTTGTTGATGGCGTCCCGCAGCCGTGCGAACTGCCCTTCGTACTCGCCCGCCATGGAGCTGCTCAGATCGCCGCTCTCGAGCGCAGCGAGGACCTCGCACGCGCGATCCAGGGGATCCACCACCTGGTCGAGGACGTGGTTCATGCCCTCCGCGATGTCCTTCATGAAGCCCGTGTAGCTCGCCGCATCGAGGCGCTCCGAGAGCTCTCCCCGCTGAGCGTTGCCGATGAGTCTCTCGATCTGGGACTGCGCGTGCCGCTCATCGGTCACGTCGGTCCATTCGAGCGAATTGCCGATGTAGCTGCCCTCTGCGTCGAAGAGCGCACCGACGACCAGGATGATCTTGAGCGGGCCGACCTCGATCTCGGTCCTGAAGGGGCAGTTCTTCGGGTCGTCGAGGAGCCTGCGCTGATGAGCGGGGTTGGCGTGGTACCTGTCGATGCACGAGCCAATGAGGTCGTCGACGGCGAACCCCGGATAGAGCCGCGCGAGCGTGGCCTCGTGCTTGCGCAGGAGGGCCTTGCTCGCCTCGTTCATGTAGATGACCCTGAAGTCACGATCGACCATGATGAGCGAGGAATTTGCGCCGTCGACCGCGGACTGGAGGCGCACGACCTCGTCCTCTCGCCGCCTGGCCTCCGTGACATCCGTCCACTCGAGGGAGTTGCCGATGCGTCGGCCGCTCGCGTCCAGAATGATGTTGACGGCGAGGTTGAACTTCAGATCGGCGACCGCGATGTCCGCGCGGTAGGGCATCTTCGACGGGTCCGTCAAGATGTTGCGCTGGACGGACGGATCGCGATGGAAGTCGTCGATGCACGTCCCGACGATCCTGTCCGCAGTGAAGCCGGGGAAGACCGAAGCGAACTTCGCCTCGTGCCTGGTGATCAGCTCGACGCTCCGCTGGTTCATGTAGGTGATGCGGAACCCCTCGTCGACCATCATCAGCGGTGTCTGGGCACCGTCCACCGCGGTCTTGAATCGTGCGATCTCGGCCTCGATGGCCCGCTGATCCGTCACGTCGGCCCACTCGAGTGTATGCCCGACGAGCTTGCCCGAAGCATCGAAGGAGCCGGCGACCTTGAGCTCGAAGGTCAGGTCGAGTAGCTGGATGTCTGCACGATGGGGCAGATTACTCGGATCCGAAAGCAGCCTACGCTGGCGGTCTGGATTCTCGTGAAAGCGATCGATCGGCGTGCCTACGAGCTTCTCGGGATCGAAGCCGGGAATGACCCTTGCCAGCTTGGCCTGATTCCTGGTCATGAGCTCGACGGTGGCCCGGTTCACGTAGGTGATCTCGAAATCCTCGTCGATCATCATCATGGCCGTGCTCGCGCCATCGATGGACGACTGGAGTCGGGCAAGGGCCTCGTTTGTGGCCGACACAGAAGAATCACTGGACATGGAGTCTCGCTCCTCCGGCTGGTACGCGCCCAGCATCGTCTTCGAGATGGTCTGCAGCGCCTGCGACCAGGCTCTCTCCAGCCGCCGGCTCCAGAGGTCGCCAGCGACCTCCTGCATGACTTCGAGAAGCACTTCGGCGACGGCCGGGTAGTGCTCGGGCAGAACGCCGTACCCTTGATGACGAGCGCCCAGATCCTTCAGCGTCTTCGCGAGGACCCGCGGCTTCCTGAGCGAATTGACGACGGTGGCGAGGGAGGCGAGGAGCTTCTTCTCCTGCTCTTCGATCGAGACATCGGCGAAGAGCGGCGCCAGCTCGGGATGTCGGTCGAGGAGCTCCTCGTAGAACCTCGCGACCAGGGTCTCGCCCTGCGGAGCGAGTGCATCGAAGCTCTGCTCCAGGAGATCGACGTCCAGCCCGGCCCCCTTCGTCTTCGATGCGGGCGGCTTCGACCTGCGTGCGGTCATCTTGGGGCCCCCGGATCGACTGGCTCGGAGAGGGCCAGCTCGCTGGAGTTCATCAGGCGGTCGATCTCCAGGATGATCACCATCTTGTCGTTCACAGTGGCGAGACTTCGGGCAAAGCTGCAGTCGACGCCGGCACCGAAGTCCGGAGCAGGGCTCATGCTCTCGTCGGCCACGTTGTAGACGTCCGAGACGGCATCGACGACGAGTCCCATGGTGCGATTCGCGCCCTCGTTCTCGATCCGCAGCACGATGACCACCGTCTCGTTGGTGTACTCGACGACCTCCAGCCGGAGGCGCTCGCGCAGGTCGATGATCGGAACGATCGAACCTCGGATGTTGATGACGCCCCGTACGTAGGATGGCGTGCTGGGCATCTTCGTCGGCTCGCTCCAGCCGCGAATCTCCTGAACGCGCAGGATGTCGACACCGTACTCTTCGCCGGCGAGGAAGAAGGTGAGGTACTGCTCGCCGGCCTCTGCTCCCTGACCGAGCCCCACGCCGAGATCGTCCGCGATGTGCCCCAAACTCATCTTGCGTCTCCTTCGAGGATGTCGCAGCTCGCGGCATCCCGGGTTGCGTCTTCGAAGGCCGCCGGAGGCAGTGCTGGCGCCTCGTCGCCCTCGCGATGGTCGGCGTCGGCCGCCATCGGGGTTCGTCGGCAGAGCCGCTCTTCCTGCCGTTTGCGTGCGGAAGCCATTGCGCTGGCCGCATAGGCGCCCCGGTCGGCAGCCGATCGGATCAGGCCGGCCACGTCGAGAATCAGGGCGACGGTGCCATCCCCGAGGATCGTCGCGCCGGAGAGACCTTCGACGCGCGCGTAGTTGCTCTCGAGACTCTTGATCACGACCTGCTGCTGCGCGGCGAGCTCGTCGATGACGATTCCGGCCTTCTCCCCGTCCGGCCCTTCGACGACCACCATGAGGCCATTCTCGATGTCGGGGTTGTCAGGGACCACATCGAAGAGCTGGAAGAGCCGAATGATGGGGATCGCCTCGTCGCGGAGTCGGTAGACCTCCATGCGGTCCGCCAGCGAGTTGATGGACTCCGGCAGGACCTGCAGGGACTCGACGATCGAGATCAGGGGCACGATGTAGGTCTGATCGCCGACGCGAACGAGCTGCCCATCCAGGATCGCGAGGGTCAGCGGCAGCCGGACCGTCGTGGTCGTTCCCCTGCCCTGCTCCGAGTGGATCCCGATCGTGCCCCCGAGCGACGTGATGTTCTTCTTCACCACGTCCATTCCGACGCCGCGCCCGGAGACGTCCGTGACCTGCTCCTTGGTCGAGAGCCCCGGATGGAAGATCAGCTCGCAGAGGCGCTCGTCCGTGAGCACGTCGTCGGGACCGATCACCTCGCAATCGATGGCCTTCCTGCGGATACGCTCCTTGTCCAGGCCTCGGCCGTCGTCTTCGACCTCGATGACGATGCTGCCGCCCTGATGGTAGGCGGTCAGCCCGATGACGCCGACCTCCGGCTTGCCCGCGGCAATGCGCTCATCCGGAAGCTCGAGGCCGTGGTCGAGTGAGTTGCGGATCAGGTGGACGAGGGGATCGCCGATCCGCTCGAGTACGTTCTTGTCGAGCTCTGTCTGCTCGCCCTCGGTGACCAGCTCGACCTTCTTTCCGAGCGCCTGGCTGATGTCGCGAACGAGCCGCGGAAAGCGTGCGAAGGTGACGCTGATGGGCAGCATGCGGATCTTCATCACCGCTTCCTGCAGCTCGCGCGTATTGCGCTCGAGCTGCGCCAATCCGTCCCGCAGGCGCTCGATGTCCGAGGGCTCGAACCTGGTCCCGATCTCCCCCAGCATCGACTGCGTGATGACGAGCTCGCCGACCATGTTGACCAGGTCGTCCACCTTCTCGGTGCTCACCCGGATCGATCCTGCCGCCGCCTTCAAGGGACCTGGGCGACGCCCGGGCGGGTCTTCAGCGATCGCGTCCGCGTCTTCCCGACCCGGATGCTGATCTCCGGCGGCCGGAGTCTCGGGGCCCGGGCTGACCTTCGCCTCGCTGGTCTCACTGGGCAGGCCGACGTGGTCGTCTGGCTCCTCCGAGCCGACTCGGGACAAGGCGAGATCGCAATCGTCCTCGACCCAGGAGAAGACGTCGAGGATCGTCGCCTCGTCCTCGCAGCTCTCGAGCAGGAGGTTCCAGGAGAGATGGCAGTCCTCGGGCTGCAGGGCCTCGAAGGGCGGGAGCTGATCCAGATCGGCCTCCACCTGCAGATCGCCGAGCTCGGCGAGCTCTCGCAGGATGCGGACCGGGTCGTTGCCGGTACTGAGCATGCTCGGGTGCGGACGGAAGGAGATCTTCCACAGGACCGGACCGCCCTTCACGGTCTCGTGGACCGGTCGGGCCGTCGTGGCGGCCTCGTGTGGGAGCGGCTCTACGGAGGCGGGCGAAGGTCCGCGCTCGAGCATCTCCTGCAGCTCTCGCTGCACTGAGAGCACTCGCGCCTGATCCGCCTCATCCTCGCCCTGGACCGCCTGGATCATCATCCCCAGACAGTCGGTGGCTCTCAGCAGGACGTCGACGATCTCCTGGCAGAGTCTACGCTCACCGGCCCGAACCGTGTCGAGCAGCGTCTCGGCGTGGTGCGCGAACTCGGAGATGTGGCCGAACCCGAAAGAGCCACTGGCGCCCTTCACGGAGTGGATGGCGCGGAAGATGCTGTTGATCTCCTCGGCATCGGGCTCATCGACGTCGAGACCGACCAGCCCGGACTCCATGACCTCGAGGCCCTCGGAGCTCTCCTCGAAGAAGAAGCCGACCAGCTGCGTGCGAAGATCGTCCGAGTTCGTCGACACGGTCTAGTCCAGTACCTTCCTGACGGTGGCCAGGAGCTGAGTGGGATTGAAGGGCTTCACCAGCCAGCCGGTGGCGCCATTCCGCCTCGCCTCGGTCTTCTTCGCCGGATTCATCTCCGTCGTCAGGACCAGGATGGGTGTGAATCGGAAGTGGGCGAGCTTCCGAAGCTCCGTCAGGAGCGTGATCCCATCCATGTTCGGCATGTTGACGTCGGTGACGACGACGTCGAATCTCGACGAGCCGTCGTTCGCGATGGCGAGCGCCGAGGTTCCGTCGTCTGCCTCCACGACTTCATGCCCCGCCTCCGAGAGCGTTCCATGCACGAGTCGGCGCATCGACATCGAGTCATCGACGATCAGGATCTTCGCCATTGATTCCTCCAGCCTTCGGGCAAGGCTGCCCTTCCGACCAGCCCCGCCCTCGAGACGGGCCCCCGACATCCCCACGCGCCAGCGCGATGTGTTCAGCGAGGCCAAGCTGCTGCGCAGCATGGGAGATCGAGTCCGGGATCGTCTTCCACCTCGCCTCTACACCGATGGACCGTACATGGGCGAAGAAGGCCACGAGCATCTGGATGAAGGCGGTGTCGAGCCGGTCCACCGACTTCGCCTCCAGGACGATCGGCCTTCCTTCTCTCGAGGCCTGCAGCAGCTGATCTCGAATCTCGCAAACCTGAAAAATATCGAGACTGCCCTTCCATACGAAGGCCCTCTGCTGATCTGCATCCTCAGCCATCTTCTCCTCGCAGGCCGACCGCAATCCCCGCCGACCGTGATTGCACTCCCGTCGTTTCGGCCCGCGGCATTTCCACTTGAACGCGATCGACGTGGGCGCGCCCGGATCCCGGGAGATCGCAGCGTCCCGCCTCGCCACCTGATGAGAAGGCGCGCCCGGGCGCTGTCGAGGCCGATGCGGGCCTCCGCTGAATGCCCCAATCGAGCCCATCTGATTCATGGATGCGTCGGCGAAGGACGACGAGCAGGGCGGTGCACGTCGACGCGTCCGATGAAAGCGAGCCTGACATCGAGACGTGGATCGTGCGATGAGCGTCTCGCGCCAGGATCGCAGCCTCGCGGAGGCCGCGGGCCCGGCGCTCTGCGGCCCGGGCAGGGCTTCCCCCCAGACGGCGCTGAGGAGGAGTCAGGGAGCACCGCCTCAGTCGAGTAGCGCTTCCACTCGTGCGACGTCTTCGGGCACGTCGACGGCGGCCGGCGGCGCCGCGTCGAGGCGCACGACCGTGATCGCAGCACCATCTTCGAGGACACGAAGCTGCTCGAGGGCCTCTGCCGATTCGAGGGGGCCGGCGGGTATACCCGGCCATCTTCGCAGGTACGAGGTCCGATAGGCGTAGAGCCCGACGTGTCGCCACAACGCGCGCGCCCCGGCCCCGTGCTCTGCCTTCGATGGAATCACCGCGCGGGAGAAGTAGAGCGCCCTGCCCCGCCCATCCATCACCACCTTCACCGTATTCGGATCTTCCGCGTGGACCTCGTCGAGGGGGCGAGCCAGCGTCGCCACGGCTGCCTCGGGATCCCGGGCAAGAGCCGCGACGGCGCGATCGATGTCCGCAGGATCGATCAGGGGCTCGTCCCCCTGGATGTTGACCACGATCGGCTCTTCGCACCCTTGCGCGGCCTCGACGACCCGGTCGGTGCCGCTGGCGTGCCGGGGGTCCGTCATCACACAGGGCGCGTCCATCGAGAGGCAGAGCCGGGCGATCCGCTCGTCGTCCGTTGCGACGATCACGCGGGAGAGTGACGCGGCCTGCGACGCCCGCCGGAACACACGCTCGAGCATCGGGGTCCCGCCGATGCGAATCAGTGGCTTGCCCGGGAAGCGAGTCGATGCCCAACGTGCGGGAATGATTCCGAGTGCGGACATGGCCGCATGCTATCATTGCGGCCCTTGGGGAGCGATCGACTATGGATGCCCGGCTGGTCTACTGGACCGCTGCGCTCTTGAATATGATCCTGCTGTGTGTCATCGCACTTCGCGGTGTCAGGCAGGCGCGCATGGGAGAGGTCGCGCGCCATCGCCGATCCATGCTGACGGCTTCCGCGCTGGTCATTGCCTTCGTCGTTTCATACGTGCCCAAGGTGATCTTCCTCGGGAAGGAGCAGCTCGAGCTCTGGAGCCCGGCGACCGTGTACACGCTCTACTTCCACGAACTCTGCGTGGCCGCCATGCTGCTGGGTGGAGGCGTCGCCGTCCATCGCGGGATCGCGCTGAGCAGGACGCGGCTGGCTACGCATTCGAGCGAAGACCCCGCCCCGGAGCCCCGCACGCTCCATGTCCATCGGATCGGCGGGCGGATCGCGGTGACCGCGGCGCTGCTCGGAGCCCTCGCAGCGGGCGTCGTGCTGCTCGGCATGTACGATCGATCGCCCTGAGCGAGCGGGCCGGGCCGGAGGAGCGGGCGGGAAGGCAGCGGAAGGGTGTGTTGCCGTGGTGGCCGGGCAAATGAAATTCCCGGGACCGAGCCCATCTCACCGGTGTCCAGCCCCGACACGCACCTTTCGGTGAACGTCTCGGTGAACGTCGTTCAGGCTGGCACGACCGGATCGGACTCCAATGGCGGCTACGGCGTCCGCGATCCCGGGAACGGTGGCGCTGGGAACCTGCGTCCCCGCAGCACCGAATCAATTGACGGTGATGATTGGACGCTTAGTGCGCCGCCACCTCACTCGCCGTAGTGCTACGTTGATTCATTGTCACCTCCATGCCGGCATAGAAATGAATAGCGAGTCCCAAGCTCGCCAGGCTCCCGGGCCGGGGTGGGCGCCGTGTCCGCCCCTCCGGGCCGCTCTTGCCACGCGTTCCCGTTGAACGAGCAGTTCGAACTCGGGGATGAGTGAGATCCCCTGCAGGTCAACTTATCGGAAGGACGGCGGCTCCACAACGCAAACGAATGGCCCCGGCAGCGTTTTTCCCCCGGTGGAACGGACCAGGGGGCTGGTCGATCTCGGGTGCTCGTGGAAACGTGCGATGCATCTTCATTGCCTGGGCAGGTCCGCGCAGGCGGCGCAATCTTCCCGTGAAGATTCCGGCACATCGCCGAGTCCACCCCAGAGCGCTCGGGCTCATCCCCTGAGCCGCATGAATTCGAGACCCCATCCATGAACGCACGACTGCTGGGCATCCTGGCGCTCCTGGGCATCCTCATGATCGGCTGGATCGGCGCCTTCGTCATCTGGCGGGCGGCGGAGATCGGCGAGGCGATCGGCCCACTCGAGAGCGCCGAGTTCCCCCGGCTGACGGCAGTGACCGTCGGCACGAGCGGCCCCTACGAGAACCCGGAGCGCATGGGCCCCACCACGGCGATCGGCTGGGAGAGGCACGTGGTCCTGGTCGACGTGGGCCGTGGCGTCACCGAAGGGCTCCGCAAATCGAGGATCCCGATCAACCAGGCCGGCCTGATCCTTCTCACCAACGTCCTGCCCTACAACACGATGGGCCTCGATGACCTGCTCTATACCGGCTGGATTCAAGATCGCACGACGCCCTTGCGCGTGGTGGGTCCGTCCGGAACAGCAGCCGTGGTGGAGGGGATCCGCGCGGCGCACGCGCGCGGCGAGGGCGGGCTGGGCGCCGCGCTGGGCCTCGACGCGGCGAACGCGAGGATCGAGGTGCTGGAGGTCGGCGATGGCTGGAGCGAGGAGGTGGCCGGTGTGCTCATCCGGGCAGGTGCCATTCCCGACGGACCGGTGCCAGCGCTTGCATGGCGCTTCGAGCGGGGCAAGAGCAGCATCGTGGTCTCCGCCACCGGTTGGAATCCAGACGCGCTGGTGGCCTTCACCAAGGGGGCCGACATGCTCGTGCACGAGGGTGTCTACATCCCCCACCCCGATGAGCTGGAGGAGGCCGGCGTCGTGGCGGACCCCGTTCGGCTGGGCCTCGAGCGCGCGATCCACACCCCGCTGCAGGAGGTCGGCAGGCTCGCCGAGCGCGCAGGCGTCTCGAGCCTGCTGCTGGTCCGGCTGCGCCCGCCGCCCTTCTTCGACATCCAGATCACCGGGCTCGTCGGCAAGAGCTTCTCCGGGCGTGTCCTGATCGGCGAAGACGGCGAGCAGTACCGGCCCTGAGCGTTCGAAGCCTCTAGATCTCGACGCCCTCGTCCTCGTCGGGCCACGCCGGCCCGGGCGACTCGCGGGCCGGCTCGGGCACCCGCTCTCGAAGCCGCCACGGAAGCGTCGGTGGCTCCGGGCGATCGTGCCAATCGCGCTCGCCGGTGAAGCGCCGCCGCTGCTCGGTGAAGTAGCGCTCACCCTCAGAGAGCGCGATCGCCTCGTCGATGATGTGAAGGGCGCGCCGCTGGTCACCGATGGCGTAGAGGGATTCGGCGAGGGTATCGAGGATGTCAGGATCGTCTCGATCGGTGGATTCCACGGCCCGCTCGGCCAGCGCGACCGCCAGCCCGAGGCCCGCTGCGCCGGGTCGCGCCTCGGTGACCAGTAGCCAGGCGACGGTGTTGTCGTGATCGACGGAGGTGACGTCGCTGCGAAAGAGCCGATGCGCGTGCATCTCCAGGGCCGACGCCTCGAGGCGGATCAGGGGAAGCACCGCAGCCACCGACAGCACGATCGAGACGGCACCGGCGCCCACCAGGGCGGCGACGGGCGGCGCGAGCGGAGCGCGTTGCGCGGCGTCGCGCGTGAGCCAGAGCGCTCCCAGATAGCCAGCGACGAAGCCGCCCAGGTGCGCCATCGAGGCGATCACCGGCAGGGCCACATCCAGGGTCGCCTGGAGCGCCACGGCCGCCAGCCACGCGGCGCGCGGCACACGCCACTGGGCGGGCAGCGACTCCGGCCGATGCCACTCGAGCGCGACCAGCGCCCCGACGAGACCCATGACGAGCCCGGAGGCGCCGAGAACGCCCAGATAGCTGCGGAGATAGCAGCCGACCATTGCGGCCGCGCCGGCCAGCAGGACGCGCGCGGCCGTCCGGCCGCTGCCCAGGATGCGCTCCCCCCACGGCCCGAAGATCAGCAGCCCGAGCAGGATGAAAGCCAGATGGAGCGCGAGGAAGGGGGCGTGGACGAAGTGGGAGGTGACTGCACGCCAGAGCTCTCCCTGCGCGAAGAGATCGGGCCGGAACGTCAGAGCGTACTGAGCCATGGGCATCGCCATCTGCACCGCGAAGCCGACCAGGCAGAGCCCCACCAGCCCGACAACCACCCAGCTCGGCACCCTGTTGCGCTCCAGGGCGTCCAGGGCGCGCATTCGCGAGAGCTGGAGCGCCCCGTCCGCCGTGCTGGCCAGGCGGCCCCTGATCGCATCCTCGAGGCCTTGCAGCGGGTCGACGTCCATGGCCTCGGCGGCCTCGCCCGGCCGGTCGCGAACCACCGCGATCGTGCGACGGCTCGCGATCAAGAGTCCCCGACGCGTGCGTGCCAGATGCGTCAGCTCGCCGTAGGGAATGCGCAACGATTGGGCCACGCGGAGTGGCGCATCCAGGACGATGGCGTCGGTCTCGAGGCGGGGTGCGCGCTTCACGCTCCAGAGCGTAGGAGTCGCAGGCCCGAACGGCCAGCAATGCGGATCCGACGCGCCCCAGAGCCCTCTCTGCGCAGCCTCGCGCGTTGCCTCGGGCCCCGCGCGTCGATCCGATCAGGCCTTCTCCGTCACCGCGATGGAGGGGAAGACCCGGGAGTAGATCAGGAAGACGAGGATGAAGGCCGAGATGAAGCCGACCCCGATCCCGAGCGGAATCAGGCCCAGGAAAGCCGTCATGTCGTCCTTGACCACCGAGGGCCAGATCAGCAGGTTGCGCTCGGTCCAAAGGCCGATCAGAACGATCGTCGCCACCGGCCCCGCGATCCACGGCGTCTTCTTCGGCCGGGCCCCGAGCAGCACCCAGAAGGGGATGATCCAGCAGCAGGCCCAGACGAACATCGAAACCCACCCGTATCCCACGGTGAGCCGGCTCCAGTCGAAGTCCCAGAGGTCCCACGATCGGGCGAAGTCGTAGGCGGTGTAGCCCTTGTCGATCATGAACTGTGGCCCGAGCCGATCGCGCAGGAAGAAGGTCTCCTCCGGCAGATTGCCGTAGTAGATCACGATGTACTGGGAGAAGAAGAGGTACATCCAGAAGATGCAGAAGGCGAAGAGCATCTTCGCGATGTCGTGCATCCTGTTCTCGGTGATCTCGTCGTCGAAGCCGGGCTGTCCGCGATGCGAGATCCCGGCCAGGACCGAGCCGGCCACCGCCGAGAGCACGCCGCCCCAGCACACGTACGCGCCGAAGAGGTTGGAGAACCACATCTGCTCCATGCTCATCACCTGGTCGAAGGCGAAGAGCGAGCCTCCGATGCCGAAGAGGAGCAGGATCACCGGAGCGATCTTCGTGGTCATCGAGGCGCTGATGGCCCGCTCTTCCTCGTCACCCTTCCAGCCGCTGGTCCAGCTCTGGGCCATCTTCTGCCCCCAGCCGGTGCCGTGGTCGGCGAGGTTCTTCACGAGCGGGCGATTGGAGGCCTTCAGGTAGAAGAAGGCAAGCGCGGCGAGGATGCCGAGAATGGCGAGGTCGGTGCCGTAGACGCGAGTGGTGTTGAGCCAGCCAGCCTTCTTCGGGTATGGATTCTCGATCCACTCGAAGAGGTAGTGGCCGCTGCCCAGAACGATGGCGACGATGAAGAGAAGAAAGGCGATGGGCACCCAGGCCGCGAAGCCCTCGGCGAATCGCTTGTAGGGGCCGCACCACTTCGCACCGACGGTGACGTAGATGCAGGAGAGCACGAGGCCCGCCAGGGACATCATCGTGGTGAAGATGAAGTTGCTGTGGAAGGCGAGCCAGGTGCCCTCGGGGTTCGACACCAGACCCACGATGAACGCGACCACGCCGAGGCCGGTCAGGCCAGCCAGGATGTTGGTCAGCGGCTGCGGAAGGCTCCGGGGATGGGCCTTCTCGGGTGCGCTGGCTGCGGAGCTCACAGGCGACCTCCCTGACCATTCAGGTCACGGATGTAGTTGACGAGATCCCAGCGCTGCTTCGCGGGGATACGGCTGTAGCCGGGCATGCGACCACGCCCGAGCGTGATCGTGGTGTAGATGTGTCCGTCGCTGAATGCCTTGACGACGCTGTTCGGGCCACCGACGGGCAGCACCAGGCCGAAGGGACCGTTGCCGAAGGGCGGACCGGCCACGGAGCCGTTGCCCCAGCCCGCCTCGCCGTGGCAGGGCACGCAGTAGGTCAGGTAGGCCTCTTCGCCGCTCTTCAGCGATTCGAGGGTATAGGAGACCGGATTCGCCAGCGTCTCCTGCTCCTGCACCGAGAGCGCCGCGACGTCGGGGTAGGGGTTCCCGACCGGAACGGTGCCCGCGGGCGGCGTCAGCATCTGCCCGTCACCGATGAGGGTGTTGTACTCGAAGGCCTGGATGGGCGTCTGGCGCTTCATCTGCGGGAACCACTCGGCGGACACCTGCTCCCAGCAGGCCACCGAGAAGGTGCTGGCCACCATGATCCCCAGCATCAGGACGACACGTGCCCTGTGGCCGAGAAGATGCGAATGCTGCCTAGACAAGATTCACCTCCTTGGCCGCCTCTGCGCGAAGCAGCGACTGCACCTCGGCGACATCGCGGTCGCTCACCTCCACCACGACACCGAACTCCTCGGCGGAGAAGCGCGGGCTGTAGTGCTTGTCGAGCGGTCTCGGGTAGAGCCCGCCGACGGTCAGCAGGCCGATCAGGGTGAGCACACCCGCGAAGAGGATGGTGAGCTCGAATCCGATGATCACGTAGGGCGGGATCGAGGCGAAGTTCTTGCCCGCGATCTTGATCGGCCACTCCCAGCTCATCCAGATCTGCATCAGGAAGCCCAGGAAGACGCCGGTGAGACCGCCGACGAGCGTGAATCCCCGGACCGCCGAAGGCTTGGGATCCTCTGCCTCCTCGATCTCGGTGAAGGGCGCCGGCGAGTAGGTCGTCAGGTCATCGAATCCGCGGGCCTTGAGCTTGCGGACCGCATTGGCGACATCGGACGGGTAGTCGAATACGGATACGACCGTCGGCATCAGTGGGCACCTCCGTGCGCAGCGTGTTCCTTGTCGTGGATCGCCAGCTCCTTGACCTCGCTGATGGCGATCACCGGGAAGATCTTCAGGAAGAGCAGGAACCACATTCCGAACCAACCGAAGCTGCCGGCGAGGATCGAGAGCTCCACCCAGCTCGGGATGTACAGACCCCAGGCGCCCGGAATGTACTCACGGGAGAGCGAGGTGATGATGATGACGTAGCGCTCGAACCACATGCCGAGGTTGATCAGGAAACAGAGCACGAAGAGGAAGGGAAGATTCGTGCGAAGACTCTTGATCCAGAGCAGCTGCGGAAAGATCACGTTGAAGAAGATCATGCACCACGTGGAGAACCAGTAGGG
>CAZQMY010000014.1:0-32258 GCA_964594405.1 uncultured Spirochaetaceae bacterium | reverse complement strand
CCCCTGGCGCTCTCGATTCGGCGGGGGTGTGCGCCTCTTACTCGAGCAGCTCCGGGGGGGCGGGCGGCGTCGCTGGCGGCGGCTCGGGCGCCGGCGCCTCGGCGCTGCCCAGCTTCTCGATCACCAGGTCGTCCCAGTACTTGCTGCCCCCGCCCATGGCCCAGACACCGGCGGTTCCCGCCAGCAGCCTCTCGCTCTCCGAGTGGAAGCAGTCGATCTGCCAGTCGGTGGGCTCGCTCTGATCGGAGCGCCATACCTTGGCCAGCACAGTGGTGTGGGCGCTCTCGGTCTGCAGTCGCATCTTGAAGCTGAACCAGGTGTTACTGGTGAGGGTGACGCCGGTGTCGATGGCGGTGCAGCTCATGGAGAAGGCGCCGTCGGGATGCGGGGCCAGGTGGAAGGTACCGCCGTTCTCCGCGCGCACGCGATAGTAGGCGTCCGCCCTCGGGTAGTGGCTGTAGCCCGTGAAGCCGACGCTGCCCGTGCCGCTGGAAACGCGCATGCGGCCGCGGTACTCGTAATTGACCCACTCGCTGGGATCCGAGGTGGCGATGTGCGAGTGGACGTTCGTGCCGGTTTCGCCGGTATGGAAGACACCATCGCCGTCGAGCACGGCGGGGCCGAAGAGGCTCGGATTGGCGACCAGGGAGTTGCCCGCGCCGGAATCCACCCAGTTCGCCGGCTCCTCGCCGGCATTGGCGAAGTCGTAGACGCCGAGGAAGGTGCCGCCGGGCTCGGCGGTGGTGGATTCGGGGTAGCGCACCAGGTCGACCGAGAAGCTGCTCTCGAGGTCGCCGCCGTAGGCCTGCACCTTGAAGACCACGATGGCCCGGTCGTCTACCTCCACCTCGAGCTGCCAGGTGTTGCTCTCGGGTGACGTGAGGGAGTCGATGCTGAGGTCGAGCTCATCCCAGCTGGCCGCATTGAGGCGCTGGGACTGAAGGCGGAAGCCTTCGACGCTTTGCCCCGTGGGGTCGGCGTGCCCCCAGGTGAGGACCTCGGTGCGCGCGGAGGCGGTGCCGGCGATCAGGTGCATGCCGAGGGCGAGTGCGAGGGCATGAAGGATGACGTGCCGGTTCATGATCATTGTCGTACTCCACAATCCAGCGGGACGATACCGGTCCCGCTTTGACCTGCTCCATCGCCGAATCCCGCCCAGGACGGTGTGATGGCACTCACCAAGCCCGAAAAACCACGGGGCGGGATCCCCTCGAGTTGCGCGTGCGTGAGGCGGTCGGTGATCCGCGCCACGCTCCAGGCGCCGTGCCGATGCCGGACCGCGATTTCCGGCCCCGCTATCCTCGGCGCTTGCAGGGCGCTCGGCCCTTCGCAGGGGGGACTGGAGCAGATGGACGCAGCCGGAGTGCTGAGAGGGCTGTACTGGGCGCTCGCGTTGCTGTTGCTCGTGCTGCTCTACCTGGGGCTCGATCCGCTCGAATTCCGGCCTGCGAATCGGGTGCAATGGCTGACGGACGGTCCCGGTCTGGCCTTCGAGGGGCGCGGGCTGGTGCTCGGCGAGTCGCCGATCGAGGTGGCCGGGGCCGGCGAGGACGGGTTTGCGATCGCCCTCGACATCACCGCCACCGGCTACCCGCAGTCCGACCTGGGCGTGATCCTCTGGCTGGAGGACGGTCGCAGCCCGCCCCCTCTGATCGTGGCGCAGTGGAAGGATGCGCTGCTCGCGCGGATCCGGCGCGCCGACGGGGATCGCTACTGGGAGCTGGATGGGGGTGACCTGCTGCCGGTGGGTGCGCGGCGCGAGGTGGTGCTGCGCTCGAGTGAGGCGCGCGGCACGGCCTTCGAGGTGGACGGCGTGGTGGTGGCGCGCTCGAATCGTCCCGTGCGGGCCAGCGACTCGAGCCTCGTCGCTTCGCTCGTCCTCGGCGCCGCCAGCAACGGGTCGGCGAGCTGGTCCGGCGAGCTTCGCAGCCTCTCCTTCCACCGGGGCGATGGGCTCTCGCTGGCGGAGGATGAGGGGCAGGGAGGGCTGCCCGAGGCCAGTCACCGGTATGTGTTCGCCGCTGGGCGGGGCGAGCGCGTCCTCGACCAGGCGGGCGGCGCCTCGGGCGGTCCGGCCCTGCTCATGCATCGCTCCTTCGTGCCGCCGGTGCCCGACGTCTTCGGAGTGCCCGCGCGGGACCACTTCGGCAAGCGCTGGTTCCGCCTGGACCTGCTCAAGAATGTGCTCGGCTTCGTTCCGCTCGGCTTGATCGTCAGCCTGATCGCGTGGCTGCGCGGCATGCGCTCGCCCAGCCATGCATTCCTGCTCGGTCTCGGTCTGGGCATCGGCTTGAGCGCCTTCATCGAGGCCGTCCAGATCTGGATCCCCGCCCGGACCTCGTCGATGGTCGATCTCGTCATCAACGCGCTGGGCAGCGGTCTGGGCGCCCTCCTGGTCGTGCTCCCCTGGTCCCTCACGTTGGGTGCGCCGGAGCGAAGCGCCCCGTGATCCGCGACCGGGAATCGGTCGCGACGGCCACCACCTCGCTCTTCCTCTGCTCGGCCCCTTTGAGCGCGATCGCCGCGGGGGCGCTGCTGCTCGCGGAGGGCGCCGCCGTCCTGACGACGGCCTGGTCGCCACTGACCATCAGCTTCACGCATCTGGGGACACTCGGATGGGTCACGATGATCTGCATGGGAGGACTCCAGGCTCAAGCGGCGGCAACCGGCGCGGGTGCGCGCGTCTCCGCGCTCGTCGCTGCGGGGATGCTGCTCGGCATCATCCTGCTCTGCTATGGCACGGCCTTCGGCGATCCCGATCCGGTCTTTCTCGCCATCGCGCTGATCGCGCCGGCCCTGCTGGCGTTCTTCGTCCAGCAGTGGCGGGCGCATCGGCTCGGCCCGGGCAGGCCGGGACTCGCCCTGGCTCTGGGCTCGCTCTTCCTCGCAGCGTTCCTCGGGTTGTGGATCGCGCATGGCCACAGCGGGATGCGCTTTCCCGGGCCGCGGGGGCTGTGGCTCCAGGTGCACCTCTGTGTAGGCCTGCTCGGATGGGTGGGGGCGCTGCTCGGGGCAATGGCGCCCGTGACGCTGCGAGTTGGCGCCGAGGCGGGGGAGGGAGAGAGCCTGGGTTCCCCCGGGCTCCGATGGGCGGTGGCTCCTGCGCTCGCCGCTGGTGCTCTGCTCCTGGCGGCCGACTACGCCCTCTCACCGAGGTGGCCTGGCGGGGATCCGCAGCTGCTCGCAGCCGCCGTGATGGCGCCGGGTGCTGTGGCGGTCTGGGTCGTTCAACCGATGAGGCTGCTCTCGGCGGCCGCTGATCGGGGCCGGAGTCCGCGGGCGTGGCTGGTCAGGGCCGGGCTGGGGCTGGGCCCGCTGGTGGGCCTGGCCGCCCTCGGCGCCCTGCTCATCGACGATGCGCGATTTGCGCTGCTCTTCGGCTGGATCGCGGTCTTCGGCTGGGCCGGCCTCTTCGCGCACGGCGTGATCCATCGGCTGCTCTGCTCAGGGGAGGACGCTCCGCTGGCCGAGCGCTGGGCCGGCTTCGGGCTCGGGCTGCATGGGGGGCTCGTCGTCCTGGGCGCAGGCGTGATCCTCGTCGGGGGGCAGGCGGCCGCGCGCGTCCTGGGCCTCGGGCTCGTCGTCCTCGGCCTCCATGTCCTCGCACTGATGCTCCGCGCGCGCCGTCCGGACTTCGTCGGCTAAGCTGGCGCGCCATCGATCACAACGCGCACGGAGCTCCCATGATCACCCGCTTCGACGACTACATGATCCACCAGACCAGCGAGCCCGTATCGCTTCCCGGGCCCAGCGATCGCAACTTCTACGATCGCTACTGGTGCAGCGGCTTCGAAAGGGAGGGCGGCTTCGTCTTCGAGGCGGCCTTTGCCATCTATCCGAATCGCAAGGTGATGGATGGGCACTTCAGCGTGAGCATCGGCGGCCGGCAATACGCCTTCCACGCCTCGCGCCGTGCGCCCGCCGAGCGCGGCGAGATGCAGATCGGACCGCTGCGGATCGTCATCGAGGAGCCCATGCGGGCGGTGCGCCTGGTCGTGGCGCCCAACGAGACGGGGATCTGCTGCGATCTCCTCTTCAGTGCGCGGAGCGCTCCGCACCAGGAGCCGAAGAGCGTGATGCGCGACGAGCGGCGGCTGATCATGGAGACCACCCGGTTCACGCAGGTCGGCTGCTGGCAGGGCTTCTTCGAGGTGGCGGGCGCACGGAGCGAGGTTGCAGCCGAGCACACGGCCGGTGTTCGCGACAAGTCCTGGGGTGTGAGGCCGGTGGGCGAGCCGGAAGCGGGCGCCCCGGGGCTCGTCACCAGCGAGCCGGGTGTGTACTGGGTCTGGGCGCCGATCCTCTGGGACGATGGATTCTCGACGCAGTTCGGGACCTTCGAGGATCGAGAGGGCGCGCCCACCCAGCTGAGCGGGCATCGCGTGCCCATGTATGCCCGGGCGGCCGATGTGCCAGACGGTGAGGACACCGGGATCGTCGAGATGTCGCGGGCGAGTCACCGAATCGAGTGGAGCCCGGGCACGCGCGTGGCCGCCCGCGCCGAGCTACAGCTCGATGCGCCCGACGGCGAGCAGATGAAGATCGAGCTGGAGCCGATGCTGCGATTCCAGATGCTGGGCATCGGCTATCAGCATCCGGAGTGGGGCCACGGCATCTGGAAGGGGGAGGAGGTCGTGGCCGCCGAGTCGTGGTCTCTGGACGAGCTCGACCTGCTCGACTACAAGCACATTCACAATCATCAGGTGTGCCGAGCGAGCTGCGGCCGCCGCCAGGGGGTCGGCGTACTCGAGAGCGTCGTCTTCGGCCGCCACGTGCCCTCGGGCTTTGCCGCCATGCTGGACGGCGCGCCGGAACGCTGAGGGCCGAGCGATCCCGATCGCGCCAGGCGTAGTGGCCGCCGATCCGGGCTATTCCTTCTCGGCCGCCTTCATCGCTTCGATCGTCTTCTGGTATTCGTCCATCAGCCCCTCGCGCATCTTCGCCTCGTGGAGGCGGATGTCCCAGAAGCGCGGGGGCCGGCGCTCGCCGAAGGCGGCGCCGCCCTCCTGGCCCTCGGGCTGATCGAACCAGTCCTGGTAGTACTGGCTCGAGAGGATGCCCATCGCGTTGTATCCGTCCATCTCCTGATCGAAGGCCGCCTTCAGGATCTCGAGGCAGCCCGGGCTCTTCGTCAGCAGCTCCTCGCACCACTTGTCCACCTCGTTCCAGACCTCTGCGAGGGGCACGGCGCAGTTCGCCAGGCCCATCTCGACCGCCTGCTCGGCGCTGTAGCGGCGGCAGAGCATCCACATCTCGCGGGCCTTCTTCGCGCCGACGACCTTGGTCTGGTAGGGGACGAAGAAGCCGTCGGCCGGGCTCGAGACCCTGGGGCCGGCCTGGCCGAACTTCGCCGTGTCGGCGGCGATGGTGAAGTCGCAGCAATAGGCCATGTGATTGTGGCCGCCGAGGCAGTAGCCCTGCACCACCGCCATCACGGGCTTGCGGGAGGATCGGATCAGTCGGTTGTGGGGATAGCGGTTGTAGAAGGCCTCGCGCAGTCCCCACTTCTCCCACTCCACGTCCCCGCCGGCGCCGAAGTTGTCGCCGGCACCCGCGACGATGATCACGCCGATGGTGGGATCGTGATTGGCGTCGTAGAAGGCCCGGAACATCTCGTCCACCGTCGCCAGGGTCATCGTGTTGTAGCTGTCGGGCTTGTTGATGGTGACCCTCGCGATCCCGCCTCCCAGCTCTTCGAGGTGCTTCTTGTCGTAGAGGATCTCTTCGAAGACGAGGCCCTCGCCCTCGGCCTGCTTCCACTCCGTCCAGCCCATGTCGCGATTCGCTCCTGCACCTGGCCCGAGCCCAGCCGAGCCGGTGCCTCTACTCCCGGCCGTGACTCGGGGACCGGGTCCTTCACGAGATCCCACGCATTCATGGAATCTGATCGGGTAAGTGGGTTGCGCATGTCGGTCCTGCGCGATGGCGCGACCTTACCACCGCACGTCCCGATCGCACGGGGGCGCCGCGCCCATCGCCGAGCACCTCATCCGCTTGCAGCGCGACTGTTGGAAGTACTCGACGGGCCGCGCTCCCCGAGAGCGCCCGGGTCGTATACCCAGGTCGGTCGAGAATGCCTATCTTCTCCCGCAGAGCCCAGGGTGAGGGCCGACTCCATCCCCGAACGCTCATCCCCGAACGCCCATCCCGGGAGGATCAGGGCGGCGCGGCCGGCGCGGTCGAGTCGGATGCCTGATCCGGAAGCCCGCCCCTTCGATCCCGCTCACCTCGCGCGGGCCTTCATCGCCTCGGAGCACCCCTGCATGAAACCGGCGCCCTTCGAGTACGCCGCCCCCAACACCGTCGGCGAAGCGATCTCGCTGCTGCAGAGCGCGGACGAAGACGACGTGAAGATCCTGGCCGGCGGACAGAGCCTGATGCCCATGCTGAGCATGAGGCTGGCCCGGCCGTCTCTGCTGGTGGACATCGGCAGGATCGATGGGCTCAGCTACATCCGCGAGTCGGACGGCGCCCTGGCGATCGGCGCGATGACGACCAAGCGCGACGTGGAGGATTCGGAGGTCGTGGCGCGTACGCATCCGCTCTTCCTCGCGTCGACGGTGGCCATCGGGCATCCACAGATCCGGAATCGCGGCACCGTCGGCGGCTCGATGGTGCAGGCCGACCCGGCGGCGGAGTACCCGGCGGTCGCACTGGTGCTCGACGCCGAGATGGTGGTCGTCGGGCCGCAGGGCGAGCGGGTGATCCCCGCCGACGACTTCTTCGTCACGTTCTTCACCACCGCCATCGAGCCGAGTGAGATCCTGACGGAGGTCAGGCTGCCGAAGGTCCCGTCCGGCACCGGCTGGTCGTTCCAGGAGGTCGCCCGTCGACACGGCGACTTCGCGATCGTGGGGGGCGCTTTCTCGCTGCGCGTCGAGGGCGGGCAGTGCGTCGATACGCGAATCGCGCTCTTCGGTGCCAGCGATCGGGCGCTTCGTGTCCCGGAGGCCGAGGCGCTCTGCAACGGTCATGCGCCGGGCCCGGAGCTCTTCCGCAACGCGGGGGCGAAGGTGGCCGAGCTGATGGAGGACGCGCCGGACGACGTGCACGCCTCGGCGGCGTATCGGCGCGACCTCGCCGGTACGCTGACGCGGCGCGGGCTGCAGCAGGCAGCCGAACGGGCGGGCGGGTAGGGCGCACGTCTCGAGGCTACCGGGGCGCGCCCATCAGCGACCGGGTCGGTGGGCGCCCGAGATCGAGTTGGAGGAGATTCATGGGATCCGCAAGGCAGGTTCGCGTGTGCATCAACGGCGTGGTCCACGAGGGGCTCGTCGAGCCGCGAACCACGTTGGTGGACTATCTGCGCGACGAGCTCGGGATCCGCGGGACGCACGTGGGCTGCGAGCACGGCGTATGCGGCCTGTGCAACGTGCTGCTCGACGGCAAGGCCGTGCGCTCCTGCCTGACCCTGGCCGTGCAGGCCGACGGGGCGGAGATCAAGACGGTCGAGGGGCTCGCCAGCCCGGACGGCAAGCTCCACCCCATCCAGGAGGCCTTCCTCGAGGAGGGCGGGCTGCAGTGCGGTTTCTGTACACCGGGATTCATGATGGCCATCTACGAGCTGCTGGAGAACGATGCCAATCCCTGCGAGGAGAAGATCAAGGACGTGCTCGGCGGCCAGGTCTGCCGCTGTACGGGATACGCCGCCATCGTGCGTGCGGTGCAGAGTGCGGCCGCGAAGATGGGCGCCGCGGGCTGAGGGCGGCGGCGATCCTCCCCCGGATGTCGATGTACGGCCTTCGCGCCGCAAAGAGGTGAACTCCATGGCAGTCGAGATTCCGAAGCGGATCGAGGATCTTCCCACCAGCGAGGCGCGCTACGTGGGCAAGGGCGTGCGACGGGTCGAGGACGGCCGCCTGCTCACGGGCCGGACGGAGTTCGTGGCCGACGTCCAGCTCCCCGGCATGCTCCACTGTGCGATCCTGCGCAGCCCCTTTCCCCATGCGAAGATCGGCGAGATCGACACGCGCGAGGCCGAGGCCCTGCCGGGCGTGGTCGCCGTGGTGACCGGCGGAGATGCGCTCAAGTGGAGCTTCCCGGCCGCGGCTGCACCGGAGGGCTGGGGGACGCACTGCATCGCCACGGACAAGGCGCGCTACGTCGGCGAGCCGGTGGCGGCGGTGGCGGCGACCAGCCGCTACATCGCCGAGGACGCCATCGAGCTGATCACGGTGGACTACGAGCCGCTCGATCCCGTCGCCGACCCCTTCGAGGCCATGAAGGACGAGAGTCCGAAGGTGATCGAGGCCATGGGGACCAACGTGATGATGGATCGTACCTTCACCTGGGGTGAGGTCGATGCGGCCTTTGCCGAGGCCGAGCACGTCATCACCGACACGTTCCGCTGGAATCGGCTGGGCGCCAATCCCACCGAGACCTTCGGCTGCGTGTGTGAGTGGGATCCGATGAGTCTCGAGCTGACGATCCGCGGCTCGATCCAGTCGCCCACCATGTTCGGTCTGGGCCGAGCCGGCACCTTCGGCCTGCCCAGCAACAAGGTCAACGTGATCACCCACCCGCACGGCGGCAGCTTCGGCGGCAAGGGCGGCACCCGTGGCTGCGACATCACCTGCATGCTCTCGCGCAAGGCCGGTGGCAAGCCCGTGAAGTGGGTGGAGGATCGCACCGAGTATCTGATGGCGGGCGGCAGTCAGGCCTGGGATCGCCACTACGAGGTCTCCCTGGCCCTCGATGGCGAGGGCATCGTCAAGGGCCTCAAGGTCGCGCTCGTCGACGACCTCGGCGCCACGGGTGAGGGCTATGGCGCGATCAGCGCGGCCAAGCCGCTGGCCGCCTTCACGGGGCCCTACGCGATCCCCGTGGCCTCATACGACCTCAAGCTCATCGCCACGAACAAGCTGCCCGCCAGCCCCTATCGGGGCATGGGGCCGCCGCCGCACTTCTTCGTCCTGGAGCAGATGATGGATCAGGCCGCGCGCAAGCTGCAGGTCGATCCCGCCGAGCTGCGGCGCAGGAACTTCATCCCCGCAGACGCCTTCCCCTACACCATCCCGAGCGGCAACGAGTACGACAGCGGAGACTACGAGCTGGTGCTCAGCAAGGCCCTCGAGCTGGCGGACTACCAGGAGATGCGCGCGGCCCAGGCCAGGGCGCGCGAAGACGGGCGCATCGTCGGGGTGGGCGTGGCGAGCGCCATCGAGCCGGGCGTCTTCGATTGGAACGCCTACGCGATCGTCGGCATGCAGGGCACGGGCGTGCCCGAAGGCGCCACGGTGAGCATCGACATCCTGGGCTCCATCACCGTGCGCGTCGGCTTCTCGTCGGAGGGGCAGGGGCAGTACACCCTGGTCTCGCAGCTGGTCGCGGACTACTTCGGCGCCGAGCTCGAGCAGATCCGCGTGGTCATGCTCGATACCCAATCCGCGCCGCCCTCTTTCGGCCCGGGCGGCAGCCGCCTCGGCGTCGCCATCACGGGCGCGGTGCTGGGCGCCTGCGAGAAGATCCGCGACAAGATGTGTCAGGTGGTCGCCGGGCTGATGCAGACCGAGCCGCAGAACATCGAGCTGGTCGACGGGAAGTTCCGGGTGAAGGGCATGGAGGGCTACGAGATGGGCGTGGCCGAGGTGGCCGGTGCGATGCTGGGCGCCAGCAATCTGCTGCCCCCGCACATCGATCCCAGACCCGAGGCCACCTATGTCTGGACCGCTGCGGGCCGCACGCCCGCAGACGACGAGGGGCGCGCGAAGAGCTATCTGACGGCCGCCCATGCGGTCCACGTCGTGCAGGTGGAGATCGACAAGGACACAGGGTTCGTCGACATCCAGCGCTACTGCCTGGCGGACGATTGCGGGACGCGGCTCAATCCGCGCACCGTCGAGGGGCAGACCGATGGCAGCGTGGCGCAGGGCATCGGAGCCGCGCTCTACGAGGAGTACGCATACGACGCCGACGCGCAGCCGCTCTCCACGACCTTCGTCGAGTACCTGATGCCGACGGTCAACGAGGTCCCGGTCGTGGAGAAGACGGAGGTCTGCACGCCCTCGCCCTTCACGCCGCTGGGCGCCAAGGGCTGCGGCGAGGGCGCCATCCATACGACGCCGGCGGCGGTGATGTGCGCCATCAACGACGCGCTCGCGCCGCTGGGCGTGAAGGCCAACGAAGTCCCGGCCGCACCCAACCGGGTGTGGAGCCTGCTGAAGAAGGCGGGGCAGTAGCCGCGGAGCCGGATCCCCAGCGCCCATGACCACGATCCATTCCCACCGTCCCAACCCGGACGTCACCCGCAGGCCGCCCGCCAGGGGTCCATGCGGCTTTCAGCGAGGAGGAGAACATGTCCAACGAAGACTCATTCGTCGCCCTTTCCGAGTGCCACTTCATGAATCCGCAGACCCTGGCCGAGGTCAACTACTACCCCGGCAACCAGCGCTGGTGGGACAGCGTGGACGGCGTGATGCGCGCCTGGTCGGGACGGGATCTCACCGGCGAGTGGCCGCACCCGCTGGCCAGCGAGCTCATCAAGTACATGGACGAAGCGCGGGTCGACGTGTGCTTCTGTCTGCGTGAGGGCATGGGGGACATCAGCGGTCATACGGTCCAGCTCTCCACCAACCAGTTCATGGTCGACCAGATCGCCCCCTACGAGGGGCGGATGTATCTGGAGGCCAATTGTGGGCCGGCCATTCGCCGTGGCATGGACTACGCGCTCTGGGAGCTGGAGTTCCTCGTCAACGAGCGCAGCGCGAAGCTCTGCAAGGTCTACGCTCCGGACGACGTCGCGCCTCTGGACGATCGGCGGATGTGGCCCTTCTACGAGAAGGCGCAGGAGCTCGACATCGCCCTCACGATGCACACCGGCATGTCCTATGTCGTGCCGCAGCCCTCCGCCCACTCCATGCCGGGCACCCTCGATGCCATCCTCAACGACTTCGAGGACCTGAAGATCATCGCCTATCACACGGGCTGGCCGAACACCGAGGAGCTCATCGGCCTCGCGGGCAAGCACAAGAACCTCTACGTCTCCATGAGCGGCATCATCGGCTGGTTCCAGCGCTCGCCCTATCGCGGCTATCACTTTCTGGGCACCGCGCTGCAGTGGATGGACCACAGCAAGATCGTCTGCGGGCTCGATCTGCCCTTCGACGACATGTCGCGCGTGATCGACTGGCTGCGCAACGTCCAGATCCCCGAGGAGCTCCGCGAGCAGTGGGGCTACATGGAGATCACGGAAGAGATGCGCGCGGGCTGGCTCGGCGCCAACCTCGCCCGGCTGGCGAAGATCGATACGAAGAAGCGGGTCTGATCACCCGGCGGTGGCGGTCGACCCG
Organism: uncultured Spirochaetaceae bacterium; assembly: GCA_964594405.1. Taxonomy (GTDB): domain Bacteria; phylum Myxococcota_A; class UBA9160; order UBA9160; family UBA4427; genus CAZQMY01. The sequence goes on along the minus strand of CAZQMY010000014.1, from coordinate 20,970 downwards.
GCTCGCTGGAGGACCGCCGCCGGGCCGTTCTGGGAAGGAGAGACGTGAAGGATCAGGCCTGCATCGTCGGCATCGGCCAGACCGGGTTCTGCAGGAAGCCGGGCTCGGGCAAGACGCAGCTCGGCCTCCAGCTCGAGGCGTCGATGAACGCCATCGCGGAGGCCGGGCTCTCGCCGGCGCGCATCGACGGCATCATGCCCTTTCCCAACCTCGGCAAGGCGGAGGAGCTCGCGGCGAATCTGGGCTGCGAGAACCTCCGCTACGCGGCCACGATCCACATGGGCGGCGCCGCGCCGGCCGCTTCGCTGCAGGCAGCGGCCTCCGCGGTGGTGACGGGCATGGCCGACTACGTGCTGATCCCGGGAGGCTGGAACGGATTCTCGGGCGCGCGTGTGCGCCAGACCGTCTCGCAGGACCTCTCGTCGATTCCCGGTGGCGCCATCGCGCGCGACTACTACATGCCCTTCGGCTTCACCGCACCGCCGCAGTGGTATGCGTTGATGGCGCGGCGGCACATGTACGAGTATCGGACCACGCCCGAGCAGCTCGGCGCCATCGCGGTGGCCATGCGCAAGCACGCGCAGCTCAATCCCGCGGCGGTGATGAGGGGCAAGCCGATGACCCTCGACGACTATCTCGCCTCGCCGATGCTCGCGGACCCCTATCGATTCTTCGACTGCTGCCTCGAGACCGATGGTGCCGCGGCGGTGATCGTCACCACGGCGGAGCGCGCCAGGGACATGCCCAACCGACCCGTCCATCTGATGGCCGGGGCCTGCGGACAGCCCTATCCGGCCGACGAGATCACCAACCGCCGCGACCTCTTCCGCACGGGTCTCACCATCGCCGCGCCCGAGGCCTTCGCCAAGGCTGGTGTCACTCCCGACGACGTCGACTTCGCGATGATCTACGACTGCTTCACCTTCGAGGTGCTCCAGCAGCTCGAAGAGGTCGGCTTCTGCAAGCGCGGCGAGGGCGGCGACTTCGTGGAGGGCGGACGGATCGAGCTCGGCGGCGCGCTGCCCGTCAACACGCACGGTGGCCTGCTGAGCGAGGCTCACGTCCTCGGCATCAGCCACATCGTCGAGGCCGTGCGGCAGCTACGAGGCGAGGCCCAGGGCCGGCAGGTCGAGAACGCCGAGATCGGCGTGGTCACGGGCTGGGGCGACTTCGGAGATGGCAGCATCGCCATCCTCAGGCGGTAGCGAGGAGGACGCCGTGAGCGACTACGAGAAGCCGCTTCCGGAGCTCGAAGGCTTCGCCAAGGACTTCTACGGCTATTGCCGCGCCGGCGAGCTCCGCTTCCAGAGGTGCGGCGAGTGCGGCGCATGGCGGCACGTGCCGCGCGAGCTCTGCGCCGAGTGCGGCTCGTGGCAGTGGAGCTGGGAGCGGAGCAGCGGCCGGGGAGAGGTCTACACCTGGACCGTCGTCGAGCGCCCCCTGCACCCCGCCTTTGCCGAGGACGCCCCCTACGCGTGCACGGTCGTCGAGATGGAGGAGGGCGTCCGCCTGCTCTCCGTCGTCGACGACGTGGCGCCGACCGAGCTTCGGATCGGCCTGCCCGTTCAGGTCTTCTTCGAAGCGGTGACCGACGAGGTCAGCCTCCCGAAGTTCAAACGCGCCGCCTCCTGAGGGCGCCGCCGCGAGCTTCGAGCCGACACCAACCCCATCCGACAAAGAGCAAGAGCAGGCCCCACGCGGCCGGGAGCGACAAATTGGACCTTCCCTCCACGATCAAGTACGAGAACCAGGGCCACGTGGCCGTCATCACCATCGATCGGCCGGACGCACTGAACTCGCTCACCATGGACATGTTGATGGGCATCGAGGAAGCGATGGCCGAGTTCGACCGGGATCCGGATCTGTGGATCGGCATCCTCACGGCCAGCGGGGACAAGGCCTTCTCGTCGGGCCTCGATCTGAAGGAGGCCGCCCCGATGCTGACCGGCGGCGATACGCTGGGCTTCGACGACACCACCAAGCGCCAGTTCTCGGACGTCTTCAAGCCGATCATCTGCGCGGTGAACGGCTTCTGCATCGCGGGCGGGATGGAGATGCTGCTCGGGACCGACATCCGCATCGCCTCGGAGCACGCCACCTTCGGACTGGGCGAGGTGAAGTGGGGCCTCGTGCCCCTGGGCGGGACGCATATCCGACTTCCGAAGCAGGTCCCCTGGTCGATCTGCATGGAGCTGCTGCTGACGGGGCGGAACATCGACGCGCAGCGCGCCTACGAGGTGGGCCTGATCTATCAGGTGGTGCCCCACGACGAGCTGATGCCGACGGCCTTGAAGCTGGCCGAGCGCATGGCGCGCAACGGCCCCCTGGCCATGAAGACCGCGAAGGAGATCGCCGTGCGCTCCCTGGGGCTCGAGTCGGGCTTCGTGCTCGAGAAGGCGCTCGGGCAGCGTGTCCTGGGCTCCGAGGACGCCAGGGAGGGCCCGAAGGCCTTCGCGGAGAAGCGCCCCGCGGAGTTCAAGGGACGCTGAGGTCCGGATCGAGCCGGAAGACCACCGCCGACGTCGACGGCGAGTCCACGTCGGGAAGGGTGCAAACCGCATAGCCTGCGATCGGCGCCTCGGGGATCGGCGGGCTGCTGGCTCGGAGCGGATCGCTCAGCAGCACCTCGAGTCCGCCTCGAGCTCGCTCGCGCAGCCAGGCGTGGCTGCTCGGCTCGTAGAGCACGTCGCAGGCCAGCATGACGTCGGCCTCTTCGGGGACGACGAGCGACGTCTCGATCTCGACGCCCGCCAGCCGCGCGTTGGCCTCGCAGGCGATCCGCGCATCGGGGTCGGTGTCGATGCAGACCACGCGGCGGGCGCCCGCACGCGCTGCCGCCACGCCCGCAACCCCGCAGCCGGCTCCCCAGTCCACGACCACGCGGCCACGCACGGCCTCGGGATGATCCAGCAGGTAGCGCGCCATCGCCTGGCCGCTGCCCCAGCAGAACGCCCAGTAGGGCGGCGGATCGCATTCGGAGAGCTTCCGGCACTCGGCTTCGAGGTCGAGGGCGTCGTCGAGCAGCCAGCACTCGAGCTCGGGGCAGAGGGGCAGCCGCCGACGCCTGGGCGGGCGCCCGAAGGCGAGGAGCGGCGGTGGGGCGACGGCCTCGAGGCGTGTCAGCAGCCCGGGCAGGTCCAGCACGTCGCCGAGGAAGGGGCGGCGCATGTCGACGAATCGCATCAGGTTCGTGCCCTGGCCGATGGGCTCGCGTTCGGGCGGCGGCGCGCGATAGTGGCCGTCGGCACGGCGCATGTGGCTGCGATCCGTGCAGAGCGCGCTGCGATATCGGGCCGCCTCGATCACGCGAAAGCGCGGCCGGAAGCGCGCGTACTCCTCTCGAAGCTCGGGGAAGCTCGCCTGCAGCCAGAGCCGGACCGGGCAGGGAAGCGGCAGCCGGGAGTCGAGATCGAGCACGAGGCCCTCGCCCGGTTCGCCCTCCGACGGCTCGACCCAGAGCACGACGTGGTAGTCCCATAGGATCGGCGCCTCTTCGCCCCTGGCCGCGCGTTGATGCCAGACGGCGACCTCGCGTTCATCGTTCGAGACGAAGATCACCCAGGCCCTGCGGCCCGAGAGCAGATCGGGCGCGCAGATGTGCCAGACATTCTCCTCGCAGTAGCGCGCGCGGTAGCGCGCGAGGCCCCGGGCGACGAGTCGGTCGATGCCCGCTTCGCTCACGAGAAGGTCTCCCTGGGCCGCGCCCCTTTCGAGAAGCGGCCGGCAGTCGCGGAGACTTCATCATCCGGCAAGAAAGACCATAAGTGCGGGCGGTGCTGGGGCCGATGAACGGAGGGCAGCGATCGCAGGAGGCGAACGCTGCCCACGGCGCCATCGCTCAAGGGAGATTCGATGCCCATGTCCGCTTCACGTCCGAAGTTCACGATCAGCCTTCTCTCGTACAACCGCGTGGCCGAGCTGAAGACCACCCTCGACCACCTGAAGAAGATCATCTACCCCGACTTCGAGGTGGTGATCCTCGATCAGAACTCGACGGATGGTAGCCGTGAGATCCTCCGCGAGCTGGACGATCCCTTCCGCGTGATCTTCGAAGATCGCAACATCGGCATCGCCCGGGGGCGCCAGCGGATCCTCGACGAGTCCGATGGCGAGCTCGTGCTGACCATCGACGACGACTCCTACCCGACGCCGGAGGTGCTCGACAAGGCCGCTCAGTGGTTCGCCCTGAATCCCGATCTGGGCGCCATTGCGTGCAACATCGTGCCTCCGGGCTATGTCTACGACGGGCCGCACGAGACGCCCGGCTCCATTGCGGGCCGAAAGAACCACCTCTTCACCGGCTCCGGGGCCATCCATCGCCGCGACGCACTCTCCTACGGCTACGACGAGGAGAACTGGTTCGGTTGCGAGGACCTCGATCTCGGCCTGCAGATCATCTCGAACGGTTACAAGGTCGTCCAGGTGGCGGACCTGATCGTCTACCACTCCTACTCGCCGGTCAATCGCACCTACAACCACAAGGTGCGGCAGATGCTCACGAGCCGGATCAACGTCGTGCTGAAGTACTTCCCGGAGCGGCTGGTCTGGCGCTTCCTCGCCAACTACACCCGCGATGCCGTCCGCTACGCCGTGCTGCATCGCAACGCCGACTACCTGAAGCTGCTGGCGGACGTGCGCCCGAAGTACCGGTCGCCCATCCCCTACGAGGTCGCCAAGGACATCCTCGTCACCTACAAGGACCTCTTCGGCTACTACAAGTGCACCGACTATCCGGAGTCGGACCACGTGATGATGGACGGTGATCCCGTCGTCGTGATGAAGTCGGTGGCCATCATCCCGATGTACAACCTGCTGGATCGACTCGGCCGCAAGGACGTCACCATCGTCTCGCACGACCGATCCTCGGACTTCTTCCCGGGGAAGGACGTCATCGTCTACGACGACAACCGCGAGTTCAAGAGCCAACGCTACCTGCGCCGGCCACTGCCCGACAAGAACGCCAACGTGGTCATCCCGCTCTACAACAACGACAAGCGGACGGCACAGAACATCCGCCGGATGCTGAAGGACTACAAGAAGGTCCACTACTACAACTGCACGAGTGATCGCTTCGTGCTCTAGGCTCGGCAGGAGACGGATCGATCATGCAGGTGGATTGGCTGATCGTCGGCGCCGGGCTGACAGGGTGCACCTTCGCCGAGCGCATCGCGAACGAGCTGGATCAGACCGTCCTGGTGGTGGAAAGACGGCGTCACGTGGCGGGCAATGCCTTCGACCACTTCGACGCGCACGGTGTCCTCGTCCACCGCTATGGCCCCCACATCTTCCACACGCGTTCGCGAGCGGTCTTCGACTACCTCTCGCGCTTCACGGCGTGGATCCCCTACTACCACCGGGTCCAGGCGGTGGTCGAGGGCGAGTCGGTTCCCGTGCCCTTCAACCTCAACGCGCTGCATCGCCTCTGGCCGGCGGAGTCCGCCGCCCGTGTGGAGCGCGCGCTGATCGAGCAATACGGTTTCGGGCGGAAGGTGCCCATCCTCGAGCTTCGCAAGAGCCCGCATACGGAGCTGCGGAGCCTGGCAGAGTACGTCTACGAGAAGGTCTTCCTGGGCTATACGCAGAAGCAGTGGGGCTGCTCGCCCGAGGAGCTCGACGCCTCGGTGAGCGCCCGCGTGCCCGTCCACATCAGTCGCGACGACCGCTACTTCCAGGACGAGTTCCAGGGGCTTCCGAGGCTGGGCTATACGGCGATGTGCCAGCGAATGCTCGACCACCCGAGGGTCAGGCTGATGCTGGGGACGCCCTTCGAAGAGGTCCGCGATCAGATCCGCCCGCGCCGGCTGATCTACACGGGCATGATCGACGCCTTCTTCGGCCATCGCTTCGGGGCGCTCCCCTATCGCAGCCTGCGCTTCGACTTCCGCCATGAGCCGGTGGAGCTCAAGCAGCCCGTGGCGCAGGTCAACTATCCGAGCGAGCACACGTTCACGCGCATCAGCGAGTTCAAGCACATGACGGCTCAGCGCTGCGCCGGCACGACCCTGGCCGTTGAGCATCCCGAGGCCTACGTGGCCGGTGTGAACGAGCCCTACTATCCGATCCCCAGGGCCGAGAACCAGGCACTGCTGGGGCGCTATCGAGCCGCGGCCGACGCGCTCGGTCAGGGCACGCTCTTCGCCGGACGACTCGCCGACTACCGCTACTACAACATGGACCAGGCCGTGGCGCGTGCGCTGGCGCTCTTCGAGAAGCGGATCGCCCCATCGGCGTCGCGTACCCGCCCGATCCCCGCCCGCCACGGTGGGGCCTGGCGCAGCGTCGCTATGCCTTGATCTCGCCGATCAGGCGAAGGCTCATTCCCGCGACGGCCACCACGACGAGCACGAGCAGGATCCAGAGCGCGACGGTTCGCGGCGGGACCGACCTCGGCGCGGGCTCGAGCACGGAGGCGTCGCCCAGGGGAGCGGGCTCGCCCATCTGGGCGCTGGCCGCCGGCAGCTCGCGAAGGGGCGTACGCGTCCGCTCGAGCAGTCGGGGCGCGTCGAAGGCGCGATCGGGCGCATCCGCGCGCCCCCAGGCGAGTCGATAGGGGCCCGGTCCGCGTGTCACGAAGAGCAGCTGATGCGGCGCCCACGCGACCTCGAGCTGCGGCGCCGAGGCCTCCCTCGCGCCGCCCTGGGGCGAGACGACGACCTCGATGAAGCGATCGGGCCAATGCGTCCAGGGGATCGGGTCGTTCTGCAGGGGCGCGCCCGAGATCGGCGAGAGCCCACCCTCGAAGCGATGGATCAGCCCTGCCCAGCGTAGTCGATAGGGTCCCTCGCGGTCGCGGGCGCCGCGCAGCTCGACGCGCATCAGGTCGTTTCGATCCGATGGCAGCACCTGCACGTGCTCGATGGGCAGCGGGCCGCCGATCTCGAAGCGATGGGTGCCCGGGCGCCCGTCGACGGGCTCACCCTCGAGCCGGAGGCGCTCGAGGGGCATGTCGACCGCGCGGGCCGCCAGCCGCGCCGTCACGCCGCGAATCGGCAGCCGTGGCGAGTCCTCCATCCAGCGAAGACGGAGGTATTTCTGTCGCGCCCGGGGCAGATCGACGTGGAGCCGCTGGATCGAGTGCCCCTGCTCCTCGAGCCGGACGATGCTCGCCCGATCGACCAGCGGACGGAACACGGAGGTGTCGTTGCTCGCGTCCACGCGCAGGATGGCCATGAAGTTGCCCGGCGGCGCGTCGAGCTCGAGGTCCAGGCGCAGGATGGCGTCCGGCGCGCCGCTGGCATCGAGCAGATAGGCGGTCGCGCCCGACTCGGGCGCTGCGGACTCGGGCGCCGCCATCTCTGCTCGCGCACGGAGGCGGATCACCGCGCCGTCCTCGCCAACCTCCGCATCGACGCCCCAGGCCGACTCCGGCGCGGCCGGGGCGCGCGTCGGCAGCGCGAAGACGGGCAGGCGCATGGTCTGCGGTGCGGCCGGCGGCCGTCCGCTGGCGCGCAGGGCGTGGGGCACCTGCCGACCCGTGGCGTCGAAGACGCGGATGTCGTGCAGCGCCTCCGAGACCACGCCCTCGTAGACGACGCGATCGAGGAGCGCAGTCTGGAGCGCGCCGTCCGCGGAGGGCCGCAGCGTGCGCCCGTAGGCGAAGTCCTCGGGACGAAGCGGCGAGACGTCCGCCTCCGATGCCGCTGGCTTCGTCGCGATGCAGGCGCAGAGACAGAGCAGGAATGCGCTCAGTCGCATGCCCGGCGGGTGCAGAGGCAGCGGACGGCTCATCGGGACTCCCCGCCGCCGTGAGCGCCCGCGAGCGCCACATCGTCTTCGCCCCCTGGGCCGGCGCCGCCCCGCGGATCGCGCGGCGATTCGTCTTCACCGGGTGGCACCGGCGAGACGTAGCCCACCACGAGCAGGAGCCCGCCCACCACGAGGAAGGTGAGGATGCGCGCGCCCGTCCCGAGCTGGGACAAGTCGACGAGGAAGAGCTTGATCACCACGACGCCGAGCAGTGTGGCGGCGCCCATCCAGGCCAGCCGCCATCCGCGGCGCGTCGAGAGCCACATCGCGGCCAGCGCCACCGAGCTCCATGTGATGGAGAGCGCCACCTGCATGGGCGTCGAGTCCCAGAGCGCTCCGCCGTCGAAGCGCACGTCGGCGTAGTGGTGCACCGCTCGGGCGAGGACGCCGTTGATCCAGAGGAAGCCGAAGGCCAGCGCTGCCGGCACACGCGCCCGGCCGAGGGGCCCGGTCATGATCTCCGGCGCAAGCTCCGCGACGCGTCCGTTGAATCGGATGGCGGCCAGAACGATGATCGCGAGCGCAGCGTCCAGGAAGTTGAGGAGGGGCAGGTGCGGCAGCGGCGCCAGATCCCCCGCATTGCCGAGGGCAGCGAAGCCTCCCGTCACCAGCGCCACCGCGATGATGGGCGCGGCGCCCGCCACCAGCTGGAATCGGGTGTGACGTGCGAATGCGCCGAGGCCGCGTTCGGCGAGGGTGAAGCTGATCAGCAGCGTTCCCCCCAACCCGGCGAGGGCGAAGCTCACGGCCCAATCGTCGCCCAGCCCGAGCGTCTCCGCCGCGAATGCGCCCATGCCCAGGCTGACGACCGTCGACAGCAGCCAGAGGGCCGGCGCGTGCGCCAGGCGTACGGTCGGCACCGCCGCGCCCTCGAGCTTCTGCAGGGCGAAGTAGATCGCGCCCAGGCAGAGCGGCCAGGCGATGACGCCGCCGTGCTCGAGTAGCCCCTGCCTCTGATTCATGATGGCGGGAAGCAGCAGGAAGGCGAGCGGGATGGCCGCCAGCGAGCTGAGCCGCGCCGGCAGCCAACGCAGCGCATGGCCGCCCCGCTCGAGGGCGAAGGCGGAGAGTGCGATCCCCATCACCAGCGCGGCGGGCATGTAGATGTCATCGGGGAGGAAGTCCTCGAGCTCGGCGATGACACCGCCCGCCCACCAGAGCAGGCCCCAGCCGATCAGCCCCTGGCTGAGGCGCGCCTCGCGCCCGCCGATGGCGCCGCGCGGCACGTCGCTGCCGACGCTCTGATCGCGGTGCGCGCGCCAGGCCATGAACAGGCTCGAGCCGGCGAGGGCGAGGCAGCTGAGGAAGCGGCCGTTCACCACCGCGACGACGGGCTCGCTGGCGCCTTCCTTGACCGCGAGGGCCCCGAAGAAGGCGATGGCCGCCAGGGCCTGCAGGAGCACGCCCGAGAGGCGCGGCAGGCGACGATCCTGACGCGATCCCACCCAGTAGAGGCCTGCGCCCTCGAGCGCCCAGGCGAGCGATGTCGTCAGCGCGTCCTCGAGCGCGAAGGGGATCGCCATGGTGCCGAAGCCCACGCCCAGGGCGAGGAAGGCCTCGCAGAGCAGGCGCATCCGCTCGCGCTCCCGTTGCCAGAAGAAGCTCGCCAGCCCCGCATAGAAGGCGCCCAGAGCGGCGGCCGAGAGCGCGAGCCCCAGCGTGCTCTCGGCCAGCAGGCGCCCCTGTGCGAGCAGCGTCACGATGGCCGTGCCGAAGACGAGCGTTCCATCCACGAGCCCGCGGAGACGGGGAGGCTGTCGGTGTGCGTGCAGGATCGCGATCAGCGTGAAGAGCACGTGGTATGCGATCACGAAGGCCTGGGTGCTCGCGTAGTCCTCGGAGCGATACTCCAGGATGCCCCAGACCGTGGCGACGCCGTAGGTGCAGGCGAAGGCGAGCAGGTTGAGCGGGCGCCACGCCTGCTTGAAGGCGACGCCCGCGATGGCGAGGTTCAGGACCAGGTAGTACGTGAAGAGCACCACATGATTTCCACTGCCCGTGGAGGCGACCATCGGCGCCGCGAAGCCGCCGAGCGCCCCGATGAAGATCAAGGGCTGGGAGCGCTGACCGACGGCAAGCACACCGCCCGAGGCGGCGATCATCACGAAGCCCGCGAAGGCCATCGAGGCCGGCACGAGCTCGAAGACCCGGTAGGCGCTGAAGATCACGAGGAAGAGCGAGGCGATGCCGCCCCCCTGGAGCGTGGTGGCGAAGCCGGGACGGGTCTCGCGCAGGCGGTAGCCGGTGGCGACCAGGCCCAGCCCGATCAGCGCAGCGGAGGCCAGGCGCGCCTCCAGCGGGAAGAGGGCGTTGTCGGCGGCCCACTTGGCCAGCAGCGCGATGCCGACCAGCAGCACCACCACGCCGACACGAACGACGGTGTTGCCGCCGAAGAAGAAGTCGCGAACGCGGGCGAAGGCCAGCTCCACGGGATCGCGTCGCCGGGACCGCGCGGGCGAGGGCACGCGGACGGTCCGCGCCGGCGCGTCCGGGGGCGGCGAGGGCACGATCGTTTGAGGTGGCTCGGGCGCGGTGATGGGCTGCTCGCCCGGCGCCGAAGGCGGCGCCGGGAGCGCCTCGGCCCTGGTGCGCGGTTGCTCCGGGGCGATGTCCGTCGCAGCGCCGGTCGCCTCTTCCTGCGGCGCCTGCGCGACGAAGCTCGTCAGGTCGTCCTCGAGCCGGGCGACCTGCGCCGCCAGGGACTCGACCTCCCGTTGGGCCTCGTAGCTGCGAGCCAGCAGGATGCCGAGGGCGAGGCCGCTGAGAGCGCCCCAGCCGCCGCCCATCAGTGCGCCGACGACGAATCCGCCGATGGCGGCGCCGGCGGTGGAGAGACCGACTCGGCTTGCGCGCGCTCTGCGCGCGGCCGTCGAGGGGGGTGAATGCGGCTGATGCATGGCGGGTCTCCCGGGCACTCTGGCTCGCGCACTCACGCGAGCCCTTGCTTAGACCCCGGTCGAAGCAAGACCGGGGCCAAGCGCTTAGAGCTGCCTTTTCCCTTTCGGATTCGAAGACTTGGAGCATGAGCGACCCGAGCGCGAGGGCAACCCGGACGGGCATCGCGTGCACACGGTGAACAGCCGGTGTCCGGCAAGATCCGCGTGACCGCCAAGGCTCGCACGCCTCGGTGCGCTTGTCCGGCCCCCTGGGCCCGGTCACACTCGACCTCCGGACATGACCCTCGCCCGGATCGATCGTCGTTCACTCGAGGCGCACGCCCCCCGCCTCGATCGCTGCGTGGCCCTGGACCACGCCATCGCTCCCTTCTGCTCCGGCAGCGCCTGGCAGCTCGCCTATCACGACGCCTTCGCGCCCGAGCGGCCGCTGCTCTTCGCGTCCAGGGGCGACGATTGCGTGCTGCTCGCAAGGCATGACTCGGGCGAAGGGCTGGCCTACCTCGAGCCACTCGAGAACATGTGGGGCTTCGCGTCCCCGTTGATCGGCGAGGGCGCGCCGGCCCTGCTGGCCAGCGCCCTGCGCGCCGAGCCAGAGCCGGTCGTACTCCTGGGCCTGCCGCTGGATCGCGCGCGCCTCGTTCCGATGCTCGAGAGGCTCGAGGGGCGATTCGCCGCGAGGCGACTCGCACCGACGACGCGGCGTGTCGCGTCGCTTCGGGGCGGCATGGATGCCTGGGCGCAGCGGCGCTCGTCCGCCTTCCGCCGCAATCTCCGATCGACACTCCGCCGTGTCCGCGAGGCCGGGATCCGCTTCATCCGCCTCGACGCCATCGGCGGTGACGAGTGGCTTGCGCTCTACGCCGAGGTGCTCGAGATCGAGTCGCGGACCTGGAAGTCGGCTGCCGGGAATGGCGCCGACGGCCCCAACATGCGCGCCTTCTACGAGGGCATGTGGCCGCGCCTCGCCGCCGCCGGCGAGCTGCGCGTGATCCTCGCCGAGCGGGGCGGGCAGAGTGTGGGCTATCTCCACGGCGGTCTGCGGCGGGGCCACTTTCGCGGCCTGCAGGTCAGCTTCGACGACGCGTTTCGCGACGTGAGCCTCGGCAATGCGCTGCAGCTCGAGATGATTGGCTGGCTCTGCGAGGTCGGCGCGCACAGCTACGACCTCGGTGCCTACTCCGCGTACAAGAGCCGCTGGGCGGAGCCGGGCCTCGAGACCTTCGGGATCGTGATCCAGCCGGCAGGTCCCTGAGGCGCAGGGGCGATCGACGCTTCTGCGCTCAATCTCGTCCGGTGGGCGCCGGCTCCGACGATGCCTCGACGGGATCGCTCACCATCGTCACGTCCGCCTCCGTCTTCTCTCCGTCGACGGGCAGCACGAGACGAAACACCGCCCCGTGCCCGGGGCCCGCACTCTCGGCCTCGATGTGCCCGCCGAGCTCGGTCGCCAGGTTGGCGCAATGATGAAGGCCGAAGCCGCGTCGGGTCGGATCCGTCGAGTAGCCGTGCTGGAAGATGCGGGCGGCGAGCGCGCTCTCGAAGCCGTGTCCACGATCGGCGACCGTGATCTCCACCTCCTGCTCGGATCTCGTCCGGACGGCCACGCTGAGCCTGCGTGCCTCGGCGGCACCGCCCCGCATGGCCTGGACTGCATTCTCGATCAGCTGCTCGAGGATGAAGACGACGTGGAACTGCTCGGTCGACGCGAAGGTCGGATTCGATGCATCCAGCTCCACCTCGATCCCCGAGAGCAGGCCGCGGGCTTCACAGGCGTCGATCGCCGACTTCGCCACCTCGCGCAGGTTCACGGACGCACGGACGCCCTGGTGCCGGGCCAGCTCGCCCTGACGACTGACGATGTCCTGGATCTGCTCGACCGCGTGATCGAGCTTCGCGAGGTCCTCCTGCATCTGGGCGCGATCCGTCGCGAGGTGCCTGGCCAGCAGGTCGACGTAGGGCACGAGGTTGCGCCCCGCCCGATCGTCGCTCAGGAAGCGCGCCAGGTCCTCGGAGTTGTCCCGCATGAGATCGACCACATTCTGCAATCGATCGATCCGAAGGGCGCGAAGGCGCTCGTCGAGGTGCTTGCTGCGCGTCACCACGGTGTTGAGCACGTTCCCGATCTCGTGGAGCACGCCGATGGCCATCTCCGCCATCCCCGATCGCCGCGCCGCATCGACGAGCCTGCGCTGGGCGGTGACGAGCTCGGTAGTCCGCTCCTGCACCCGGATCTCGAGCTCCTGTCTGGCCTCCTCGAGGTGCAGGTTCAGTCGCTCGACGGACCGGCGGAAGCTGTTGATGCGATCGCCGAGGGCGGTTGCCAGCAGGATGCCCTCCGCGAGATTGGCGCTGAGGAGCCAGTAGCCGGTGTGCTCACTCGCCTCGAACACGCCGACCACGAGCAGGGCGAAGTAGACCATGGAGGCGCAGAAGCTGATCCACGAGAGTGTGTAGAAGCGGGCATAGCGGAGGCCCGCTCTCCAGCTGAAGACGCCGCTGACGAGCAGCGTGGGATAGAGGAAGAGCGCGGTGATCGTCATCAGCGAGGCGGCGAGGTCCGAGTAGCCCGCGAGGCTGATTGCTGCGTTCGCGAGGATCAGCCCCTCCAGGACGCAGAGCCCGCGATGCAGCCGAGGCGCGTGCGCCTTGAGGCTCAGGAAGGATCGCGCGAAGAACGAGGCGAAGAGCTGCGAGGCGAGTCCGGCATAGACCGGCGAGAGCGCATCCCAGACCGGCGAGTCGGTCCAGAGGTAGAGGAATCCGCGGCCCGAGAGCCCGAACATGTAGGTCGTGCACGCGGCCATGAAGCCGCAGTAGTAGAGATAGGTCCGGTCCAGGGTGCTCGCGAAGACCACCAGGTTGTAGAAGAGCAGGCCCAGCATGACGCCGGCCCAGACCATGTAGATCGCCGTCTCCCGATCGGCCCATGCGGCGAAGGTCGAGCCCGCGATGATCGAGTCGTCGAATCGCAGACCATGGCCCGTCGGCGTGATGCGCAGATACGCGCTGATGGGGCGCTCATCGCTGGGCGGGATGACGAAGGCCGCACCCGGCACGGGAAAGGGGCGGTCCCGGACCGGCGTCGCGCTCGAGATCGTCCGATGCGAGCGGATCGTACCCTCGTCGACGATCCAGAGGTCGATGGCACCGAAGTGCGGAAAGGGATGGGAGAGGATCCAACGCTCGCCTTCCAGCGCTGGCAGCGCGAGCTCCATGCGATACCAGCGCGTCTCGACGACCCGGCTGCCGACGGCGAGCTCGCGCGTCGCGGGCGCCCAGGGCAGGTCGTCGCCAGCGGCGAGGATCTGCTCGATGGTGAGCTGACGCTCGGGGTCGGCGAGCTGACGCGTGTGGGTGAGGAGCGGCCAGTGGAGGGTGCCCAGCGCCGTGTGGTGAAGCCCGTCGTCGGAAGGGGCAAAGGGCGCGGCCGTAGCCTTCACGGTCTGCGCGAGCGCGGCGCCGGTCAGCAGGGCGATCAGGAGTTGCGCGACGGTGAAGGTCTTCTTCATGGAGGCCGGTCCTTCCGCCCGTCCTCATCGGAAGACCGCGCCCGGAACCCATTCAGGGATTCACCCGACCGCGTGGATCCGGCCGCTCGCCGCGTCGTCCGGACTTCCGCTGGTCCTGAAACGCTGCGGCGCGGCGCGATGGACACGAGCCGAGCGTCCGGGCACGTGTATCGACGCGCTAGAAGCGGCGGGGGGCATTCCGCCCCCCACCGGCTCGAGCGCTCAGGCTAGACCTGCGCCTGGGCCTTCGCGGCGGCGCTGTTCTGGAAGAACTCCATCATCAGCTTCACCAGCTCCTCGGGCGGCTGGGGCTCGGCCTCTTCCACCGAGTCTTTGAGATGCTCGAAGCGGAGCAGGTCCATCTTCGCGTAGGCCTCGCGGACACGCGGGGTGAGCAGGCCGAGGCGCTTCAGGTTCGGGACGATCTTCGAGAAGGTCATCTGGCGGAAGCCGCGCATGAAGGGCGTGGTCTCCGCCCAAACGGTCCAGAGCTTCACGTCCCAGCCGAGTCGCGCGAAGACCGGGTCCATGAGCAACCGCTCGCGCAGCAGGTACGTGGCTTCGATCACGAAGTCCTCGCGCTCGCGCAGCTCGGCGCTCGTCATCTCCTTGTTGTTGAGGTCCTGGAGCGAGAGCTCGCCGAAGGCCACGTGACGCGACTCGTCTGCCATGATCCGGGTCGTGATGTCCTGGATCAGCGGCTCGCCCGCCATCATCATGCGCAGCAGGCTGAAGGCGGCGAGGGCGAGACCCTCCACCATGATCTGCATGCCGAGGAAGGTGACGTCCCAGCGCGGGTCCCTGATGATGTCGTCGAGCAGGGTCTGCAGGCTGGGCACCACCGGATAGGAGAGGCCGAGCTTCTCGGTCAGGTAGCGGTGGTAGACCTCGACGTGGCGCGCCTCGTCGGCCACCTGGTTGGCCGCGTAGAACTTCGACTCCTCCTCGGGGACCGTCTGCACGATCTTCGCCGTCGCGAGGAGCGCGCCCTGCTCGCCGTGCAGGAACTGGCTGAGCATGAACGAGTTCATGTGCAGCTGGAGCTTGACGCTGTCCTCGTCGTCGAGCGTCTCGGGGGGATTGAGCAGGCTCGCGATCATGCCGCCCGCGCCGCCGGCCACGCGATCCTTCATCATGCGCTCGATGGAGACATCGGTGTCCCAGGCGAGCTCGCTCGCGTTCCAGTTCAGCGACTTGCCCTTCTCGTACAGGGCGAGCAGGCCCTTCTGCTCGAGGGCGTACTGCCAGTCGAAGACGGTGTTGATGGTGCTCTCCAGCTCTCGGAAGGCACCGGTCTCGGGCATGGGGATGGGGTTGTGCTGTGCGTAGTCCATGAGAGGGATCTTCCTTTGTGCTGCACTCGGTCGATCGAGTGCGATGAGTGGTGGCGTGGGCGTCCGAGGGCCAACGTGAATCAAGCTCGGCTCGGCTCCTCTTCGTCCGGAGCCCTTGCGTCGTGACCGAGGTAGCCGAGCACCATGCGCAGCAGCTCGGATTCGAGCTGGTCGTCGGCGAGCGTGCGGCCGCCGGCATGGGTTCCGCCGAAGGCGATGTGCTGGAGCATCATCGAGAAGGCCAGCTGAACGCAGAGATCGATGGCCAGCGCGGGATCGGGATGGCGCACCCGATGGGTGTGTGCCGCGAAGAGCGGGATGATGCGCTGGGCGACGTCGCGTCGGAAGCGCACGGTCTCGTCCCGGAGCTCGGGGTCGGTGGCGCCCCGGGCGAGCATGGCGCCCATCAGATTGCGCTCTTCGTCGGCCGTGCTGACCAGCTCGTGGAGCAGGCCGCGGATCAGATCCTCGAGGTCGGTCCCGGCCCAGGTCTCGGGATCGGAGACGCGGTCGAGGCGGTCGGAGAGCCGTCTGAAGAAGCGCTCCTCGAGCGCGCCGAGCAGGGCGTTCTTGTCCTTGAAGCGCGCATAGAAGCCGCCCACCGAGGAGTTCGCGTGGTGCACGATCTCGGGAATCGAGATCTCGGAGAAGCCCTTCTTCGCGATCAGGCCCTCGGCGGCCTCGAGGATGCGGAGCAGGGTGGCCTCGCTGCGGGCCTGCTTGGGGCGGGCCACGCTCTCGAGCGGGGCGCTCTGGGGCTTCACGTTTCGCCGTCTGGCGGCCATGCCGGGCTCCGGAATACGAACCAAAATCGGAATCGGATTCGGGTTTAGCACTTCTCGCGGTCGTCGTGCAAGAAGGAATCGGCGGGAGAGCGGGAATCCTGACCGCGTGCGGCGGGCTTCGCCCTGCGGGGCCTCTGGCTCCGTGGGTCCGTGCCAGAACGTGGGGTCCGGTCTAGAAGATGACCCGACTCGCCCGCAGCGCGTCGTAGCGCGCGCGATCCATCCCGAGCAGGTCGAGGAAGACGTGCTCGTTGTCCTGTCCGATGACGGGCCCGGGCGTGATCCGGGGCCTCGTGGCGCTCGTCTTCACATAGGCGCCGTAGATGGTCTCGTCGAAGCCGAGGGGATGGCGCACGCGCACGAAGGTGCCGCGCTCGGCGAAATGCGGATCCTCGCCGAGGTCGGCGATCGAGAGGACCGGCGTCGCGCACAATCCGGCCGCCTGCAGCGCGTCCGCCAGCGCGCGATGGCCGCGGCTGCGCGTGAACGCCTCGAGCGCCCGCTCGATCTCGTCGGCGTGCTCGAGGCGCCCGGCCAGGGTCGCGAAGCGCGTGTCGAGGGCCCACTCGGGATCGCCCATGAAGCGCCCGAGCACCCGCCACTCCTCATCGCTCCAGATCGAGAGCGCGATCCAGTCGTCGGCGCCCGCACAACGGAGCACCGCGTGGGGCGCCGCGCGGTCCAAGGGATGGCGATTGCCGCGCGGCGCGGCCACGCGACCGTTGAGCGCGTAGTCCATGTAGGCGGCGCCGACCATCTGCATCACCGCCTCCTGCTGGGAGAAGTCGATGTGTTGGCCCCGGCCCGAGCGGCGCACTTCGCAGAGCGCGGCGAGCACGGCGAAGGCGCCGAAGATTCCGCCGTAGGGATCCGAGTACGCGTTCTCCACGGGAATCGGAGCGCCGTCCGGATAGCCCACCAGGCTGTCGAGCCCGGTCAGGCTGGTCAGCGAGAGTCCGTAGGTGCGAACGCTCTGCAGCGGGCCCGAGAGGCCGGCGGCCGGCATCGAGAAGTAGACGAGCGCGGGGTGGTCCGCGGCGAGCGCGGCATAGCCGAGTCCGAAGCCGTCCATCACGCCGGGACCGAAGTTCTCGATCACCACGTCCGCCCAGGCGATCAGCTCGCGCGCCAGCGCGCGGCCTTCCCCGGTCTTGAGGTTCAGCGAGACGCTGCCGTTGCCCGCCCAGCACGCGTGGTTCGAGAGGCTGTTGTTCGGTCCGGCCTCGTCACCGCCGAAGGGGGGCAGGGCGCGCGTCATGTCGACGCGCGCCCATGATTCCACTTTGTATACCTCGGCGCCGAGGAATCCCAGGGTCTGGCCCACCACCGGCCCCGCCCAGACCCAGCCGAAGTTCGCGACCTTCAGACCCTCGAGCGGGAGACGATCCCGCGACCTGGGGGCGTCGGCGGCGAGCGGGGCGGGCGCATGCGCGGCGATCAGCGCGTCGAGCTCGGCGTCCGCCTCGCCGAGCCGCGGTGCCGGCCAGGTGGGGCCGCAGCGCTCGCCCGCCTCGCAGCGCAGCGCGAAGGCGCGGCCGGGCATCTGCGTCACGCCCACGCCCGGGATGTCGAGCCGAGCGTAGAAGTCGCGCGCGTGCAGGTGCGGGTGCTCGGCGGCCTCCGCCATCGTGAAGACCGCCGTCACCGGAGCGCCGGCCGCCTGGCAGCGATCCATGATGTCCATCTTCTCGTGCTGCGCAGCCCACTCCGAGACGAGCGGATAGATCATGTCCGCGTTCTCGGCGCGCACGAACATGTCGAGGAAGATGTCCGGCTGCATCCATTCGGGATCGCCCATCACGCGGGCGAGTCCCTGCCACTGCCCGGGCTCGATGGCGAGCATCCAGACGTGGCCGTCCTTGCAGGGCACGATGGTGGCGGGCGCGCACATGGGCATGCCCACGCCCGTGCGCGCATCCGATCGTCCGTCCTGCACATAGCCGCCGATGTTGTACGCGCCCGTGAAGCTGGCGGCGATGCACTCGGCGCTGGACACGTCGAGGTGCTGACCGCCGCCTACGTTGTCCCGCCCGAGCAGGGCCGCGAGCCCCCAGGCCGCTCCGGCAACGGCGCCGTAGTAGTCGGCGGAGAAGGTGCCGTGGCAGAGCGGCGCTTCGCCGGGCCGCCCGCAGTAGCGGTGGCTGGCGCCCGAGAGGTGGAAGGCGTGCAGGTTGCTCCCGCGGTAGCTCGCGAAGGGGCCGGTGTGGCCGAAGGGCGTGATCGAGACGAGCACCAGCTGCGGATTCGCTTCGAGCAGCGTCGCCGGCGAGAGATCCAGCGCGGCCCACTCCGCCGGTGTGTGGTTCTCGATGAGCAGGTCCGCGCTCGCCACCAGGGCGAGGAATCGCTCGCGATCCTTCGCGCGGTCCAGGTCGAGGCGCACGGAGCGCTTGTTGGCGTTGAGGTGGTGGAAGAGGCCGCCGGCCTCGGGGTCGGGCACGTCGTTCTTGAATGGACCCATGTGACGGCTCGCGTCGCCGCGCCGGGACGGCTCGACCTTGATCACCTCCGCACCGTAGTCGGCGAAGAGGCGCGCGCAGTAGGGCGCCGAGACGCCTTCGCCGCAGTCGATGACCCGGAAGCCGCTGAGCGCGCCCATGGCCTCGCGCTAGCCCCGGGCCTTCCCGCCGCCGAAGAGCCGGCGGAAGAAGTCCACCACCGCCTGCCAGAAGGTCTTCGCGATCACCGGCGCGATGGCCAGGGCCTGGTCCTCGTCTGCCGGGACGGCGGCGGCCGCGGCCGCCTGCGCGTCGCCGCCTTGGGCGAAGGCCTCTGCCGCAGCTTCGAGGCGCGTCGTGGCGGAGGCGGCGAACTGCTTGAAGAGCTGGGCCGAGACTCCTTTGATCATCCGGGCCCCCATCTGCATGGCCTTGCCCGTCAAGTCCACCCTGGCCTCCGTGGCGAGCTCGGTGGAGCCGTCCTCGAGCTGCGTCACCGTGATCAGCACCGTGCCCCTGGCCGTGCCGCCGCCCGTCTCGCGCCCCGAGCCGGCGATCTCGATGGTGCGGGCCTCCTCGTCCACCGACTCGTAGGAGACCTCGCACTCGTACTTCATGTTCACGGCGCCGAGCTTCACTTTGACCTGGCCCGAGTAGGTGGTCTCGTCCTTCTGCTCTGTGAGCTCTGCGCCGGGCAGGCAGGGCACCACCGCGTGAGGATCCATGACGAAGTCCCACACCATGCTCGGGGGCGCCTTGACGGAGAACTTCTCGGTGATTTCGATGGCCATGCTTCGGAGTCCTATCTTCGGGGGGCGCTGCTGATCGGGTGACGGGGTCTACGGGGTGGAGCGAGGCGTATTCCGTGGCAGGGGGACGGACCGCAGGCGCTCGTAGTCCTGCCAGGTATCGACGTCTTCTGGCAGCGGAGCGTCGACGGGAACTGTCTGTAGGCTCTCGGGGTGTCGCTGGATCAGGGTTCGGGCGCCCGCGTCGCCCTCGAGCGCGAAGAGCGCCTCGAAGGCCTCGCGCGCGACGAAGACGGGGTGTCCCTGAACACCCGCGTGGACCGGACGGACGATCCACGCGTCGCTGTCCAGAAAGGCCCTTCCAATCCGGTCGATCAGCGACGTGCTCACATGCGGCTGATCAGATAGCAGAACGCAAGCCCCCTGCGCTCGCACATCGAGGGCCCGGAGCCCACACTTCAGAGAACTGCTCTGTCCGGCTGCAAATTGCGGATTGTGCACCCGGCGAAGACGAGGATCGTCCGCGTCGCCCAGCGCGCGCTCGATCCGTTCCCCTTCGTGACCGAGCACGACCACGACTTCCGCCAGCGTCGATGCAAGCGCCGCGTCGATGACGCACTCGAGCAACGAGCGTGTGTCGTCCATGGGCAATAGCGGCTTGATGACCGCCCGGGGCGCGCTCCTCCGCATGCGTTCGCCGCGGCCAGCCGCCAGGATCAGCCCGGACACGAACGCGTTGCGCGGATCGCGCTTGCCGGTCGGCTGCCGGCGGTCCTCAGCCATCATCCCCGTGGATCGATCCCTCGCGCAGGACCAGGGCCGCGCCCGAGCGCCCGTGCCGCACCGCCACGACCTCCGCCAGGATGGAGAGCGCGATCTCCTCGGGCGAGCGTGCACCCAGGTCGAGCCCGATGGGTGTGCGGATGCGGGCGAGCGCCGCTTCATCGAAACCTTCCTCGCGAAGGCGTTCCATGCGGCGTGCGTGCGTGCGTCGGCTGCCGAGGGCGCCGATGTAGCGGGCCTTCGAGCGCAGGGCGATGGCCAGGGTGGGGACGTCGAACTTGAGGTCGTGTGTCAACGTGAGGACGAAGGCGCGCTCGTCCAGCGCCTCTCGCGCCAGCACTTCGTCGGGCCACTCGAGCACGAGGTCATCCACTTCGGGGAAGCGCTCGCGGCTGGCGAAGGGGGTGCGCGGATCGATGACGTGGACCTCGAAGCCGAGCATCGCGGCCATGCGCGAGAGCGGGATGGCGGTGTGGGTCGCGCCGACGATGTAGAGCCGCGGGGGCGGGGCGGCGGCTTCGATGAAGACGCTCAGGCCTTTCGGATGATTCGCGGTGGCATCGAGCTGAATGTTCTTGCGGCCGCCGTCGGTCAGCAGCGGGATCGCGGCCTCGGCGATCTGCGCGTCGCGTTCCGGATCGATGCCCCCGACGGTGGATCCGTCCGCGCGGATGCAGCGGCTGCGGCCGAGGGTCGCCCCTGGGCCGAGATCGATTGCGCGTGCCACCG
>CAZQMY010000013.1:0-32533 GCA_964594405.1 uncultured Spirochaetaceae bacterium | reverse complement strand
CGAAGGCCTCGCGAGCAACTCCCGAACCGACTCGAACATCCACCCCCCCGTCGAATGGCGCGCGACCGCCGCGCCACGGGCCACTGTACCCCCAGCGCGACGGCCGGCGCTATGCTGCCCGCGCCATGACGATCAATTGGTTTCCGGGGCACATGAACAAGGCGCGCCGCGAGCTCGCCAAGGCGCTGGCCAGGATCGATGTGGTCATCGAGCTGCTCGATGCACGCCTGCCGGCCTCGAGCCGCAACCCGATGCTCGCCGAGCTGCGAGGCGACAAGCCCTGCATCACCTTGCTGAGCAAGGCCGACCTCGCCGATCCCGAGGCCACCCGCGCCTGGCTGCGCGCGCTCGAGAGCGGGCGGGGGAGCGAAGTGGGTGAAGGGGGCGAAGAGAGGCAGCAGAGCAGGGAGGGAGGCGGACCCGGCCGGGGCCCTGTAGCGACCCTCGCGCTCGATGCCACCCGCAAGGGCGCTGCTCGGGGCCTGCCGAAGATTGCACGAAGGCTCGCACCGCATCGGGTGGCGCCAGGCAAGACGGTGCGATGCATGGTGGTGGTCATCCCGAACACCGGGAAGTCGACCCTGATCAACACCCTGGTCGGCAGGAAGGCGGCCAAGGTGGGCGATCGCCCCGCGGTGACGAAGAGTCAGCAGACGCTGCACCTCGACGGGGGCATCAGCCTCTCCGACACGCCCGGCGTGCTCTGGCCCAGGCTCGAGGATCAGCGCGGCGCGTACATCCTGGCGGCGAGCGGCGCCATTCGCGAGACCGCCTTCGACGCCATCGAGGTCGCGCGCTTCGCGGTGCGACTGCTCGCCGAGCGCTATCCCGCCGCCCTGCGAGCACGATTCAAGATCGAGGCGTTGCCGGAGGGCGACCTGGAGATCCTCGAAGTCCTCGGCCGGAAGCGCGGCTTCCTGAGGAGCGGCGGGCGCGTCGACGTCGAACGCGCCGCAGAGACCCTGCTCGGCGAGCTGCGCTCGGGCAAGGTCGGCCGCGTGAGCTTCGAGACGCCCGAAGACGCGGCCCTCCAATCCAAGGGCGAGCGTCCGCCCTCGCCAGAAGGGGAGGCCTCGGCTCAGTAGCGTCTCGCGTCGCGCTCCGCAGCCTCGAGCTCGTCGAGCAGGTCGACGTACGCGGCGTGCCGATGCGCCGGGATCTCCTCGGCTTCGACCGCCGTGAGCACCGCACAGCCGGGCTCGCGCCGGTGCATGCAGTCGCGGAAGCGACACCCCCCATCCAGCGCCCCCTCGAAGCCCGGGAAGTGATCCGCCAGCTCCCGGGCGCTCACACGCATGGGGCCGAAGTCGCGAAAGCCCGGCGTATCGACCAGCTCGCCCCCGCCGCGCAGCGTGTGGAGCGTGGCGTTCGAGGTGACGTGCCGGCCGAGCCCGCTGGCCTCGTTGATCTCGCCGGTGGCGAGGTCGAGTCCCTCGCAGAGCTCGTTCAGGAGCGAGCTCTTGCCGACGCCGCTGGTGCCGATGAAGGCTCCGCGCCGGCCCTCCAGCGGTTTCACCCGGGCGTCATCGGCGGGCGGTCTCGCGAGGTGCGATTCGATCGCTTCCAGACCCTCGCTCATCGCCGCCGAGGTGGGCAGGACGAGCAGGTCGTCCCCGTAGAGCTCACGCAGCGAGGCACAGAGCGCGCCCGCCCCTTCGAGGTCCATCTTGTTCACGACGAGGAAGGGTTCGATCCCCGCCGCACGGGCCGCCACGATCGCCCGATCCACGAATCCTTGAGGGCTCTCCGGCCGCGGCGCGAGAACGATGCCCAGCACATGCAGCCCGGCCGCGACCTCGCGCACCCGCGCGCCCGAGTCACGGCGCGCGCGCCCGCCGGGCGTGGGGCGCGCCCGCAGCACGCCCGCTTCCTCGACCACCTTCTGGCCGACCAGGTAGCGTGCACGCCTCCGCACTCGGACGCGCCTGGTGCTTCCGTCCTCGATGCGGACCGCCTCGTCGACACCGAAGTGCGATACGATGACTCCGCTGACCGTGTCGCCCTCCCCGCTCGTCGCGATCCCTCTCTTCTCTCTCTGTTGCCTCTCCGAAGCGCCTCGTTCGCCGGCTCTTCCCTCCCCGCTTCGCAGCCTCCTCGGCCCGAAACGTCCTCGCCGATTCCGCCCGGAGTGTGACCTCTACGCTTTCCCGCGTAGGTGATGTAGGGCGCACCCTGCGGTGCCGAGCCTAACACGTTCGGGGGGACGAACCCGGAGGCGATGACACCGAGAAACCTCTCAATCGGACTCAGGTGAAATCCGATGACCTTCGCGCATGATGCCGATGAACTGCTCGATCAGAAGATTTCAATCGGATTGGAGCGCCCATCCCAGACGATGGCGGGCTGCGATGGTCGGCCTCGCCCTGCTCCTCGCCGGCCCCGCGCTCGCCGAGAGTACGCCAGCGGACACCGGGCCTCCCACGCCCGTCGCCGTCATCAGCGCGAAGAGCGCCGCGAACCTCGAGCCCATCGCACCTGCGGTGGCGGACTGGGTCGAGCGAAGGCTCGGCGAAGCGGGCATCGAGACGCTCCGCGGCATCGAAGTACGTCGGGCCATCGTACGGTCGGTCGCCTCCACGCCCGAGACGCCCGAGCTCCTGGGCGTCGCCCGCAGCCTGGGGGCAGAGCGCGCGGTGCTGATCGACCTCAGCTTCCGCGAGGGCGAGATCGACGTACTGCTGCGACTGCATCGCAGCAGCGACGCCCGCCTGCTGGGCGCCGGACGTGAGCAGGCTGCGGCCAAGGCCCTGGCCGAGAGCGCCGGCACCGCCCTCGGCGAGCTGCTCATGGCGCTCGGAGCCAGCCCCGTCGGGCCGCCCGACGCCGAGAACATCGCCCTCGAGAAGCTGGCCGCGCGCTCGCGCGCCCTGCTCGCCTTCGATGCGGGTCATCTGGCTCGCGCCCTGCGAGAGCTCGACGGTGATCAGAGCGCAGATGCAGTGAGCCTGCGTGCCGAGATCGACACGGCCGCCGCCCGAGACGGCGTGACCCGCGAGGAGAAGGCGCGCGTGCTCGCGGCCAGGGGTGCAGGCGAAGAGGCCTGGCGGCTGATCCTGCGCGATGCCTCGGAGCAGCTCTACTCGGCCAGGCCCGACCCCGCGCTCATGCTCGCGGCCGGTGAGGTCCAGGAGGCCCGCGGAAAGCTCAACGAAGCCCAGGCCTACTATCGACGCGCCCGCGAGGTCGAGCCGAACGACCTGGACGCGACCCTCGGCCTGGGGCGTGTCCAGGTCGCGCTCCAGGACGCCGCGGCTGCGAAGCAGACGCTGGCCGAAGCGGAGTCCCTCGATCCCGCGTCGCCCCATCCCACCTTCCTGCAGACCCAGCTGACGAACGTCCAGCCCTCGGAGGCGGCGCGAGTCCGCATGCGCGCCGCCACGCGCAGCGCGGAGCTGATGGACCGCGAGTCGACCATGGAACATCTGCGTCAGGCGGTCGCCGCGGATCCGAGAGTGGAGGCGGACGCCGAGCATCTCTCGGGCCGCTTCCACCAGGACATGGGTGATCACGCCGCGGCCGAGCCGCATCTGCGACGCTCCGTCGAGGTCGGCGGCTCCACGGTCGAGCGAGAGCGAGACCTGGGCAAGACCCTGCAGGCGCTGCGTGACCGGACCAGCGCCGAGGCTGCCTATCAGCGCGCGATGCGGCTCGGCGGCGACGACCCCGACATCAAGCGCGATCTCGCAGATCTCTACGAGGACAGCGGTCGCTACGTCGACGCGCGCAAGATGCTCGAGCAGGTCGAGGCTGCGGAGCCCGGCCACGCGCCCACCAAGCGCGCTCTGGCCCGCAACCTCGAGCGCGAGAAGGACTACGATCGTGCGCTGCCGCTGCTCGAGGAGGCCGAGCAGATCGAGGGTCCCACGCCCGACGGACTGCGCACCCGAGCCCGCATCGAGCGCGCCATGGGCGATGACGCCGCCGCCGAGAAGACGCTCGAACGCGCCGTTCGACTCGAGCCCACCAACGTCGCGTTGCACCAGGATCTGGGCGAGCTCTACGAGACGCTCGGGCGGGGCGAGAAGGCCGACAAGCAGTACTCCCTCGTCGAGCATCTCGGCGGTGCGCGCGCGCTCCGCGCGGTCGATGCCCGGTCCAGGCTCCTCATGGAGTCGGAGGGGCGAAGTCGATCGGCAGCGGGGCAGGCCCGGGAAGAGTTCGAAGCGCTGCTCGCCAGCTTCGGCGCCCCACCGCCCGGCGGGCCGCGCGCGATCCTGCTGGGCGTGACGCGGAGCACTGCATGGCGCGATCGCCTGGGCCGCTGGATCGATCCCACGAACGTCGACCTCGAGGCCATCGCGGTCGGGCTCGCCGAGGCGATCGACGCGCGCTATCAGCGCCTGGCGGCTCCGGATCTCGATCCGGAGCTCTCGCTGATCGTCGGGCAGCTGCTGGACTTCGACAGTCCGGGATCCCTCGATCCCGACGCCGTGGCGATGCTGAACCACAGCCTGGACACGGGCTCGGTCTTCATCGCGCGGGTCTACCCGGGCAGCTTCGTCACCGGCGACGGCTGCGCGGGCAAGGGGCGGGTGATGGTCGAGCTTCGCCGCGCGTCGGGCCGAGGCACGGACGTTGCCGAGGTGCTGGGCAACCGCGGCTGTGTCCCCGCCCAGCAGGCCCTGATCGCGGACTGGAACCCCCGCGCCCTCGCCGTCTGGGGCAGCCTGCTGGCGATGATCGTCGCCTTCGTGGTCAGGGGATGGGGTGCCGTGCAGGTCAAGGTGCAGCTCCCACCCAAGACCCGGGCGCTCTTCGCCGTCTCCGTGACACGTAGTCCTCGAAAATTCAAGAGCAGCATCAAGAGCAAGGAAGAAGGCGAGGACCACCGAAGCAAGGACGAGATCAACAACCGGCTGAAGAACCTCCACTACTCCGAGAAGCGTCTCAAGGGCAAGGAGGTCTTGTTCCGCTGGCTGCCCGCTCGCAAGGCGCACTACTACGTGACGCTACGTGGCCCCCTCTTCGACTCGATGAGCGAAGAGCTGGTGGGTGACTTCCTCGAAGAGCGCAAGGTCCGCGTGAAGAAGGGCGAGGTGGCCCGCGTCGCCTTCGATCTGCAGCCCAAGGAGTGCGCGGTGCAGCTCACGGTGCTCCACATGGGAGACCCCGCCAAGAACGCGCAGGTCGCGGTGCGCGGCAAGCCGGACTCGATGCGCTACCTGGGCAGTGGCCCGGCCTTCGTCTACCTGCCGAAGGGCACGCACACGTTGGCGATCGGCGGAAGCGGGCACGCCATGGAGCAGACCATCGAGATCGAGGAGCTGGGCGCCTCCAAGCTCAACATCGACCTCGGCCGCGAGTCCGAGATGGCCATCGAGGACTGCCCCGAGGCGGTCCCCCACTTCATCGAGGGCAACTACGAAGGCGCGGCCAGCGCGCTCGAGAGCGCGGGGCAGGAGCAGGCGGCACTGCGCATGCGCGCCCGCGCGGCCGAGCTGCGCGGCGACAACTCGGCGGCCTCCCGCTTCCTCGAGAAGGCGGGGGCCACGCGGGAAGCCGCCGACCTCCTCGCCGACGGGACCGACGCGGGCGCCTCCGCGCAGCTCTACGAGGACGCCGGCGACTACGGTCGGGCCGCGGAGGTCTACACCCAGCAGGGCGACCTCGCCTCGGCGGCCCGCTGCCACGAGGCGGCCTACGACTTCGAGAGCGCCATCGAGTGCTACCGCCAGCTCGGCGACGACGAGAAGCTGCTCTTCCTGCTCGAGAAGAACGGAGACTTCTACGAGGCCGGGGAGCTCTGCATGAGCCTCGGTCAGACCGAGCGCGCGATCCACCTGCTCCAGCAGGTGGACGTCCGCGCCGCACACTACAGCGAGGTCTGCCGCACCCTCGGGACCCTGCTGGCCGACCAGGGCAACGTCGACTTCGCCCTCGAGAAGTTCGACGCCGCCATGGAGCGCGCGGGCCTCGGCAGCTTCCCCATCGAGCTGCAGGACCGCTACGCCAAGCTCCTCGAAGATGCGGGGCGGCTGGACGACGCCGTCGACGTGCTGGGCAGCATCCGCAGACAGGACCTGCACTACGGCGACGTGAGCACGCGCATCGAGTCGCTCAAGCACCGCCTGACCGCGGTGCAGACGGGGGCCACGAGCGTGGGCGCCAGCCCGCCGCCGGCCGCCCCGACCGCGACGCCTCCCCCGGCCGATGGGCGAACGCAGGTCTCGAACGGGCGATACGAGCTCGTGGAGCAGATCGGCGCCGGCGGCATGGGTGTGGTCTACCGCGCCAGGGACACCCAGCTCGGCCGGGAGGTGGCCCTCAAACGGCTGCCGGAGAACCTCCGCCAGCATCCGACCGCCGTGAAGTTCTTCGAGCGCGAGGCGCGCTCGGCGGCTGCGCTCAATCATCCCAACATCGTGACGGTCTACGATGCCGGGCAGGAGAACGGCCAGTACTTCATGACCATGGAGCTGCTCGAGGGCACGCCCCTGGACGTCATCGCCAACAAGCGCGGCGCGCTGCCGCCGCTGGTGGTCTGCCAGCTGGGCGTGCAGGTCGCGACCGGCCTGCACTTCGCGCATCGCAACAAGATCATCCATCGCGACATCAAGACTGCGAACCTCTTCCTCACCCGCGACAAGATCGTGAAGATCATGGACTTCGGCCTCGCAAAGATGACGGAGGAGGTCCGCAAGGGCGCCACCGTGATCGGTGGGACGCCGTACTACATGTCACCCGAGCAGGCGGCGGGCTCGCCCGATGTCGATCATCGCGCCGATCTCTACTCGCTCGGCATCACCCTCTACCAGCTCGCCACCGCGAATCTGCCCTTCACCGAGGGCGACATCGGCAGTCACCATCAGAACACGCCACCGCCGGATCCGCGCACCCACTGCCCGCACCTGCCCGAGCCGCTGGCCAGGGTCATCCTCAAGCTCATCGAGAAGGCGCCCGAAGACCGCTACCAGAAGGCGGCCGAGGTCGCCCGGGATCTCCAGGCGATCGCCCAGGCGCTGGGGCGGGCGAAGAAGTCCTGAGCCCGCCGCGCTAGCCTCGCCGCATGGCCATCGACATCCCGCTCCGCTGCCGCTGCGGCAAGCTCCGCGGCGTCGCTCGCGAAGTCTCTGGCGACGGCGGCAACCGCGTCGTCTGCCACTGCGACGACTGCCAGACCTGGATCCATCACCTCGACGGCCGCGCGGAATGGCTGGACGCCAACGGCGGCACCGAAGTCTTCCAGCTCTCGCCCGCACGGATCGAGCTGAGCGAGGGCGTTGACCAGCTTCGCTGCAAGCAGCTGCAGGCGGGAAGCCTGATGCGTTGGTACGCAGCATGTTGTGACACGCCCATCGCCAACACCCTGGGCAACGCGCAGCTGCCCTTCGCGGGGATCGTCCACGCCTGCATGGACCACGAGGGCGTCGGCCGGTCGCGCGATGAGGCACTGGGCCCCGTTCGCGCCCACGTCTTCGGACGCTTCGCCACAGGCGACCGGGCCTCGCTGGAAGCACACGACCGAGCGCCGCTCTCGCTCTTCCTGCGCATCCTCATCCAGGTGCTCTCGTGGCGCCTCCGCGGCGACCATCGCCGGTCGCCCTTCTTCGATGCCGAGACTCTTCAGCCGATATGCGCGCCCGAGGTCCTCGCCCCGGATGAGCTGACCGCCGCTCAGAGCGCGCGGCGCCGGCGAGCTTGAGCACCCGAGAGGTCTCGGGTGAAGCCCGGGGATGGAGGGCTTCGACCCCGGGCGCGTTGAACACCTTCGTGTGATATTGTGCGTCAGAGCCGTTGCGGCGCCCCCTCCGTGCTTACCTGGGAACAGACGGCCAGCGCCGCTCGTGGTTCTGGGCGACTCCGCCAGGCGGAGTGTGGAGGTGGAGATGAATACGCGCAAAGAAGTTCTCGCTTGGCTCAGCGCCCACCCCAGCTCGGTTCATGGCGACCCTCTCGACATCGTGCGGACCTGTGAGCGCGAAGTCAGGCGCCGGGCCGCCGCGGATGCGTGGCGCTCGGCCCGGGAGTACATGCGAAACCGCAAGCGGGTCTGGGAGAAGCGAAGCGGGCATTCCACCGGGAGCGGTGACCGGATGGCGAGCGAGCTCTGTGGGCTCTTCGCCGACGAGCTGAGGCGAACGCGGCCCCGCGTGATCATGGGGAGCGAGGTCGCCTTCGCGGGCGAGGCGATCCGCGATGCGCTGGACGCGCCGGCGTGGAACGAGATGCGTCCCTGGATCCATGATCTCGCCCAGGCCGAGGAAGAGGCCACGTGGAAGGAGATCGTTCGCTTCACCCGGCGACGCGCGCGCTCGCTTCCCTGGTCCGATGTGCAGGTCGATCCCGGCCAGCACAGCCCCGAGCTCGACGGCGGGCGCGCAACGGCGACCATCGCCGACCAGCTCATGGCGCAGTTCGAGGAGCGGGCGCGAACCAGCGAGCTCTGATCCCCGCCGCGCGACGAGGGACTCAGCGAGACGGCGCCGCGCCGCGCCACAGGCGCTCGCGCAGGCCGCTCGCCCGGGCGACGCGCGTCCTGACGGCGTGCTCGAGGACGGCGCGCGGGGCCAGGATGTGCACGCCCTCTCGCGCACGGCTGATCCCCGTATAGAGCAGCTCGCGCGTCACGACGGGCGAGGGCGCATCGGGGAGCACCAGCGCGATCCGATCGAACTCGGAGCCCTGGCTCTTGTGCACGCTCATCGCGAAGACCGTCTCGAGCGCCGAGATGCGAAGCGGTGAGATCCAGCGCAGCGCCCCGTCGGCGCCCCGCAGCACGACCTGCAGCCCATCGCGCGCGCCCGAGCCCCGTCGAGCGACGACGCCGAGGTCGCCGTTGTAGAGGTCCAGCTCGTAGTCGTTGCGGGTCAACATGATCGGGCGCCCCTCATAGTGACCATCCTCGGCGACCGAGCCGGCCGCGCCCGGTCGCAGCTCGCCGGTCACCGCCAGCACCGCCTCGATCTGGCGATTGAGCGACTCGACACCGAAGGGCCCCCTGCGATGGGCGGCGAGCACCCGGTAGTGCCTCATCGCGTCGAGGCGATCGCCCGCGGTCTCCGCGGCGAGGTAGGGCCGGTAGCCTGCGCGGACTGCATCGGCGAGGCCTTCGGCCATCGCGCCTCGCCCGCTCGGCTCCGCCCAGGCGAGGTCCGGCTCGTCGCCGTCCTCGAGCAGAGCGAACGTCGCCTCGACATCCCCGGCGTTGATGGCCCGGGCCAGCGCGCCGAGGCCACCGTCGGAGGCATAGCGGTAGCTCCTGGTCAGCTGCACGACACAGCGTGCCAGGGGCGGCTCGGCGGCTGCCGCGCTGTCGCTGCGGATGGCGGGCGGCGCCTCGAAGAGGGAGCCCTGGATGGGCGCGGCGATCGCAGGCGCCGGCCCCTGCAACGCAGGCCCGCCGGCGTTGCACAGATCGCCGAGTACGGCGCCGGCCTCCACGGAGGCGAGCTGGTCGCGATCACCGAGCATGACCACGCGCGCGTGGCCGGGCACTGCGCGCAGCAGGCGATGCATGAGCGCGAGATCCACCATGGAGGCCTCGTCCACCACCAGGAGATCGATGGGCAGGGGATGCTCCGCGTCGTGCCGGAAGCGCGTGCTGCTGCCCGGATACGGGCGAAGGCAGCGATGGATGGTGCTGGCCTCGGAAGGAATCGCTCGGCGCGCCTCGTCGCTGGCCCCCGCGCGCTCCAGCCCTTCGGAGAGAGCGCCGGCCAGATGGGTGGCGGCCTTTCCGGTCGGCGCGCAGAGCAGCATCTGGGGCGGCGGCTGCCCGAGCGCCGCGTGCTGCTCGAGGATCAGCAGGAGCAGGCGGGCTACCGTGGAGGTCTTGCCCGTGCCGGGGCCGCCCGAAACGATCGTCAGCCGCTGGCGCACGGCCGTCTCGGCGGCGAGCCGCTGCCGATCGGGCGCCTCGCCGCGGGCTTGCTTGCCGAAGAGTCGATCGAGCCCGGCCTGCAGCGATGGCTCGTCCAGCCCCTCGACGACCGCGGCGGCACGCGCCAGGAGCAGCTCGACCATCCGCTCCTGATGCTCGAAGTAGCGCCTCAGGTAGAGCCGCCCATCGTCATCCAGCACGAGCGGCGCCGAGCCGGTGGGATCGGAGGCCGGGTCGACGGCGGCACTCGACGCGATCGCCTCCAGCCAGGCATCGAGGGCGGGCCACTGCAGCTCGTCGTCGATCCACGCGTCTTCGGGGCGCCCCTCGAGCGCGTCCCGATGGGGTCCACTCGAGGCCACCCAGGCGTCGAGATCCAGGCAGACGTGCCCCGCGGAGACCGCGCGGCTGGCCAGCGCGGCGGCCAGGGTCACCTCGTCTCCAGCGCCACCCACGAGGCGATCGAGCGCCTCGGCGAAGCGATGATCCAGAGGCGAGATCAGCCCCGCGCGACGCAACGCTGCGATGGTCGGAATCATGCGCTGCCTTCCATCAGATCGGAGAGCGCCTCGACGAGCGCCCGGGGCGGGCGATCGTGATGGATGCCGCTCTGCGCCGGATTGCCCGGCGCCATACCGCGCAGGAAGAGGTAGTAGCTGCCACCGACGTTGCGATCGTAGTCGTATCCCGGGAGCCGGGCGCGAAGATGGCGATGCGCGGCGACCAGGTAGAGGTGGTACTGGAGGATGTAGTGATGCTCGGCCATCGCCGCATCGACGCACGACGGGCCGTAGTCGGCGACCCGCTCCCCGAGCCGATTCGACTTGTAGTCCACGACGAAGTAGCGATCGCCCACGCGGAAGAGCAGGTCCACGTAGCCGCGCAGAAAGCCTCGCAGGGGTGCGAACTCGAGCTCGGCCAAGCGATCGGCGTAGGCCACCGTTCGCGGATCGGAGGCATGGCGCTCGAAGCAGCGCGCGAGGCGCTCGGCGCTCAGGGGGGACCGCTCCGCTCCGTGGGCCACCGGGAAGATGAACTCGAGCTCATCCACTCGATCGGCGCGCGCGAGCTGGGCCAGGTGGAAGGGCCCGAGCTCGCCGCCCAGGGGCGTCGCCAGCGCCTCGCGCACCGCCTGGCCGAGAACCGGAGACCAGAGCTCCGGAATGCCGTGCTGACGGAGACTTCGGCGCACCTCGGCCTCGACGTGATCCGCGTCCGCCTGCGCTTCGAGGAAGTCCAGATGCTCGAAGACCTCGTGGATCATCGTGCCGGGCCCGGCGCCCGCCGGGAAGTCGCGAAGCAGCACGGGCACGTCGCCTTCGTCGGCGAAGCCGCCGGCGAAGACCACCCGATCGGGCTCGGCATCCACATCACGCCCGACCATCATCGGCGCGTCCCCCGTCGTCGCCGCGGCCGCGTGGTGCGCGCCGCCCTCCGCGCTCCGGGTGAGCGCGGAGAAGCTCGACGTGTCGAGGCCGCGCTCGAGCCTGCGCGAGAAGGTGCGGCTCTCGAGCGGGCGGGCGCGCTTCGCGATGGTGGGCCCGCGGATGAACTGCGGCTGCGGCAGCGGCTCGACGACCACATCATCCCGGGTGCCCGCGGCGAGCGCTTCGAGATCAGCGAAGATCGCCTCACCCGCGGCCATGTCGATCCGATCGCGGAGCGTATCCACGAGCACCGCCGCGGGCGGCGTGGGATCGAGTCGGGCGTGCAGCAGATAGGCGAGGGCCGAGGTCTCAGCGCCGGCGAACGCGCCCCAGACGACGACCACCTGATGCCGGGCGCGGGGCAGCGCGACGTAGAGGAGTCGCAGCTTCTCGGCCAGGGCCTCCTGCTCCGCGATCGCGAGGTGCAGAGGCTGATCGGGACTCCCGATGTCGAGCATGGGCCGCCGCGCTCCGTCTTCTTCGTGGTAGCCCACCCAGGCCTCGTCCAGGCCCATCAACAGACGCCCGCGCCAGAGATGAGGGCAGTAGACGATGGGATACTCGAGCCCCTTGCTCTTGTGGATCGTGACGAGGTGTACCGCCATCGCATCGCTCTCCAGCCGGAGCTGCGCGGCCTCGCTCACCAGCTCATCGCGCGCAGCCTCGTCCACCCGCATGCGCGCGAGCCACGCGACCAGAGCGGCCGGGCCACCGCCCTGTCGCTGATGCACGCCCTGCAGCAGCTCGGCCAGGTGGAGGAGGTTCGTGAGCCGGCGCTCGCCGTCCGCGCGCTCGAGCAATCGCCGCTGCACCCCGTGCTCGGCGAAGAGCCGCTGCACGAAGGCGACGCTGCCCTCGGCCGCCCACACCCTCTGCCAGGCACGAAAGCGCATCTGCCAGTCGTTCCAATCCGCGTCCGGCTCACGCAGCTCGGCCAGTCGATGGCCGCTCTCACCGAGGAGTGTGGTGCACAGGGCAGACCGCGAGGCCCGCAGATCCGAGGGATCGGCCACCGCACGCAGCACCCGCTCCAGCTCGACCGCGTCGACGGTCTCGAAGACGCTCGCGTCTCCCTGAACGACGGCCATGATCCCCCGTTCGAGGAGTCTGGCCTGCATCTCGGCCGCCTGCGCGTTGGTGGCGCAGAGGACCGCCACGTCACCCGCGGCCAGCGGCTCGCCATCGATGCGTGCGCCGGAGCCGAGCAGCCGCGCGATGTCGTCGGCGATGGCATCGGGCACGACCTGACCGGCCCACTTCGCCGTCCTGGCCTCGCCCTCCTCGCCCTCGCCCACGAAGAGCAGCCGGAGGCCGCCCGGTCGGGCCCCCGCGAGCCGATCCTCGGCATCCGGCCTCGGCTCGACGGGCTCGAAGGGGATGTCGTCGAAGAGGAAGGGCTGCGGCGTCTGCGAGAAGAGCGCGTTCACCGCCCGGACCACCCTGGGATCGGATCGCCAGTTGACGGCGAGGGTGCTCACGCGATCCCCGGCGTCGCGCCGCGCCTCCATGTAGGCGAAGACGTCGGCGCCGCGGAAGGCATAGATCGCCTTCTTCGGATCGCCGATCAGGAAGAGCGGCAGGCCGCCTGCGTGCCAGACGCGTCGGAAGATGTGGTACTGCAGTCGGTCGGTGTCCTGGAACTCGTCGATCAGAGCCGCCCTGAAGCCCGTCCGGATCCGCTCGGCCAGCATCTCGGCACCCGGGCCGGAGAGCGCCGAGGCGAGGCGCTGCAGCAGATCGTCGAAGGATTGCGCGTGCTGCTGCTCCTTGATGCGGGCGAGCTCCCGTCGCGCGTGATCCACGAACGCGCGCTCGAGCTGTACGAAGGATCGGTCCAGGGAATCCGTGAGCGAATCGTCGGCGTCCATCAGCGCCTGGCAGGCATCGAAGAAGGGATGCTCGGGCGCAGGCGCCTTGACCCGATCCTTTCCCTTGCCCTTCTGCTTGGTACTGCCGCGCAGCCGATTGCGAGTGAACCACTTGAAGCCCGTGAAGTGCTTGTGGTCGATCCCCGGCACGGACGAGCGGAGCAGCACATCGAGCTGCTCGGCATACTTCCCCTGGACCTTCTCCGGCGCGTAGTGGCGGACGTGCAGATCCCCGGCGCTGCGATGCAGCACCGCGAGGATCTCGTCTCGCGCATCCGACCAGAGGCGCCGCACCTCCGACAGCGCGGCGCGCCAGGACACCAGCTGCGCATCGATCTCGACGATCTCGGGCCCGGGCAGGACGTCCGTGTCCGGCTCGGCCGTCACGCGGGCCGCGAGCCGGGCCAGCAGCTCGGGGGCGAAAGGCTTTCCGGCCCGCTTGAAGCCGTTCGCGCCATAGGCGACCACCTCGGGCGGCGCGGAGATCAATCGACTGGTCCAGAAGTCCGTGGCCAGGTCGGCGAGCAGCCGGCTCTGGTCGGTCATGAACTCGATGTCGAAGCCCACCTGGCTCTCGAAGGCGTTCTCGTGGAGGATCCGCTGGGCGAAGCCGTGGATGGTGAAGATCGCCGCTTCGTCGAAGGCCGCGAGCGCGCGACTCAGCCGCGCGCGATCCGCGGCGAGGGTGCCACGGGCCATGCGATCCAGCCCGAGCCGCTCGAGGTCGTCGCCCTCTGCGATGGCGTCGGGGTCCGGCGCGGACTCGGCGTAGGCCTCTACCAGGTGCAGGAGCTCGCGAATGCGCGAGCGGACGCGATCGCGCAGCTCGGCGGTGGCCGCCTTCGTGTACGTCACCACGAGGATCTCCGGCACCTCGAGCTCGCGCTCGAGGAGAAGACGCAGGTAGAGGGTGGTGATCGTATGGGTCTTGCCCGTGCCCGCGCTGGCCTCGATCAGCCGGGTCCCCTCGAGCGGCAATCGGAAGGGATCGAGGGACTCGATCACTTCATCTCCTCCCGATGATCGATCATGGGCCCGTACACGCGAAGCGCCAATGACCGGAAGCCGGTCGGGGGATCGTCGCCCCTGCCCCGCTCGCCATCGTCGCTCTCGCTGATCGCTGCGAAGCCGACGGCGAGCGGATCGATGTCTCCGAAGGCCTGCCGGACGTAGGGATCGTCCGCGTCGACACGGCTCCATTCGTCGGCGCGATAGGCGAAGTACGCGTCCATGCTCGCCCGGCTCGCGGGATCGTCGGATCTGGCGGCCTTGATGGTCTCCGCGTACTTGCGCGAGCTTCGCCGGAAGAGGGGCAGCGGCACACGCTGCCCCTGCCGATGGATGGCGAGCAGGTCGGCGAGGATCCCCTCCGGCCTCTCGACCGGCCTGTAGGTGAACGAAGCGACGTCGTTCCGATCGCCGCGGCCTACGAGGTACGAGCGGTGCACGACGCTTTCGGGCCTCAGCCAACAGAAGACGAGATGGCGGATCCACGCGGAGAGATCCCGGCCGTAGCCGGTCTTCTGGTACATGCACTCGACGCGACCCCGGGCGCAGATGTCGTCCAGCCCGCCCACCAGACGCGTGCCCGCGATCTCGCCATCGACGGCCACTCGACCGGGCCCCCAACCGACGCGCAGCTGGAGCGCGCGGGCTGCGATCAGCTCGACCTCCTGTACCAGGGCGGCGAGCCCGTGCCCGCCCATGGCGCCGAGTGGCAGCGTCCCCTCCGCCCGGACGCGATCGAGCAGCGCGGCATCCAGCCGATCCTCCAGGGCCGCGTCGAGGAGCCGATCTCCGAGCGACCAGAGCGCCATCCCCTCGAGCGCCGTCGGCTCGCGATCCTCCAGGCGCTGAGCGTCGTCCCCGAGCTGGACGCCGAGCTGGAGCTGCATGAAGCGCCGCACGGGGTGGTCGAAGAAGCGGATCAGCTCGTCGAGCTCGACGACGTCCACCGGCTCGTCCGCGCGAGGGGGATCGATCGGCACTTCGAACATCGGCGCTGGCGCTGCCCGCTCGCCGGCAAGCGCCAGCGCGGCCTCGCAGTCGTTGCGCGAGTAGCTGAAGAGGCGCGCATCGTCGCTGGCGTCGAAGTAGCGGGCGCTGAAGGGCTGGAGCGGATGCGAGACCACCAGACGCGCGCGCACGGCGGCTGCGTCGCGCTTGCGCCCAACGCCCGCCCGCTCCTCTGCGCCACCGGACGCGCCCGTCGAGTCGGGCAGCCGCCACGCATCAGCGAGATGGTCGAGCAGCTCGCCCACCACCACCGAGGGGGGCAGCAGCGCCGCACTTCGCGCGTCCTGCCCCACGTAGGTGATGATCAGATGGTCGCGCGCCGACAGCAGCGCCTCGAGAAAGAGGGTGCGATCGTCATCGCGCGGGCTCCGATCACCGAGCATCCGGCGACGCGAGATCAGGTCGAAGCCCTGGGGTCGGGCGATGCGGGGGAAGGAATCGTCGCCCATCCCCATCAGGCAGACGACGCGGAAGGGGATGCTGCGCATGGGCATCATCTCGCAGAAGGTCACGCCGCCCGAGAGGAAGCCCGCCACCGGACGGCGTCCCTTGAAGCTGCGCTCGAGCTCCTGACGCACGGAGTGGAGGTCGACGTTCGCGCCGTGGCCCGCGCGCGCGCCGCGCTCGACCAGCTCCGTGATGGCCTCGCGGATGATCTGGAGCTGATGGGTGTCGTCCCCCTCTCCGGCGAGCATGCCCGTCTGGAGGTCCATGAGCAGCTCTCCCCACTCGGCCAGCGTCATGGGCTCGAGCGCTCGATCCCGCAGTGCGAAGAGCGTCGCGCAGAAGTCGGCGAGCTTGCCCACGGCCTGGGCACCAGCGCCCTCCGCGGCCCCCTCCTCTCCGCCGAAGGGCAGCACGCCTCGGAAGAGCGCATCCCCCCCGCTGGCGTGCCCAAGCAGCAGTCGATCGAGCCCGAAGCGCCAGGTATTCTGCACGACGGCCGGCTGCCCCTCCGCACGGCGGTGCTCGGCGTCGATTCCCCACCGAACGCCCACGTCGACCACCCAGCTTCTGAGCTGCCGCCCCTCGTCGTCGTCCACGCCGAAGCGACGGGCCACACAGGGATGCGCGAGCAGATCCAGCAGCGTGCTGACGGGCATGCGCGAGGGGATGGCATCCAGGATGGCGAGGAAGGCCTCGACGGCCGCGTATGCGCTCCGCGTGCTCCGATCGGAGATGCGCGAGGGGATCCGGAGGCTCGAATCCGCTCCCTCCTCACCGCCGCGGGCGAAGACGGCCTCGAGATAGGGCGCGTAGGCCTCGATGTCCGGGGTCATCACGACGACGTCGTGGGGCTCGAGATCCGGATGACGCTGGAAGAGATCGAGGAGCTGATCCCGGAGCACCTCCGCCTCACGCATCGGGCCGTGGCAGCTGTGGATCCGAATCGAGTCGTCGTCCTCGCGCAACGCCAGTCGCTCTGCGTCCGCGCCGGATCCCCCTCGCCAACGAAGCGCCAACATGTCCGCCTGCAGCGTGGCCAGCATGCTGGTGGCCTCCGGATCGCAGTAGAGATCCGTGGCCTCCCCGGCGAGGCCCTCTCGGTAGTCGACACGCTCCTCCAGCAGGGCCTGGAACTCCTTGCCCAACCGCCCGAGGCTCGCGAGCAGCGGATGGCCCGTCTCGTAATGCAGATCCTGTTCCGGGATGCCGCCCGTGCGCGAGAGCGCGCGGATCCGCTCGCGCTCGCTGCGGATGTCCGCCCAGTACTCCCGCGATGGAGAGAGCGCGAAGAGGTGGACTTCGACCCGATCCGCGAGGGCGCGTAGACCGTCGAGGTAGAGCGGCGGGAGCGTCGAGAGGCCGAAGAGCGAGATGCGGCGCGGGAAGCCCTCGAGCTCACAAGCGTCAGCGCGCGAGAGGAATGCCCGCATCCGCGCTGCGAGATGAGTGGCGCCGTGACGCCCGACCAGAGCCTGCCAGAGACGTCGCTGCCAGCGCTCGTCCTCCGCCCGGCCCGGCAGCGATGCATCGAGCGGGGCATCCTGCTCCCAGGCGAGCACCATCTGCGGGCGATAGATCACGTAGTGGTCCAAGGTCTCGGCGATTCGACGAGAGAGGGCGACCAGCCGCTCTCCGCGTCGGTCGTCCTCCAGGTAGCGCGCGATCGCGCCGAAGCCCGGCTCGCGGAGGAGCCCGGGCAGACATTCGGCCACCGACCAGAGGAGCGTCTCCGGCTCGTACGAGATCCCCGGATCCTCCACCTCCCCCAGCACGCCGGCCATCGCGCGCTCGAGCAGCGCCCGGGGAAAGACGAAGTCGGGATTGGCCCAGACGCCGCAGCGCCGTGCCAGCCCCTGCGAGAGCCAACGCTCCATCCCCCGCCCCTGGACGACGACGCACTCGGGCACGAAGGGATCGGGGAGGGGGTGCGTGACGAGGTTCGCGAGCTGCTCGAGCAGGGTCTCGGCGCGATTGCTGCGGTGCACGTACATCGATGCCTCCCAACGCCCCCTGTCGAGGCGCCTTCTGCAGGCGCCCTCTCCATGCGCACTTTCCATGCGCACTTTCCATGCGCACTCTCCGCACGCACTCTCCATGCGCACTCTCCGCACGCACTCTCCACGCGCGCTCTCCACGCGCGCCCTCCACGCGCCCTCGCGCGCCCGCCGGCCTCGCCCTCGTCGCTGGCTTTCGGGCAGACCGTCGCTGCCGCATCATACCGAGCGTGAGCCTGATCTACTTCGCCTATGGCTCGAATATGAGCAGCCTGCGCCTGGGAGCGCGCATCCCCTCGGCCCGCGCGCTGGGCAGGGCGCGTCTGGAAGATCATCGCCTGCTCTTCAACAAGCGTTCTGTGGATGGCTCGGGCAAGGCGAACCTCGTTCGGAGCGCGGGCCACGTCGCCTGGGGTGTCGCCTACGAGGTCGATCATCCGTGCTGGGATTCACTCGATTCATTCGAGCGCGGCTATCGCCGGACGCTCGTCTCCATCCACCTCGAAGCGGCTGCCGAGAGCATGGACGCTCAGACCTATCTCGCGCTGCAGCCCAGTGAGGAGATCGCCCCCTACGACTGGTATCTCGAGCACCTCCTCGACGGGGCGCGTGAGTTCGCGCTGCCGAGCCGCTACCTGGAGACGCTGCGGGCGACGTCGGTGTCCACGGGCCACGTGCCCGCCGACCCTCGCCGATGAGCCCACCCGCGAAGGGTGCGGCCCTAGGAGAGCACACCTGCCAGCCTGCGAACGGCCTCCGCCACGTCGTCCGGCGGCATCACCGTGTAGCAGAGCCGGATCCAGTCTCCGTAGTCGGTCCCGCTGGAAGAGCCCGGCGCCACCAGCACGCCCGCTTCGAAGCAGTCCTCGAGGACGCCGTATAGCCCGCGCTCGTCCAGGCGCTCGCGAACGTCGATGAAGAAGAAGGTCGAGCCCTCCGGCTCGGACAAGCCCAGCGCCTTCGCCGCCGCCTCCCCGACCTGCCGATACGAGCGGCGCGCCTCGGCCTGCCAGGCGCCTCCTCCCTCCAGCGCGCGCAGGGCCGCGAGCTGCCCGGCGGTGGGTGCATTGTAGAAGCTGTGCGTGCCGATCTTTCGCGCCTCGGCGATCAGCGGCTCCGGGCCGACCAGATAGCCCACCCGATTGCCCGCCATTCCATAGGCCTTGGAGAAGGAGTGGACGCTCAGCGTCCGCGCCTCGGCCAGGCGCGCCAGGGGAACATGCTCTCCTCGGTAGACGAAGTCCTCGTAGACCTCGTCGCTGATGAGCCAGAGATCGCGCTCCTCGGCGAAGCGCGCCAGCGCCTCGAGCCAGCGCTCCGGCAGGACCACGCCCGTTGGATTCGAGGGAGTCGATACGTAGAGGGCCACCGTCCGCTCGCTGCAGCGCGCCGCCACGGCCTCCACGGCGGCCTCCGCCGAATCGACGCGATCGTAGAAGGGAACCTCCACCGGGACCGCACCGTAGGTCTGGACGATGCCGCGGATCAGGGGCCAGAAGGGGGCGAGGGTCAGCACCTCCTCGCCGGCGGTCGCGATGGCGCCCAGGGCACACGAGAGGCCCGCCGTGGCGCCCGCGGTGACGAGCACCTGCTCGCGCTCACAGGCGACGGCGGCGCGCGTGCGGACCTTCTCGACCAGCGCGTCCACCAGCGCCGGCAGCCCGCGCGTGTCGCAGTAGTTGTGCAGGCCCGCGTGTGCCTCGGAGCGCAGGTCCTCCATGCGCGCGCCGTCGCAGGGCGTCATCCAGGTATCGCCCACGTGGAGGGGATAGAGCGGCCCCGGATGGTCGCGCAGGCGATCGGCGAAGGGCGAGTAGACGGCCCCCGGCATTCGCTGGACGCGCTCGGTGAAGTGCGGCGGTCTCGGCATGTCCCCTCGTGGCACCTCCCGGCCTCGATCCGGATGCCGGAGCACCCGCGAGGCTCAGAGGCCCATCTCTTCGATCAGGGCAGCATAGCCCTCGCGAAAGTTGGGATACGTGAAGGTGTAGCCGCTCTCCAGCAGACGCGCGTTGCAGCAGCGCTTGCTCCCCACCCCCCGACGCCCGGCTCCACCGGCCGAAGGCTCTCCCTCGAGGATCGCCGGATCGAGGCCGAGGCGCTCCACCAGCCACGCTGAGACGTCGCGCGCCCGGGAGGGCTCGCTATCGACGCCCAGGTAGATGGACTCCGGTGCCTCCAGCGCCACCAGGTGAGCCAACGCGCCCGCCGCGTCGTCACGATGAATCCGATTGCCATAGCCGTCGCCCAACGCAGGCTCGCCGGCGCGGACCCGGTCGATGGTGCCGGTGCGGCCTGGCCCATAGATTCCGCCGAGGCGCAGCACCGTGGCGGGGATGAACGAGCCGAGCGCGATCCCCTCGGCGGCGAGCTGGATCTCCCCGGCGAATCCCGTTGGATGCGTGGGCGACGCCTCGTCGACCCACTCGTCCCGCGATTGGCCGTAGACCGAGGTGCTCGACGTGAAGATCAGCCGGCGCGGTCTCTGCCCCTCGTCGCGCAGCGCGCGAAGGGTGTTGCCGAGCCCGTCGATGTAGGCAGCGCGATAGCGCGCCTCGTCGCGCGACTTGGCGGCCAGGCAGTAGACGACCACCTCGAGGTCCGGCGGCAGCGCGCCGATCCCGGTGGGCGAGGTGACATCGGCCGCGATCCCTTCGATGGGGGCGGGCAGCGCCGCGGCGTCGCGACGCAGCCCGTAGACCCGGTGCCCCTCGCTCGCCAGCCGGACGCCCAGCCGGGTTCCCACATAGCCGCACCCCACGATCATCACCTTGGCCAACGCGCACTCCGCTCCCGTCCATCCGCCGTGGACAGATGATCGCTGCGGCGCCGCTGGCGCGCCACTTCGGCAGCCTTCGCGACCGACCCTATACTGGCGACGTGAAGCCGATCATCGGAATCACGCAGGGCTTCGACGATGCCGGACGCTGGCGGCCGGGGCGTCGATACGCCTACATCCACCATCGCTACGCCGAGGCCGTCGAGGCCGCCGGAGCCGTGCCGATCCACCTCCCGATCCAGGGCGACGCCGCGTCCCTGGTCGAGGCCATCGACGGCCTGCTGCTGCCGGGCGGCGACGACTTCCTGCCGGACGTCCCCTACCCCGAGGACGTGCGCTTCGATCCCGCACCGACGGCCCAGATCGACTTCGACCGACGCGTGCTGCGAGCCGCCGACGCGCGGGGGCTTCCGGTGCTCGGGATCTGCTACGGGGCGCAGCTACTCGCGCTCGAACGCGGCGGTCGGCTACACCATCATCTTCCGCTGGACCTGCCGGCGAGCGCGAATCATGTCCTCGACGAGGCCACCGGCCGACACGGCCTGCTCGTCATGCCCGGCACCCGGCTGGAGACGCTCGTGCCGGGCACGCCCGAAGGCCTCCAGGTGGTCAGCCTGCACCATCAGGCCATCGCGGATCCCGGGCCCGCGCTTCGCGTGGCCGCACGCAGCCCCGACGGCGTGATCGAAGCGGTGGAGGGCACCACCGCGCGACTCGAGCTCGGCGTCCAATGGCATCCGGAGATCGGGGACGGGCCGCTCTGCCGGGCGATCTTTCGCGCGCTCGTGCGTGAGAGCCGGGCCGGGTAGACTTGCGCCATGTCGGCAGCGCTGCTCATGATCCAGTCCATCCTGTTCTGGACCTTCCTGCTCGTCACCTCCATCCTCCTCTTCCCGGTGGCGGTGCTGATCTGGGCTCTGACAGCGCCCTTCGATCGCCGGCGGCGGCTCCTGCATCGGTTCACCTGCTTCTGGGCCTCCCTCTACACCTGGCTCAACCCGGTCTGGCCCGTCCGCATCATCGACCGTCACAAGCTCGTGGAGGACGAGCCGGTCGTCCTGGTGGCCAACCATCTCTCGCTCCTGGACATCCTGGTGCTCTTCCGCCTGTTCTCCCACTTCAAGTGGGTCTCCAAGGCCGAGAACTTCCGCGTCCCCCTGATCGGCTGGAACATGCGCCTCAACCGCTACATCCAGCTCCATCGCGGCGTGAAGGCGAGCGTCGTCCAGATGATGCGGGATGCCGAGAGGGCGCTGGCCGAGGGCAGCTCGATCATGATGTTTCCAGAGGGCACGCGATCGCCGAACGGTCGCATGCGAAGGTTCAAGCCCGGCGCGTTCGAGCTGGCGCAGAACGCGAGCGTCCCGATCCAGCCCCTGGTGATCCAGGGCTCGGCCGACGCGCTCCCCAAGGCGGGCTTCGTGCTGCGCGGCAAGCATCGGATCACCGTCACCGTGCTGGAGCCCGTGGCGGTGACGGAGCATGCCGGGCTGAGCGTGGCCGCCGTGAGTGACCTGGTGCGCGGTCGCATCGCCCAGGTGATCGGCGAAACCGGGCTCGACGAGCACGCGGACCGCCTCGCCGACGAGCCGCCCCTCGCCCAGGCTCAGTAGAGCGCGCGCCTCGACAGCTTGCCCGCGGCGTTCCGCGGCAGCGCGTCGCGGCGCTCGATGCGGACGGGGAGCTTGTAGCGCGCGAGCCGCGCGGCGCAGTACTCGACGAGGGCCGCTGGCTCGAAGCAGGCGCCGGCGCGCATCACGACGTAGGCGATTGGTCGCGCGCCGAAGCGCTCATCGGCCTGCGCGCCCACCCCTGCCTCCGCGACGTCCGGGTGCCCCTCGAGCACGGCCTCGATCTCGGCGGGATAGACGTTCTCGCCGCCGGAGACGATCAGGTCGCTCCGGCGATCGAGCACGCGGAGGCGACCGCGCGCATCGAGCACACCCACGTCACCGGTGTGGAGCCAGCCATCCCGGAGCGTCTCCGCCGTCTGCTCGGGCGCATCCAGATAGCCGCGCATCAACGTCGACCCCGCGACGCGGATTTCACCGACCATGCCCGGCGCGAGCGCGGACCCGGATTCGTCGACGACCTCGATCCGTGTCCCCGGCAGCGCCTCGAGGCCCGATTGCAGATCGGGCGCCGGCGCCTCCGGTCGCCGGGTCGCCACCTGGCTCGCCGCCTCCGTGAGGCCGTAGGTGGGCGCGAGGGGAAAGCCCATCCTGATCGCCCGAGCCATCAGCGCGGTGCCCGCCGGCCCCCCGCCGAGCAGCACCGCGCGCAGGCAGGGCGGGGCGCGCCGCGCGCCGCGCAGATCGAGCAGCCGCTGCAGCATGTTCGCCACGACGCTCAGCATGGTCACGGGCTCGCGGTCCAGCAACGCCGAGGCCTCGGCCTCGTCGAAGCGCGGCATCAGGAGCACGCCGCTCCCCGCCAGCACACTGCGAATCAAGATCGAGAGCCCGCCCACGTGGAAGAGCGGCATGCACGCCAGCCAGAGGTCGCCGGGCGCCAGGCCCAGCAGTCGCTCGGAGGCCAGCGCGCTGGCGGTGAACGCCTCGGGCCCGAGCACGGCGCCCTTTGCCCGGCCACCGGTGCCGGAGGTGAAGAGGATTGCGAGGGGCGGATCCGGCTCGGCTGCGGAGCGCTCGGACTCCAGCGCGCGATG
Source organism: uncultured Spirochaetaceae bacterium (assembly GCA_964594405.1). Taxonomy (GTDB): domain Bacteria; phylum Myxococcota_A; class UBA9160; order UBA9160; family UBA4427; genus CAZQMY01. The sequence goes on along the minus strand of CAZQMY010000013.1, from coordinate 9,514 downwards.
GCAGACCAGCACGCCCTCGCTGATCTCGAATCGGGCGAGGGGCGCTGTTCCGTCGGCGAGCGCCGTCGCCCGCTCGGCCAGTGCGCCGCGGCCATGGATCAGCGCGGCCGGGTGCGCCTGAGCCAGCTGCGCGGCCTGCTCGACCGGGCTGAGGCGGAGATTCAGGGGCACGAGGACGATCCTCGCGCGGCAGAGGGCGTGGAAGAGGACCACGGCGTCGAGGTCGCTCTCCATCAGCACCGCCGCCCGGTCCCCGGCCCTCAGCCCGGACCGCTCGAGGGCCGACTCGAGCGCCGCGGCCCGGACCTCGAGCTCCGCATAGCTCAAGGAGCGCGCGCCGCAGCGGACGGCGAGCCGCTCGGGATGGCGCCTGGCTGCGGCCTCCAGCCAGCGATCGGGCGGCCGCTCGGCCAGAGCGTGCCCGGTCGACCACCGGCCGACCGGCTCGGCTCGCGCGAGATCCGGCTCGACGCCCAGCCCCGGCGCCGCGGGGAGCGGCAGCGCCCCGTCGACGGCGGAGCGCGGCGGTCCGCGGTCGCGCTCGAGGCGCGCGCCCGTGAGCAGGCCACAGGCCTCGATCGGCGGCTGGAGGGACGCCGCCAGGTGCAGGGCCCCGCCGACGCCGACGATCGAGTCCATGAAAGACGTCACGACCACGCGGAGCCCCGCCTCCCGGGCAGTCTCGGCCATGCGGCGGGCGCCGAGCGGCCCGCCCACCGCGGCTGGCTTGATCACGACGATGTCCGCCGCGTCGAGCGCGATGATCCGGCGCAGCATGGTCTCTCCCGACGCACTCTCGTCGAGGGCGATCGGAAGGCCCGTATGTCTTCGAAGAGCCGCCGCCTGCTCGAGCCGGTCGGCGGGAAAGGGCTGCTCCAGCCACTCGATCGGCGCATCGGAGAGCGCCTCGGTGAGCGCTCGAGCGGCGCCCTCAGACAACGCCCCGTTGGCGTCGAGACGCAGCTTCTCGCCTTCGCCGAGCATCGCGCAGAGCCTGCGGATGCGGGCGACTTCGGCCGCGCACCCCGCCTGGCTCGGATCCTTCCCGACCTTCAGCTTGAATCGATCGACCCCGAGCCGCCTCGCGGCTCGCAGCGCGTCCTCGAAGGCCTCACCGGGCAGGATCGCGTTGCAGGGCACCGCATCGCGCGGCGCCACGCCGTCGGCGAGCCAATCGGCCAGCCGGCGATCCGCGGCCCGGGCGGCCGCATCGCAGAGGGCGAGCTCGAGCGCGGCGCGCGCCGCGGGCGCCCCATCGAGGACGTCCGCGAGCTCTGCCAGCAGAATCGAGATGGAGAGCGCGCTGGCGGGCAGTGCCCGGCCGAGCAGGAGCGGCAGGGCGCGCGCAAGGGCCGCCTCCGCCTCGCCGATGGTCTCGAGGCCGAAGCCGGGCAGCGGACTCGCCTCACCGAGGCCGATCACCGAAGCACCGCCCGACCCGCGCGCGGAGAGCCTCACGAGACGGACGTCGCGCGTGGCGATGGCGCCGTGCCCCGTGCCGACGGGCCGCCGCATGGCGAGGGACGCGCGTCGCAGCTCGGCGTCCGCGATCCTCACAGCACCCAGCCGATGGCGAAGAGCAGCGAGTGGAAGAGCGCCAGCTGCGCGGTGCCGGCCAGCGCCTCGTTCAGGGCGGGGCCCTCCTTGGTGTCGCGCACCGTGCGCGCGAGGGAGAGGGCCTTCGGCAGCGTGATCAGCGGCAGGAGGACGAACCAGGATCGCCCTCCGAGTCCGACGAAGAGCGGAAGCACCGCGTATGCAACGGCGAGCAGCGCGAGGTACTCGCGCCGCACGCCGCGGGGCCCGAGTCGTACCGCGATGGTCATCTTGCCCGCCGCCGCGTCCGTCTCGATGTCGCGCGTGTTGTTCACCACCAGGATCGCCGTCGCCAGACAGCCCACGGGCACGGAGGCCGCGAGGGCCAGGGGCGAGATCTCGAGCGCCTGGACGTAGTGGGTGCCGGTCACGGCGACGAGGCCGAAGAAGAGGAAGACTGCGGGATCGCCCAGCCCCTTGTAGCCGAAGGGCCAGGGGCCGCCGGTGTAGGCGAGGGCGGCGGCGATGCTCGCAGCGCCCACGGCGACCACCGGCCAGCCGGCCACGCTGATCAGATAGAGGCCGACGCCGATCGCGAGCGCGATCACCACCGCGATGCCCTGCTTCATCTGGGAGGGTGTGAGCAGGCCCTGCTGGGTGGCGCGCGGCGGGCCGATCCGGGCGGCATTGTCGGCGCCGCTCTCGAAGTCGAAGACGTCGTTGGCGAAGTTCGAGATGATCTGCAGGAGCAGCGCGCCCAAGAGCGCCGCCAGCGCCGGTCCCGCACTGAAGCGGCCCTCGTCGTAGGCGACGGCGGTGCCCACGAGCACCGGCGCCAGCGCCACCGGCAGCGTGCGCAGGCGCATCGCCATGATCCAGGCCTTCAGCACCCCGCCCCACCCTCCTCGGCGGCCACCCCGAAGAAGCGGAGCGCCGCTCGCGCGAAGGCCCCGGGACGCTCGATGTGCGCCGCGTGCCCCGCGTCCTCGATCACCAGGCACTCGCCACGAGGGAGCGCCTCGCTCATCCGTGTGGCGAGCGCCCGGAACTTCGCGTCGAGCTCGCCCGCCACCAGACCGATGGGCATCCGCATGTCACCGAGCGCTCCGTGCAGGGGCGGCATGCTGCCCGTCCCCATTCCGCGCAGCGACATGGCGAGACCCTGCGGATCACAGCGCAGCCGCTCCGCGCGCGCCCGGGCAAGCGCGGCCTCGCCGAGGCGCTGCTGACTGGCGAAGAGCGGGATGCTCATCCAGTGGTCGACGAAGGCGGCCAGCCCTTCCTCTTCGATCCGCCGGGCGAGGACCTCATCGCTCTCCCGGCGCGCCTTCGCCTCCTGCGCATCTCGCAGCCCGGGCGAGGCGCCGACCAGCAGGGCGCTGAGCACGCGGCCCGGGGCCGCTGCGCACAGCGAGAGCGCGACCCGGCCGCCCATCGAGTAGCCGAGGAAGTGCGCTGCACCGCGGTCGAGGGCCCCCATCACGGCCACCAGCTGCTCGACGCAGGACGCCATGCGGTAGGGCTCGAGGTCGGCGGGCGCGCTGCTCCGGCCGTGCCCGATCAGATCGATGGCGAAGACCTCGAAGTGCTCGGCGAGCGGATCGATGGCCGGGCGCATGCTCTCGATGTTCCCGGTGAAGCCGTGCAGCACGAAGACGGGATCGCCGCCGGTGCGCCCGAAGCCTTCGACGTGGATGACGACCTCTCCGACGCCGACGTCGAAGGAGCGATCAGCCACCCGGGCCTCCCTCGCGCTCGGCGGCGGCCGCGGCCCCCCGCAGCAGCGCGCGATAGTGCACGAGATTCTCGTCGGCATCCACGGGTACTTCGATGAGCCAGGCGCCGCCGCGATCCAGGGCCCGGCCCAGCCCGGCCGCGTACGCCTTCCACGAGTCGACGCGCAGGAAGCCGAGCCCATAGAGGGCGGCCACGCGTTCGAAGTCGAGCCCATGCGACACACGATAGAGATCGTCGTAGGAGACGCTCTCGCCGTGCTCGGCGATGGGGAGGAAGGAGAAGATGCCGCCGCCGTCGTTGTGGAGCACGACGATCACGACATCGAGGCCGTGCCGCGCGACGGCGAAGAGTCCGCCGATGTCGTGGAGCAGCGCCAGATCACCGATCAAGAGGGCGGTCCTGCCTCCGTGGACCGCCGCCGCGCCGAGCGCGGTGGAGAGCACCCCGTCGATGCCGTTCGCGCCGCGATTGCAGTGCACCACCGGACCCTCGGATCGGACGCCGAGCACCGAGTCCAGATCGCGGATCGGCATGCTGTTGGAGACGTGGAGCAGCCCATCGGCCCCGAGCAGCCCGGCGAGCGTCGCCGTGGCGCGCGGCTCGAAGAGCCGCGCCTCGGCCTGCATGGCGTCGTGGAGCGCAGCGGCCGCGGCGCGATCGGCCCGAGCCCAGCCCTCCATCCAGGCGTCCGAGCCGCGCGACGGCCGCGCTTCGAGGGCCTCGGCCAGGCCGGCACAGAGCGCGACGGGCGACACGCGCAGCATCCGCGAGACGAGATGGCTCGGATCGTCCCAGCCCACACCGTCGTCCACCAGCCAGAGCTCCGCCGGGGGCGCGGCCTCGAGCCAGAGGCGCTGCACCTTGGAGACGGGTGGTCCGCCGATGCGCAGCACGAGATCGGGCCGATGGCCTGCAGCGAAGGCCTCGCTGCGCAGGCAGCTGTCGGCCGTGGCGACCACACGCCCGGGGCTCTCGAGATGACGTCCACTCCGGAGGTTCGAGAGGGGATCGGCCAGGATCGGCCAGCCCGCCGCAGCCGAGAGGGCCATGACGGCCGAGGCGAAGTCGGGATCGGCCGGCATGGCGCCGCAGGCGATGAGGCCGCGAGGATGGACGCAGGCGAGCTCGGAGAGCTCGCTCAGAAGACCCGCGTCAGGGACGGCGGCGCCGACATGCTGCGGCGCGAAGGCGCGCTCCCCGCGACCTTGATCAGCCAGGACGTCCCCGGTTTCGGCCGGCGCCCGCACGCCGACCCGGGCCGGCTCGAGAGGCTCGCGGAAGGGGAAGTTCAAGTGGACGGGCCCCGGCGGCCGCCCCATCGCGTCCCCCACCGCGCGCGCGGCCAGCACCCGCGCATGGCGGAGCAGCATCGCGGAGTCGCCGGGCGTGCCGACCTCGACGAAGCGCCGGACGGCGCGGCCGTAGAGGTGGATCTGATCCACGGTCTGCCCGGCGCCGAAGTCGCGCAGCTCGGGCGGGCGGTCGGCGGTGAGCACGAGCAGGGGAACGCGCGCATAGTGGGCCTCGATCACGGCGGGCAGGAAGTTGGCGGCGGCCGTGCCCGAGGTGCAGACGAGCGCGACCGGGCGGTGCGTGGTGCGCGCGGCGCCCAGCGCGAAGAAGGACGCGGAGCGCTCGTCCAGATGCGAGAAGACGCGCAGCCCGGGCGTGCGCTGGGCCGCGACCGTCAGTGGAGTCGATCGCGAGCCCGGACACACGCAGACGTGCTCGACACCGGCGCGGCCGAGCTCGTCCATGAACGCCCCCACGAAGCGCTCGGTGACGGCGGCCGCCTCGCCCTGCACGCGCTAGATCTCCGTCAACGGCGCCAGCAGCGCGCGCAGCTTCAGCCGGGTCTCCTGCAGCTCCTTCTCCGGATCGGAGCCGTCGACGAGCCCAACGCCTGCGAAGAGCGTCGCCCTCGCCTCCGACTCGCCCGCGGCCTCGTCCGGGGCATTGCGCACCAGCCCCGAGCGCAGCGCCACCCAGAACTCGCCGCCCCCGCTCGCGTCCACGAAGCCGACCGGCCCGGCGTACCACCCCCGCTCGAGCCCCTCGTTCCTGCGGATCCAGTCCAGCGCCGGTCGCGCGGGAAGCCCACCGACGGCCGGCGTGGGATGCAGGCGCTCCGCCAGGTCGAGCACACCCCATCCCTTGGCGCTGGGATCGAGGCGACCCGAGAGCGGCGTATGGAGATGCTGGAGCCCCTCGATCTTCATCAGCCTGGGGGCGACGGGCCCGTGCAGCCCGGGACAGGGCTCGGCGAGCCAGGCGCGAATGGCGCGAACCACCGCCGCATGCTCCGCACGATTCTTTGCGCTGGCCAGCAGCGCGTCGCCGATCCGGGCGTCCTCTTCGGGGGAGCGCCCTCTCGGCGCCGTCCCGGCCAGCGCCCCGGTCTCCACGCGCTCGCCCTCCAGCGCGACGAGCCGCTCGGGCGACGCCGCCAGGAAGCTCCTGGCCCCCTCGGCCAGGGCGAAGGTGGTGCAGGTCGGATACTGCCGCCGGAGACCGTCGAGGAAGGGAACCAGATCGAAGCGGCCCGGGTGGAAGACGCGGAGCGCCCGAGCCAGGACGACCTTCTCGAGCTCGGGGTCGGCACGCACGTCGGCGACCGCGCGCTCGACCTGGGCGCGGAAGACGGCGTGGGGGCGGTCCGCGACCACCCGATACTCGGCGCCGGACGCGAAGGGCGCAACGATCTCTCCCTGTGCGGACGCCACGTCCCGCTGCCACGGCTCCGCCTGGCAGGCCAGGGCTTCGCGCTCCGCGGCCGCCAGCTCGGCCTGGAGCGCGTCGACGTCGCCGCCCATCCCGACCTCGGAGACGACACAGAGACAAGACGCATCTGCGCGTTGGATGCGTTGCCATCGGGGCAGATCGAGGAGCCCACCCGGCATCCCCTGCCACTCCCCCACGGCGGCATGGTCGTCGCTGAAGGCGAACGCGCCGAGCAGCAGGGGGCCGAGCGTCGCGGGCCCGTCTTCGCCGCAGGTCCGCAGCCGTTGGAAGAGCGCGCGCGCCTGCTCGGCCGAACGCTCGATGCGGCCCGCGCCCGAGGTCTCGATGCGCGCCACTCGGCCGCAAGAAACGATCGAGAGCCCACTGCGCGGCTGCTCCCAGTACGCTCGCGCCAGCGCCGGCTCGCCGCCGTTGGCGCGGGCCTCGAGGTCGGCGTAGACGCTCAAGAGGTCGCCCGGCGGCAGCGCTCGCCGCAGCACGACGAATCTCGATTGTCGCTCTGCCAAAGCCAGATCGAGGGCCTGCTCGATGGCGCCGCGCGCCTCGGCGCTCTCAGCGAGGAGCCGGGGCTCTGCACCGTCGTCGCCCGCGCGGATCATGCGCGCCTCCCCGTGATTACCTGAGTCGTCCCGAGCAGCAGCGTACGTCGCTCGACCCCTTCGAATCCCGCGTCGCGGAGCATCCGCAGCAGTGTTTCGGAATCGGGCAGGTAGGCGGTGGACTCCGGCAGGTAGCGGTAGGCGTCGCGATCCGAGAGCAGACCACCGACGACCGGTACGATGCGATCGAAGTAGAGGGAATGCCCGAACCTGACCAACGCGCTCCTCGGGCGATCCACATCGATCAACGCGAGGCGCCCGCCCGGCTTCAGCACCCGCGCCAGCTCGCTGAAGACCTCCGGCAGCGAGACGAAGTTTCGCAAGGCGAAGCCGCAGGTGGCCACGCTCATGCTGGCGTCACGCAGGGGCAGGCGCGCGGCATCGCCCTGGACCAGCTCCGCATCCACCCCGCGCAGGTGGGCATGGCGCAGCATCACTCCTGCAAAGTCGACGCCCCAGACCTTTGCCCCTCGCGCAGCGCAGAGCTCGCACAGATCACCCGTGCCGCAGGCGAGGTCGATCACCCGGTCGCCGGACCGGACGTCCACCAGATCCAGCGTGAAGCGCCGCCAGCGCTGATCCATGCCGAGGGTGATCAGCCGATTCATGGTGTCGTAGCGCGGGGCGATGCGATCGAACATCGACCGCACGCGGGTATGCTTCTCCGCGCCACTGGGCAGGCCTACGAGTGCCATTCCACCTCCAGACGGCCCGAGCGCGTGGCCGCCAGGGCCCGCTCGAGCTGCTCTTCATCGCCGCGGGCGCTCAGCCGCTCGAGCGCGCGGGTCACCAGCGTCCGTTGGAAGTGGAGCGCCACCAGGCGGGTGATCTCGGGCAGGAGTCGTTGATACTCGCGCGTCACCTCCCGCTCGTCCGGGCGGGGCTTGCGAACGTGTTCATCGAAGAGGTCGATGGCGGCATCGGCCACCTGGGTCACCGCGGCGGCGTGGCGACGGGCGAGCCCGATCAGGTCGTCGAGCGGAAAGCCCGCGGCGAGCACCTCCAACGCGGCGCGGGCCATCTCGAGGTCGGCCTCTCCGAAGCGCTCCTCCTCGCCCTCGCACGTCGGATGGACCAGGCCGGCCGCCTGGGCCGCCTGGATCAGGACCTCGGGGATGCCGGCCTCGCGCGCCAGGGCCTCGCGCGTCAGCGTTCGCGGGCCTCGCTCCTGATGGGCGAGCGCCTCGAGCAGGATGCCCTGCTCGTCCGCGGGCGCTGGACCCGGCCCGGCTGCCGCCTGCTGTTCCTGCATCCGGCGGATCTGGCTGAGCGAGAAGCCCTGGTCGAGCAGCGTCCGGATGCGACGCAGGGTCGCCAGGTGGCTTTCGGAGTAGACCGCGCGCCGGCCCTGGCGACGCGGCCGCTCGAGCAGCCGGCGCCCCTGATAGAAGCGGATCGTGTCGACACTCACACCGGCAGCCCGCGCCAGCTCATCTACGCGATAGTTCATGCCCGGACTATAAGAGTGGATACTCGAATCGACCAGCTCACACTCTCGTGCGCGCCGCCTGCGCCCGCTCGTCCAAGGAGATGCCCGTCATCAGAGAAAAAGTTCCGGTTCCGGACCGTGCCGGTAGCCCGCTGCGCTGCCCACGGGCTGCTGCCCGGCCCTCCAAGGAATCCCGGATGCTGTCTATACTTTTCGTCCCAGGGGCTCGATCTCCGAGAGGCTCTGGACAGGCGCAGGAGTGGGCCGGTGGCGGCGCTCCAGCCAGACCGTGGACCGCCCAGGCGAGGACGTGATGAAGACCACCCAGGTGATGACGAGCGAAGAGGCGACGGCCTGGATCAGGCAGGTGGGCGGAGTGGTCTACCACAACAAGGAGAGCGAGGACGCCGAGAACGCCTGGGTGGCGGTGGTCCGGACCCCGGCCGCCGGTGGCAAGGCGGGCAAGATCATCCTCGCCTTCGGCGAAACGCTCGAAGATGCCACCTGCGCGGCCGAGGCCCAGTGGGACGAGATCTGGGGCGACCTCAGCCAGGTCCACTGACACGCCTCGGGGCGTGGGTCCGTCACTCCCTGGCGCCGTTCTTCACCGTTCCGATCAACGGCCCAGCAGCTGGAGCACCGCCCCCGCCTGCAGATTGGACTGCACCTGGGTGGCGCTGGCGGACTTCGTGAGGACCTGGTCGCGTGCCAGCAGTGACGTCTCGTTCGCGAAGTCGGTGTCGCGAATGCGCGATTCGGCGGCGCTGAGGTTCTCGACTTCCGTGCGCAGATTCCGGATCGACCCCTCGAGCCGCCTCTCCGTGGCGCCGAGGCTGGCGCGGGCGCTCGCGAGCGAGCCGATGGCGTCGTCGATGGCGGACAGGCTCGCCGGATCGCTGACGTCGATGCCCGAGAGCCCGAGCGACGTGCCGGATTGATCCCCCACCGAGATCGAGATGTTCTCGGCGTCGCTGATCGAGCCGTCCACCAGCTCGATCCCGTCCGAGCCGGTGTCGCCGTTCAGCAGCTTCTTGCCGTTGAAGTCCGTCGTCCCTGCGATCCGGTCGAGCTCGGACACGATCTGATCCGCCTCCTGCTGAATCACCTGTCGTTGCCCGTCGCTCAGCGTGCCGTTGCTCGCCTGGATGGTGAGCTCGCGCAGCCGGATGGTGAGGTTCGAGGACTCGTTCAGGGCGCCTTCGGCGATGCGGGTGGCGCTGATGCCGTCGGAGAGGTTGCGAATGCCCTGCTCCCGGCCTCCGATCGAGGCGCGAAGCCCCTCGGAGATGGCGAGGCCCGCCGCGTCCTGGGCGGCGCGGCTGATCCGGCTTCCACTGGCGAGATTCCGCAGGCGATCCTGCAGCGAACGCTGTGTGCTGGCCAGGTTTCCCAGGCCCGGGCGCGTGTTCGAGATCCCGATGGTCATGATCCTTCTCCGGGCCCGCCTGGGGCGAAGCCCCCGCCGACCTTC
>CAZQMY010000012.1:0-32881 GCA_964594405.1 uncultured Spirochaetaceae bacterium | reverse complement strand
AGATCCACTGGCTGTTGTTGAAGTAGGTGCGGTTCGCGTTGAGGATGTTGATGAAGGTCGGGCGGTCCTCCGAGACCGTGAGGTTGAAGTCGTCGGTGCGCGTGATGCCCGTGAAGGAGTTGTTGTCGATGCGGGGGTTGCCCTCGATCCAGGTGAACTCGACGCTCCAATTCGATATGGTCGTGTCCTCTGCGAAGTCCATGGAGAAGCCCAGCACGTTGCGCTTCTCGTAGGAGAGGTAGACCTCGCCGCCCGACTGCCACTGCATGGTCCGCCGCCCGAAGCCGTTCAGGCCGCCGGCGCGCAGCACGTTGCGCTCCTGACCGGCGACGCTGAAGAGCGCGCGTACCAGGTCGCAGTGCTGGGGCGTGACGAAGGTGCAGCGCTCGCGGCCCAGCACGCGGCCGGCCGTCCCCTCGGAGCAATCCACCCGGCGCGGTCCCGCCAGCTGGTTCACGGTCGAGGAGATGTTGGAGTAGCTGAAGGAGTCGCCTGGGTAGATGGGCTGACTCGTGTTGTTCTTGGTCTGGGTGTGCTTCTGCGTGAACTCCAGATCCTCGCAGTAGGGGATCATGGCCATGATGTCGTTCTCGCTGCCCGTGAACGCGTAGTCCCAGAGCATCGATCGATGCAGGCCATTGCCCAGGGTCGTGTTGAAGAACTGGCGCTGCTCGAGCTTGCCCAGCCGCTGCGCCTGCGCGACGGCGTCCCAGTCGTTGGCGGTGGTGCAGTGCCTGAGGTCCGGATCGCGTAGGTTGCGGGCCGTCTCGCACTCGTGGAGGAGAAGGTCGGGGAAGTCCGTCAGGATGTTGCGCGTGCTCGGATCGCGCTGTAGCCGGTTCGCCTGGCCCTCCGGCAGGGGGTTGATCGCGACCCGGGTGCCGTCCGTGAGCGAGCCCATGCCGATCCACTGGAAGCCGGTCACCTGGCGAACCCGGTCCGTGACGGCATCGAGCTCCTTGTTCGGGTTGCCGTAGTCGGCGATGTACCGGTCCTGGGGTCCACCGCAGCCGCCGTTCGTCGCGCAGTCCGGGTCCCACATCCACGGCTCGTCCCAGATGTACCGGCGCTCGTAGAGCTCGGGGTTCACGTAGGCGCGCACGCTGGCCAGGCCGTCCTGGAACTCGTCGGAGAAGCCCACGAGCAGCATCATGAAGCTGAACGACATGCCCGCCATCTCGCTGGCGAAGCTCTCCCCGGTGAAGGGGTGACCGCTGCCGTTGCCCTCCTCGGCGTCCCGGGCAAAGAACGTGTGGACGCACTGGGTGGGCGTGATCAGCTCGCTCTGCCCATCGATGAGCCGGCGCTGCAGGAAGACCGCCTTGTCGGCGCTCGTGCAGCCGGTCTCGATCCGACTGGGCTGCTGGAGCACGCCCTGGACCCAGGTGAGAACGCCCTGGTCATCGGCCCAGTCGGAATCATAGAAGTAGGGGATCGAGCTGGCGTCGTCCCGGGCCTCGGGGTAGTGGATCGTCTCGTTGCCGTCGATCAGGCCGAGGAAGTCGGGATCGCCGTCCACGCCCTGCTGCCATCCGCCGAGGTAGCAGTTGGGGTCGTCCGGCGAGCCCGAGCAGTTCTCCGGCATCGCCACCGCACCGTAGGGCCGACCGTCGACCCCCCGCGCCTCGGCGTAGGTCTCGTTGTAGTCCACCCAGTAGGTGCCCCAGTTCAGGCCCGACCCCTCCGAGAGCTGCGCCTGGACGAGGCGCGGATCCCCCGGCGCCACCTCATAGGCCGAATCCCAGGGCACCGAGGCGCGGGCACCGGCGGTGGCATGACCGAGTGAGGGGCGCTTGACGAAGCAGTCGTAGTTCTGCGGGTCGTCCGGGTCGATATTGTCGACCCCGGCGATTCCGTCGCCACAGGGCAGGGGCCCGAACGCGGTGTCGACCCGGATCTGCGCGAGCTGCCGACCCTCGGAATCGGTGTACTGGCGGTAGTCCCTACGCGGTGAGGCGAAGGCCGTCGGGTCGAGTCGTGGCGCGCCGTTGGCGAGAACCTGATCGGAGAAGCGGAAGTTGCCGACGTACCCGGCCTCGCGCACGTTCGGCCCGAGCCCCATCTCGGGCGTCCAGGCGTCCGTGGGCCTGTAGAGGAGAGTCGCCCACTTGTTGCGGCAGCCCGGGAGCTGGCCCGCCAGGCCCACCGGCCCGCCGATGTCGGCGGTGGTGCACTTCGGGCCGCCGAGCCCGAGGATCTCGAAGGCCGCGGTCCCGGGCTGCGCGCCGTAGACCTTGAAGATCGGCCGATCGTCCAGGCAGCGGGGATTCCAGCGATTGTTGGCCGCCGAGGACGGCGTGTCCCGGTCGACCTGCTCGTCCCACTCGCCGCCCGTCCCTGTGAGGAAGGTGTCTCCGTCGATGTTCGAGTAGTCGCAGGGATTGCCGTCCTTGCCCATGGCGAGGTAGCCCGCGATGCCGGCGGTGCCCGACGTGCCCAGCACCGGATTGCCGTTGGCGTCGGAGCGGATCAGCTCGCCGTCGATGCCGATGACGCCGCCGTCGGTGCGGTACTCGAGCTGGTCGCTGCCCTGGTCCATCAGCCGGTCGCCGAAGATCTCGTAGACGAGCCCGGTGAGCCCGAGATCGGCGAACGCAATGCCTCTCGAGTCGGCGCCGATGAACGACTGCAGGAGCGCGCTGCCCTCGGCCCAGAGCAGGTCGAGACCGTTGGAGTCGCAGCTGGTCAGGAAGTAGGGGCCGCATCCGATCAACGCCTCCTGCTCGGGGCTGAACACGCGCGACAGATACGAGCCCGATCGGATTCGAGTCTCTGCGGGAGGCAGAGGCTCGAATGGATTCGGGGTATTGATGGCGAGCCCGCCGCAGAGCTGCACGGCGCCCGTGGAGAGCGCCTCACTGAAGGTGTGGACGCAGTTGTAGCTCTCCTGCTCCCTGGAGTAGATGTAGGGCGAGAGGCTCTGGCTCCACCAGAATCGGCGCTGATCCCAGGTGCGGTACGAGTTGAGGCCCTGCGCGATCGGGACGGCATCGCTGGCGTAGTCCGCATGCAGATTGATCAGCAGCGGCCCCATGAACTGCGGCAGCGCCGGGCCCTTGCTGAGGATGTTGTCCGAGGGTGTACTGCCCAGGAAGCTCACGAAGAGCGAGTTTCCCGAAAGGAAGCCCGAGATCACCGCACTGATGCGGGCCGCGGACGCGTCGGATGCCTCGCGGCTGCTACCGAAGACCGTCTGCGCGCACGCGCTGGTGTCGAGCTCGTTGAAGCCGATGGTGGTGGAGCAGACCCAGGCGTAGACGCTCTGGTTGACGGGGGCCATGTCGAGCGCGTTGCGCTCGTCGTAGAAGAGGTTGGGATCGTAGGCGTTGCCCCAGAGCTTGCGGCCGAGTGTCGCGCCCTGGCCCGGGCACTCCTCCGGGTCCTGGTCGGGGCATTCCTCGACCGGGGTCGTATCGAACTCTGCGGACGCCTGGAAGGGATCGTAGAGGACCGGGCTGGTGGCGATGACGTCGCCCGGGTCCGTGTGGTAGCCGAATGCGAAGTCGCCCGAGGGACCACGCCTGATGACCCGCGACACGTCGAAGTGCCGGTCGTAGCGGGGATCGTAGAAGGGGTTGTAGTTCGGGTTGAGCAGCCCGGACGCCGGATCGTATTTGTTCGGGTCGTAGCGCCGACGCCCGTCCTGGGGATCGTAGTTCTCGATGGCGGGCTGACCGACGGGCCGATCGGGACACGGGCCGCCCTCCGAGGCCGAGTAGCCCGGCTGCGGCTGCCACGGCACCCAGCTGGTATCGCTCGGATCATCGGGATTGGTCAGCGAGCCGCAGAGATAGAGGTCGTTGTGGGGACCGGGCAGCCAGTCCTGGCGACTCGTGGGGTTCTCGACCTGCGCCGTCGAGAAGACCGGCTGCTGCGCGTCGGGGTCGGCCCTGGCGATGTCCTGCTGGAAGATGCCTTCGTAGTTGATATAGCGATTCTGATTGAAGCCCGAGAGGATGGCGCCCTGGTTGTTCCTCGGCAGCACCGGGTTGCGCCAGGGCGCACCCGTCGTCGGGAAGCGCCCCTGGTCGTCCTCGATGATCGTCACGCGCCGATTCGTGGGGCCGGGCGTCAGACAGCCGCTGTTCTCCGCGCCATCGAAGGAGATGCGCGTGCCGACGGCGTTGGCCTCCTGGGTGAAGTCGGGATTGCCGTTGCCATCGTCGGGGAAGACCAGGCCCATCCCCGTCGGCGGGGCGCAGCCGCGGCCGCCCGCGCCCAGCAGGCTGAGCTCTTCGGGCGTGCCCATGTAGATTCGCGGCCGGCCCGAGCGCCAGTCCACGTTGCGTGAGTAGGAGGTGAGCTGGACCGGGTACGGAAAGTCGTCGAAGCCGTAGAAGTCGGCGATGGCGAAGCTGAAACGATCCCAGCGAAACTCGAGGCGGCCGCCGAACTCGATGCCGCGCGAGTCGTTCCAGGGATCCGGCGGCGTCTCGCGCCCCGCGACACCGATGCCCGTGAAGCCGTGCACCCAGGAGCCGAAGGTCAGCTGGCACACCACGTTGATGGTGTAGGGCTCCCCGCAGGCGCCCAGATCCGCCGACTCGTACTGGTCGAAGTTCATCGCCAGCTCGAGGCGCACGTCCGAGAAGGGGCCCACTTCGTAGAACGACCAGACGCCGCGGAGCGCCCAGAGGTTGATGCGCGACTCCTCGAGGTTGGGCAGCGTGGCGAGCGCGAAGTCCTGCGGATTGAACTGGTCGGTGGTCCGGAAGAGCTCGGTCTTGCCCCATACGATGCTCTGCTTGCCGACCCGCAGCCAGAGCCGGCTGTCGAACATCTCGATGTCGAGGTAGGCCTCCTTCAGCTCACCCTCGTCGTCCTGACTGGCGCCGCGGTTGAAGGCGCGCTCCTGCTCGCTGTAGTTGAAGTTGAACTCGCCGAACTTGTCCTCCTCGAGCGCCCGGCGGAGCGGCATGCTCGGGATGTAGATGCCGCGGGCCTCGGTGCCTTCACCCGGGCGGTTGAGATAGGCCCGCTGGTTGAGCAGCGCGGGGTTGATGATCTCCCAGCGACCGACCTGCTGCTCCGGAGGGAGAGGGTTTCCCACGATGGTGGTCGTGGGCTTGATCCAGATGCGCGCGCGCTCCGGATCGTCCTCGTCGAAGAGGGCGATGGGCCGCATCCCGTTGCCGCCCATCGGAGTGCCACCCGGCGAGAGGCTCGGCGGACCGACGCGCTGATGGTCGAAGGGATTGACGATCCGAGCCCCCGACCCGTTGGGCTCGATGAAGTTCTCGGGGAGCCAGGGGCCCATCAGCATCAGCGCGTGGCCGTCGTTGGCGCCGCCGATCACCGGAATCGCCGCGAAGCGGAAGTCGTTGTACTCCTGCATGACCAGCAGGTAGGGCGCGCCGTTCGTGCCGTCGTCGATGGCTTCGCCATCCTTCATGGCGCGGCGGTTGCGATCCGCCTGCCAGAAGCGCGGATCGACGCCGAAGGGCACGAGCTTGCGGGAGGTCGCCGGATCGCAGCCCGCGTCGTTGTCGCACTGCATCAATCCACGAGCGTCGACGGGGCCCGCCCCTTCTTCGTTGCCGTCGTAGATGCCCGCGAATCCCGGCACCTGCTCGACGCGCAGCGGGTCGTTGTCCTCGTTGGCGAAGGGGCCCTCGTTGGAGATCGGGATCTGGCCGGTGGAGAGATACTCATCCGCGTTGTTGAGGCGACGCGGCATGCGCCTGGCGCGATTGCCGTAGACGTCCACCCCCTTGATCATTCCGCAGCCGCGCGAGTACACGCAGTCGAACCGCGCCTCGATGCGCATGTACGCGGAGACCAGATCGATGGGACCGTGCGTATCGCGAACCAGGTCGAGCTCGAGCTCGAGGTTGAAGATGTTGTACCACTGCGTCATGTCCCATTGATCGCTGAAGTTGCGACTCATCACCCGCAGCTGCATCTCGAAGTAGCCGTGCGCCTGGATGCGCCCATCCAGCGCCTCGAAGGCAGCTGCCCTGGGCGCCCAGAGCAGGGCCAGGGGCGCCAGGAGCAGCGAGAGTGCGAGAGCCGCCGGCAGCGGATGGAACGAACGGTGGAGGACGCGCGCGGTCATAGAACCCCCGGCTCGATCTCGAGCCGCTGCCATTGCCCGAGGCGCACGCCCGTCGGCGTCCCCCTCGAGGCCGTGCACCGAAGGCGTGGCTGGCGCCCGCCCCGGCGTGGGACCATTGAAACAGCCAGTGGATGGCCCGGGAGGGGGCTTGGCGCTCTTCGCCACGAACGTCGAGTCGTGGACGGACCGAGCCAACGCCGTAGTGCAGCGAGCGATGAACAGGCCAATGGAAGAAGCGCTTCCCCCCGCAGTCGAAGGGGCCTCCCCGCTGGCTAGCTCTCGTCTAGCACCACTCGCACCCACACGATCGCTCCACCCAGCAATCCAGCCGGCGCCCCGGGCAGGGACCGATCAGGGAGCGGGACGATCAGCGACTCCGGGGCAAGAGCCTCGAGGCCGCAGCTCAGTGGGTCCGATGAGGAAGAATCCCCGCGACTACGCCGAACTTCAGAGCTTTATACAATGGGGCCGCCGCGGAGTTCAAACGGAATCGCGGACGCCCTGCCAATATTCTGCCCGCGTGTGAAGTGGGTGCGCAGCTCGCTCGGGCCGCTCTGCCTGCTGTCGACACGCACGTCGCACAGACGAGACCCGGGTGCATTCAGCCTCGACACCGGCGTACAGGCAACCGCAGCGGACTCGAAGTCACTTACCCGGTCAGGAAGCAGGAAGAACGAAAGGCGTGGACGTAGAGAGGATCCGATACGCGGCCGCCAGCCCCTCGCCCCGGTGAGGCAGAGGCGGCTCACGCCCGAAGGGAGATCAGGGCGCGGGCGCGAGGGCCACGGGCACCGGCATGATGTTCCAGGTGAACACGCTGTTGCCGTTGGTGCGCTTGTAGATGACCTCGCGCTCGATCTTGCCGTCCTTCATGACGTAGCGGCGGACCTCTGAGTCGTTGTCGCTGGCCACGTAGAGCTCGTCGCGACCGTCCCCGTCGAGGTCGGTGAGGATGGAGGCATGCTCGAATCCACCCGTGCGGGTGTCGATGTTCTCCTTCTGCCACTCGCCCTTCGGATCATCGCCCGGTCGCAGCATCCAGAGACCGCTGCTGTAGAGGGCCGCGACCATCTCCTTCTTGCCATCGCCATCCATGTCACCTGCGGTGAGGAAGCGCCCCAGACGATCGTCGATGCTCGCGACGACCACGCCACTCGCGGGGTCCGTATCGGCGTCGTAGCGGCGGATCTCCACGGGCCTGGTCAGCCGCTTCGTCGACTTGTCGATGACACCCTCGACGATCACGTAGAGCTCGTCTCGGCCATCGCCGTCGACGTCCTCCACGAGGATCTCCTTGGCGTGCCGATTGCCCAGGTCGGCGACGACCACCCGGCCCTCGCCCTTCTTGGGCACGTAGCGCACGACGATCCCGCTCTGCTCGGCACCATCGAGCCGATTCGGCTCGCTGGGCGTTGCGTAGGCTTCGGGCACACCGTCCCCGTCGAGGTCGCCGATCTCGATCTCGTGCACGAAGGTGCGGGGCTCTCGATCGATCTCCTCGACTTCGAAGCCGTCGTCCGTGGGCTTGACCACGGCGACCACGCCCTCATCGTGGGTCGCCACCACGATGGTGTTCCGGCCGTCGCCGTACATGTCCGCGACCTCGATGTCGCGCATGCGGCTGAACTTGCCGCCGAAGTCCTTCTGCCAGATGGTCTCGGACTTCGGCGCGCCGCCGGGCATGCGCCAGAGCTTGAGCGTGGCCGCGGTGCCCGCGGCCGAGAGCAGGACCTTCTCGCCGTCGGGCATCTCGTAGCTCATGGCCTTGTGGAAGACGTTGCTCTCGTCATCGTCGAGGGCGCTGATCTCCCACTTCCCGTCCTTGCGCACAAGGAACTCGAGCGTGGCGGGAAGCGCCTTGGGCGCGCCACCGGCCCCGGCCGAGCGCGGCGCGAATTGCGCCAGCCCGAGCACCAGCGCGTTGGGGAGATCGGCGGGCGCGCTGCCTCCCATCAGCGCCTTCGCGCGCGGCGGGGAGCCGGCAGGCTCGGGCGCGGGCTCGGCAGCCGGCTGGGCCTTGCTCGCCGGCTCCGGCGACTCCTCGCCACCGCAGCCCAGCGGTCCGAGCGCGAGCGCCGCAATGGCGAGCGTGAGAAGGAAGGAAGAAACGATGGTCCGGGTCATTGGGCGCCTCCGTTGATCCCGGGGGTGTAGCAGCTCGCCGTGCGCGGCTCACCTGCATCCGACCGGGATCCCTCGGAAAAGCGGACTCCCGGCCGCGCGCGGGCCCGCCGGGTGTGGTACCTGAGAGCCCGTGAAGGAGATCAAGCTTCAACCTCCCAAGGGCACCCGGGACTTCTATCCCGATGAGCAGCGGCGCCGCGACTGGCTCTTCGGACACTTCCGCCAGACCGCGCTCCGCTTCGGCTTCGAAGAGGTCGATGCGCCGATGGTGGAGCACGCCGAGCTCTTCAAGCGAAAGGCCGGCGAGGAGATCGTCGACCAGCTCTATCACTTCGAGCTGCACGGCCGGCACCTCGCCCTCCGCCCGGAGATGACGCCCTCGGTCGCCCGCATGGTGATGGCGCGGGCCAACGCGCTCCGCATGCCCTTGCGCTGGTTCACGGTCGCCCAGAGCTGGCGCTACGAACGCATGACGAGAGGTCGACGGCGCGAGCACTTCCAGTGGAACATGGACATCTGGGGCGAGCCGGGCGTGGCGGCGGAGGCCGAGCTCGTGGGGGCCGTCTTCCACCTGCTCGATGCTCTGGGCTTCGCGCGCGGCGCCGTCAAGCTGCGCGTGAACAGCCGCGCGCTGCTCGAGGAGTCGGTTCGGCACCAGGCCCTGGCGGATCGCCCCGAGGCCTTCGAGCCGCTCTGCGTCGTGATCGACAAGATCGCCAAGATCGGCGAGGACGCGGTGGTGGCGCAGCTCGTGGATCCCGACGGCCCGGTGCGCCTCGACGAGCGCACCGCCCGCGAGGTGGTGCAGATGCTGCAGGTCAAGGATCTCGACGAGGCGGCCCGGCACCTGCCCGAGGACTCCAAGGCCCTCGGTGAGCTGCGGCGATTCTTCGAGCTGGTCGCCGCGTACGGCGTCCGCGCCCAGGTCGTCTTCTACGCCTCCGCGGCGCGCGGCCTCGCCTACTACACGGGCATCGTCTTCGAGGCCTTCGATACCGGGGGAACTCTTCGTAGCATCTGCGGCGGAGGTCGCTACGATCGTCTCAGCGAGACGCTCGGCGGCCAACCCATTCCGGCCGTCGGCTTCGGCTTCGGCGACATGGTGATCGGAGAGCTGCTCGAGGATCACGGTCTGTGGCCCGAGCTGCACCGACCCGTCGACGACGTGGTCTTCGCCTTCGGCGAAGACGAGCGGGCAGCGGCGGTGAAGGTGGCGAGCCGACTGCGGGCGCAGGGACGCAGGGTCGAGCTGATCCTCGGTCATTCCAAGCTCAAACGGGTGATCGGAGACGCCGACAAGATCGGCGCCGAGCGCGTCCTGCTGCTCGGCTCCGACGAAGTCGCGCGCGGTGTCGTGAAGGTACGGACCCTCGCCAGCCGCGAGGAGCACGAGGAACCCATCGCACCCTGAGCCGGTTCCCTCCGGAGCGGGACGTCAATCCGCCGCCCTGATCCTTGATCCCCGAAGTACGGGGAAGGGCGAGGCGGCCCGAGCATCGAGGATCGCCGTCATGGACGAAGCCGTGCGCGACTGGTCTGCCCAGCAGAGCGCCGATCTCTACGCCGTGGACAGCTGGGGGGCCGGCTACTTCTCCATCGCCGAGTCGGGCGCGCTCTGCGTGCATCCGCGCGGCCAGGACGGTCCCAGCATCGAGCTGCCCGCGCTGCTCGAGCAGCTCGTACGCCGCGGCTTGCGCACGCCGCTCCTGGTCCGCTTCTCCGACATCCTCGCGCATCGGATGGCCACACTGAACGCCGCCTTCGAGAGCGCGCTCGGAGAGTTCGACTACCCGGGGCGCTACCGCGGCGTCTATCCCATCAAGGTCAATCAGCAGCGTCACGTGGTGGAGGAGATGGTGCAGTTCGGCGCGACGCACGGGCTGGGCCTCGAAGCGGGCAGCAAGCCGGAGCTGCTGGTGGCGCTGGCCCTCCTCGACACACCGGGGGCGATCATCGTTTGCAACGGATTCAAGGATCGCGCCTACGTGGAGACCGCGCTGCTGGCTCAACGCCTCGGGCGCACGCCCATCATCGTGGTGGACCGCTTCGAAGAGCTCGACCTCATCATCAAGACCGCACGCGAGCTGGGCATCCGTCCACACATCGGGATGCGTGCACGCCTGGCCGCCACGGGCGCCGGACGCTGGCTGGAGAGCACCGGGCGACGGGCGAAGTTCGGGCTCTCGGCAGCGGAGCTCGTCCAGGCGGTCGAGCGACTGCGCAGCGAGGACATGCTCGAATGCCTGAAGCTGCTGCACTTCCACATCGGCTCGCAGATCACCGCGATCCGCGCGCACAAGGATGCGCTGCGCGAGATCGCGCGGGTCTACGTCGGCCTGCACGCGCTGGGAGCGACGAAGCTGCGTCTCGTGGACGTGGGCGGCGGACTCGGCGTGGACTACGACGGCTCGAGCAGCGACTTCCACTCGAGCATGAACTACAGCATGGAGGAGTACGCGCGCGATGTCGTGGATGCGCTGGGCTCGGCATGTCAGGAGACGGGCGCCCCGCATCCGGACATCGTCAGCGAATCGGGCCGCGCGCTCGTCGCCCACCACTCGGTGCTGATCTTCGACGTGATCAGCGCGGACCAGGTCGTCACCGACAGGGTGCCGCCCGAGATCGATCCCGAGGCGCACGAGATGGTCCGCAACCTCGCCTCCATTCACGCCGATCTCGACGACGAGAATCTCCTGGAGAGCTACCACGACGCGGAGCAGCTGCGCGAGGAGGCCACGTCCCTCTTCGCCCTGGGCTACCTCGACCTCCGCGCGCGCGGCCTCGTCGATCTCTACTTCCACCATATCTGCGAGGGCATCCGGCGCCGCGCCGGCGCGGCCGGGCTGCCGCCGGATGAGCTGAAGACCCTCGAGCGCGCGCTCGCGGACACCTACTTCGGCAACTTCTCGGTGTTTCAATCTGCGCCCGATCATTGGGCAGTGGGCCAGCTCTTTCCGATCATGCCCATCCATCGACTCGACGAGGAGCCCAGCCGACGTGCGGTGATCGCCGATCTGACCTGCGATAGCGACGGCAAGATGGATCGCTTCATCTCGAGTGGAGGCGAGAAGCGTGCGCTCGAGGTCCATCCCTATGAGGGTGTGCCCTACCATCTGGGCGTCTTCCTGGTCGGGGCCTACCAGGAGATCCTGGGCGACCTGCACAACCTCTTCGGCGACACCGACGCCATCCACGTCCGCCTCGACGACGACGGAAGCCTCTCGGTGGATCACGTCGTCGAGGGGGACGAGGTCAGCGAAGTGCTCAGCTACGTCCAGTACGACCGCCGCGCGCTGGTCGAGAAGGTGCGCCGCACCATCGAGACCGCGCTCCGCCAGGGCGAGATCAGCCTGGAGGATTCGGCCCTCCTCCGGCGCCGCTATGAGCAGGGGCTGAAGGAGTACACCTACCTGGCATCGGATCGTTAGACTCCGGTCTCGAGCCGCCCCCGCGAACCCTCGCCCCAGCACAGGCCATGCCCGCGAAGACGATCCGGCCCCCCCGACGCATCTACTCCTGGAACATCAACGGCATCCGCTCCGCCACGAGCAAGGGCTTCGGCGAGTGGCTGGACGGCTGCGGGGCCGAGATCGTGGGCGTGCAGGAGGTCCGCGCCCAGCCCGATCAGATCCCGGGCGAGATCGTCGCCCGGGACGAGTGGCACCAGCACTATACGAGTCCCGAGCGCAAGGGCTACAGCGGCGTCGGCCTCTTCTCCCGCCGCAAGCCTCAGGCGGTGGACGACAGCCTCGGGGAGCCCCGCTTCGACACCGAGGGGCGCATCCAGCTGGCGCGCTTCGGCCGACTCATCGTGGCCAACGGCTACTTCCCCAACGGCACCGGCAAGGACCGCGACAACAGCCGGATCCCCTACAAGCTCGATTGGTACCGTGCCCTCTTCGAGCGGGTGCAGCGCTTCCGAAGGGGCGGCTATCGGGTGCTGGTGATGGGCGACTTCAACACCGCGCACCGGGCCATCGACCTGGCGCGACCCAAGGCGAACGAGAAGACGAGCGGCTTCTGCCCCGAAGAGCGAGCCGAGATCGATCGTTGGATCGACGCCGGCTGGATCGACACCTTCCGCGCCTTCGAAGATGGTGGGGGCCACTACACCTGGTGGAGCCAACGCTTCGGTGTGCGCAAGAAGAACATCGGCTGGCGGATCGACTACGTCATGGCGACGCCCGCGGCCATGAAGTTCGTACGCGGCGCAGCGATCCATCCCGAGGTGCAGGGCTCGGATCACTGTCCCATCTCCGTGGACGTGGACCCGGCGATCTTCGGCTAGCCCGGTCCGGGAGCTGAGCCGCTCGCCGCCGCCAGCCCCTCGACAGGCTCGTCGCGCCGTTCGAGCGAAGGGCTGGCCTCCCATCGCTGCACGTGGATGGCCTGCTGAGCATTCCAGGTCGGCGTGGAGCCCGCCGCCATCACCGCCGGGGTTGGCCCCGCTGAGGGGAGCGGCGACGTCCGCCTACGAGAGGATGCCGAGCCGCTCGTAGCTCTCGTCGGCGTAGAGGCGCACGCAGTCGCGGATCTGATCGCGCTCGGCCGCGGTGAAGAACTCGCGGCCGCGACCATCGATGCCCTGATTGAAGCGCACCGCCTCGCGCTTGCCCCAGACCTCCCGATGCACGGCCTCGATCCGCTCGTCCTCGATCTTCTCGGCGAGGTCACAGCGTTCGACCATGCGCCGAAGCAGATCCAGCGGCGCCTCGCGGAGCTCACGGAAGGTGAGCCACTCGGGGCCGGCGATCCCGCGCTCGCGGCAATCACGCTCATAGTCGAACCACGAGCAGTAGTACTGGAGATACCAGGGCAGCGCGATCCGGATGAGGTACTGCTTCTTGTCCTCCAGCGACGCATCCACGTAGCGCCGATCGATGTAGAGCGCGTGGTCCGGCAGCCAGTCGCCGCAGCGCTTCTGGAGCTCGTCGTGATAGCTGACCAGCGTATCGAGCAGGTCGCGCGCCATGAGGAAGGTGGTGATGCGAAAGAGCTCGATGAGGCGGCGATTCGGGTTGTTGGCGAGCAGGTGGAGGTGCATGAACATCGCCCGCCTGCGGCTCGATGGCGGGCGGACCAGGTCGGCGAGCAGCATCGGATAGTAGAGATCGCGCGGCTGCGTGCCGTTCGCGTAGGAGCCCCGGCGGAACTGGGCCTCGTAGTCGCGACCCAGCAGGCTGCCGAGCGCCGTGCGAAGGAAGGTCCCTCCGGTCTTCGGCGCAAAGCCCAGCAGCACCCGCCGGTCTCCTCGCTCGGCGGATTCGATGAGCTTCTCGAAAGCGGGATCGAACTCGCCTTCCGGCGTCGGCAGGTAGGTCAGGAGCTGGGTCAGGTGTGAGTCGATGTCGGCCATCGGTCGACCTCCGGGATTCTTCGGGTCAGGGATGGGACCCGGTCCTGACGAATCGGCTGTGCCCTCGCCGACATGAGCGCCCTTCCTGCCGGGCGGAGATATGCGAGGACGGGCCTGGTCGATTCATCCGGCATCCGGCTCGGGCCTCTCGGGTAGATCTCGATTCTCGCAGGCGAGGTCCGCGTCGCCCCACCCCGACGCGCGGCTCCGCCGGGTCAATCGAGGGAGGCGATGAGCTCGCTCTTCCACGGAGCGTGGTGCTGCTCATAGCGATTGTCGTTGAAGACCTCGAAGTGATCGAGCGCCGCGCGCCCGCCACGTGCGCGCAGCTCCGCCCTCAGCTTCGAGAGTCCTGCGCGTGCGGCGGGCAGCGCGGCGGCCATCGCCTCGGGGGAGGGCTCGTCGACCCAGTCCAGAGCGCGGTAGAGCCCGGCGGTCGCCGCGAGTGTGGGGGCGGAGTCTGCGAGCGCCGACTCCGGGTGCTGCCGATCCAGGTAGTCCGCCAGCACTGCGGCGTACTCGATGTCCGTGCTCACGTGTCCGCAGTAGGACTTCCGGTAGCCCAGACACGCGCGCAGACGACGCTCCGCCACACGCGCGCCCGCGTTCTTCATCGCGTAGTCGACGCCGGCGGCCGTTCTGTGGAGATACCAGGCGCGGAGGTCTTCGAGCTCGGCCCACGGACTCTGCGTGGTCTGGCCGTCGGGATAGTTCCAGAAGAGGCCGAGATCCTCTGCCAGGGCCATGGTCTGGATGAAGGGCAGCACCCGTCCCTTGAATTCCGTATCCCCCGCGGCCCGGAAGCTCGGATCGTAGTAGCCGAAGCGCTCGTGGATCCGGCGGCGATACATGGCGCCCACCCACGAGAGGTAGCAGGTCTCGAGATAGGGGAGGCCCTGGAAGTAGCCCTCGCGGTCGTACTTCATCACGTCGCGCACGAAGAGCCCGTCCTCGTCCACCTCGGTGACGAGGCTGTCGGCCTGCACCCAGTCCACGGCGCGATGTCGATCGAGGGCCGCCGCCAGCTTCTCGAGGCCTTCCGGGACCACCATCTCGTCCACACCGAGGAAGCTCAGATACTCGCCGCGCGAGAGTGCGATGCCGCGATTCCAGGCCATCTGGATGGTCTCACGCTCCTTGCTTCGAGCGAAGACCACCGGGCAGGCCAGCCGGGATGCCCGCTCGCGGACGACCTCCCGCTCACGCCCTGGCGAGCTCGAATCGACGAGCACCAGCTCCGCCTCTGCACGGAGGAAGAGCGACTGCCGTGACAAGGCGTCCAGGAATCGAGGGAGCTTCCGGTCGGCTCCGTAGAGCGAGACGATCACCGAGACCCGCGGCTCGAAGTCGGCCGGGCGAGCGTCGTCGAGCAGCTCGAGGCCGCGGGGCGCCGGGTTGTCGATGAGGTTGCGACGATTCGCCTCCAGCAGGTCGAGACAGCGTGCACGGCCCTCTTCCGCGTCTTCGGAGCGGCCGTACATGGCCTCGGCTACCAGGGCCTCTCGCGCCAGGCCGTACGCCCGCAGCGTGGCGGCGCAGCGCCGCAGGTCGCCACGAACGTCCTGTCCCTGCGAGCGCATCACGCGCAGCTCGTAGGTGGCCGCCATCAGGTCATTGCCACGCAGGCGCTCGAGCCTGGCGATCTCGCTCCAGACGCGCGCTCGATCGATGCGATACGTCTCGCTCGCGCGCCAGAGCTCCTGCAGCTTGGCCTGGACCTCGGCGGGCGTGCTCTCCGGGGCGCGGTAGAGCGCCTGCTCGAGCTCGGCCAGCCGACGATGCGCGAGAACCTCTTCGCTCCGCACCTCCGCACCGACGCGGCGCCGGGTCTCGCGACGGGCCGCCGCCCCGGCGAAGCGTTCGGCGTAGAAGGCGGGATCGAGGAGGCGCGCCCCTCGCGACGCGTGGCGACGCAGGCCGGCGCGGACGGGATGGGGGAGCAGCTTCTTCGCGAGCGCCTTGGCGGGATTCGCGCGTACCGCCTGCTCTCCCCGATGCTCGCGAAGGGAGAGCGCTGTCTTGCGTGCCCGGATCAGCCGGCCGTACCAGTGATCGAGGGTCTCGGCGACGATCGGATCGGAGCCGGGACGTCGGGCGTAGAGCTCGGCCAGCCGCGGTGCGCCCACCGGCGGTCTCCAGCGGCCCAGCGATTCGACCAGGACCTCGCGCACGGCATCGTAGTTCTCGAGGACGTCGACCAGCTCGGGGACCGCCGAGAAGGGGTTCTTCATGTCGATCGGGATGAAGGGCACTTCGGGGAGCGCTTCACGAAGCAGACCGACGACCCCAGCGCCCGTACCGATGGCCGTGGGACAGCCGGCGAAGATCGATTCGAGCGCGATCAGGTTGAGGGTGTCGTAGCGAGATGGGAGGATCGTGAGCGTCCGCTCGCCGAAGAGCTGGCTCAGCTGCTCGGGCGTGGCCGCGGGGCGGAGGCGCACGTGCGGCGCGCGCGCACTGGCAAAGGCCTCGAGGTGCGCATTCGAGCCCACGCCGTCGGGATCGAAGCTCTCGGGCCCGATGATCTCGGCGGCCTCGTAGAGCGAACGCGGGAGCCAGGAGACGAGCTCGATGAAGACGTCCGGCCCCTTCCGCTTCTCGCCGCGCCCGACGAAGCGGAGCCTGGGCCCACCGCTCTCCGGGCGTGCAGATACGGGCAACGACCGGGAGAAAGTCGACAGCGGATCGAGATACTCGCCGGCGATGCCCGTCGCGGCGGCCCACTCGTCCAGATAGGCCCGGCTGATGCCGTAGCGGAGGTCGGCGCTGCGATACTGGAGCCGCTCCCGCTCCACGAGGCTGAGCGATGCATCCCCTTCGGTCCTCCAGTTCAGGCGGATCGAGGTCGAGATGACGCCATGCAAGGCCAGGGCGACGCTGCCGAAGACGACGTCGTGCTCACGCATGGCCGGCCGCAGGAAGAGGCCCACCTGCTCGTAGTCCGGCGACTCCACCACATCGAAGTGCAGTCCCCTGACGGCATGCGCGAAGTTGCTGGCCTCGAGAAAAGGCACTCGCGCCCACTCGGGGGGGGAGACGTCCGCGAAGTGCCCTTCGAAGTCGGATTAGCGGTAGCGCTCTTCGTAGTCCAGGGCGTGCGCGTTCGCCGGGCGGACGGCCTGGACTGCCTCCCGCCTGCGGAAGTAGTGGAAGTCGATCTCGGGGTGGGTCTCGATCAGCCGCCGATAGACCGACTGCCCACCGCCGACGCTGGCATAGAGATCGAAGGTGGTGAGGAGGACCTTCATGGCTCGCGCTCCTGCTGTCTCGGTGGCGGCTCGACGCGATGGAGAGGCATCGCGCGCCGAGGGCCGGAACATGCGGCCCGCTCATCGCGCGCACCATCGTGCGAATCCATTAGTACACCTGCGGCATTGGGCGGGTGTGCGCCGCGGCACCCGGCACTGTGCCGAGGCCGATCTGGGGTCAAGGCCGGCTGCATGCGGACCCCGCGGACCACTACCCTCGGCGAGCGCTTTCGTGTCGGCGCACGAATCCGTCAGCCCCTCCCCCGACCAGCCAGGAGGAGACGAATGCCCTTCGACGAATCGACGACGGCCATCGAGATCGACCGGCTGAGAGCGCGCATCGAAGCGCTGGAGCGCGACGCGACGATGCCGAAGTACCTCTATCACAGCCCGCTCGACTACCACCAGGAGACCCACGCGCCCCTCTACGACGAGGCGATCTTCATGGAGGGCGAGCCCCTGGCGATTCCGCCCCCGCGGTGCCGCCCGGGCTACGCGCCCGACGACGATCAGCGCTATCTGGAGTGGGGACGCGACGATCACGACCTCATCGTCGACGTCGTGAAGAACAACCACGGCCTGCACGAGGGCATGGACATCCTGGACTGGGGCTGCTCGTCCGGTCGGGTCCTGCGCCACTTCTACCACGAGCACCGGGGGCTGGGTTGGCGCCTCCACGGGACCGACATCCAGGCCTATCTCGTGGAGTGGATGAGGCGGAACTTCCCGGACTCCTTCGATGTCGTGACCGGGTCGACGCTTCCGCACCTGCCCTTCAGAGACGGCTCGATGGATGTGATCTACGGCTTCAGCGTCTTCACGCACACCAAGTATCTCTGGGATGCCTGGCTGGCCGAGTTCCGCCGGGTCCTGCGCCCCGGCGGACTGTGCATCCAGACGGTGCAGTGCGAGAACGCATGGCGCTTCTATCACGAGAATCGCCACGAGGCGTGGGTGCGCGACGGCCACCCCGAGAGCATGCTCGAGACGCCGGAGATGCTCGACGACTTCTTCTTCTACGGCGACGCCTTCTGCAGTCAGACCTTCTATCGCGAGGAGACCGTTCGCAAGTACTGGGGCCGCTACCTCGACGTGGTCGACTTCTTCCTTCCCCAGAAGCATCACTATCAGAACGTGATCGTGCTGCGGAATCGAAGCGATCGGGCGCGATGACCGTGGATGGAGCAGTCGCGAGAGAAGGCCGCCGGGAGGCGCATCGCCCCGATGCGTCCCGGCGGCCCGATGCGGATCGCCGGACGACGGCGCCCGCTTCCATCTAGCGGTCGCGCCGCCGCAAGCCGAAGAGCAGGAGGGCCAGCAGGAGCTGCAGGGCCAGGATCGGCCACCAGAGGCCGGGCAGCCTGGGCCCGGTGGCCAGCAGCTCGGGCGAGCAGCCCAGCGAGCCCATCTCCGAGCCGATCTCTCCGACCGCCTCCGAGCCCGTGCTGTCTCCCGTGCCGCCATGGAGTCCCACGTTCGAGTTCCCCCCGCGCAGCAGGCCGGCGAAGACGCGCAGCAGGATGGCGATGGCGTAGAGCGCCGCGGCGGCTCGGAAGTTGCCCTGCGCGGCCATGGCATCGCCCATCCGATCGGCCGCCGTCGCGGCGTGGTCGATGAGGTCTGCGGGCGTGAAGCTCGGATACATCCCGTCCGGATCCCAGAGGGCCACCGGATTGCCGAGGGCGTAGACGTGCGAGCTGAGTGCGCTGAACATGGGATCCGGTGAGAGGAAGCGGCCCACCTCCGGATCGTAGACCCGCGCTCCGAGCACGAGGAAGTCACCGAGCGCGCGCCCCTGCGCGAAGCTCACCCCGTCGCTCGCGTCGCCCTCCACGTCGCTGATCCCGTACCCCCCGTACTCGTAGTGCACGATCGGCTCGCCCGAGGCATCCGTCACCAGCCGGACGTTCCCGCGGAAATCCATGTGGCGATAGCGATCGCCCGCGCCTGCGCCCGCGAGATCCAGCTTCACCTCGCCGAGGTCCAGCGCCAGCGGGGCGCCCGACGCGTCCGCGAGCACCTCGCCTCCGAAGCGCGTGCTTCGCAGGACACCATCCTGGACGACACGGACCAGCCTGCCGAGCCCGTCCCACTCCAGCGCGATGACGTCGCCGATGGAGACGAGGCGGCCGCCCGCGTCCCAGCCGATGGCGACGCCGTCGCGCGCGATCAGCTGCCCCGCCTCGTCGTAGTCATAGTGGTGGACGACCGGGGCCTCCCCGCTTCGCTCCACCTCGGCCTCGAGCAGCCGGTTCCGCTCCGCATTGAAGACGAACCGGCGACGGCCGTCGTTGTTGCCCGCCGCCGAGCCGGTCCAGTTGCCGAGGGCGTCGTGGTCCATCGGGGCCTGGAAGCGGGCGAGTACGTCAGCCACGCCCGAGGTGAGCGTGGCGCGCAGCCGCGCGCCCGGATGCAATCCGGCACTGGCGATGGACATCGGCGAGGAGAGGGCGTAGCCCTCGTAGTGGAGCGACCCGAAGTGGTTCCCTCCGACGTAGGAGGAGATGGCCAGGCAGGCCACCCACTCGGCGCAGCCGCTCCACTCGACCGTCGTCTCCTCGATCGGCAGTCCATCGGCGTTGCTCATAGCGCTGCCCGTACGCGCCAGGGTGAGCGGGTCGAAGATGAAGCTCCGCCGCGTCCCGTTGCCGTACGAGATCTCGACCAACCGCCCCGATTGGTATCGCCGCGCAAGCACGGTCTCGCCCCCACGCGAGACCTCGACCTCGCGGTCGGCCCCGTCGTAGGCGAAGCCCAGACTCAGCAGCGGCTCCGAGCCGCCCGGCAGGGTGAGCACGCGCGACGTCTCCCGCGAGCGCAGGTCGTAGCCATGCGAAGTCGCCTCGCCGCCCGCGTGGACGGTCCTCCGTATGCGGCCCGCGTCGTCGTACTCGATGGTCTCGATGCCACCGAGCCGCTCGTCCTCGACGGCCACGAGCCGACCGGCCTCGTAGTGATTCCGCAGTCGCCCCTCCACGACGCCGTCGCGCAGCTCCACGATCTCGATGGGTCGGTCCGCACGGTCGTAGCGAACACGCCGCTGCATCCCGTTGGGCAGGCGCTCCTCGACCAGGCGACCCAGATCGTCGTGCAGCTGGCTGGTCCACTTCATCTCTCCATCGACGCGCTCACCCTGGGCGCCCGGGTGGCCGAGGCCGTTGTAGAGCAGCTCGAGGCGCCCGCCGTAGGGTCGCTCGACGACTCGGATCCGGCCGTCGCTCCGCCAGCTGAGCGTCGCCGTGTGCATCACCGCAGTGCCGCCGTCGGCTGCCTCCCACGCTTCGACCTCGACGCTGCGGATGTTGCGATCGGCGTCGAAGGTCCTGAGCCCGACACCGGGTCCGGAGAGACCGAGCACGCCCTCCTCGAAGATCGCGCCGGTGATCCGATTGCCCACCTCGTCGAAGAGAAGCCGGTGCACCCCCGCCTCGCTGGTGATCTGCCTGGGGTGGCCATGCTCTCCGTAGTCGCTCAGGATCACCCACGAGCCGTCGGGAGCAAGCCGTCGATAGAGCTGACCGGATGGGTTCCTTCGGAGCTCGGTGCGCTCGCCCTCTCCGTTGGTCGTCGCCACGAGCAGGCCGAGCTCGTCGTACTCGTTCACCAGCCGGACGCCCAGGGCGTCGCGGACCTCGGCGAGCGCGCGCTCCATCGGCGAAGCGCGATTCTGCGCCGCCATGGCGTAGGTGCTGATCACGACGTTGCCGCTGGGCTCGATCAGCTCGACCAGCTCGTCCTCGGCCCAGCGCATGTGCGTCTCCACACCGGCTGCGTCGACGACCCGTACGGGCCTCAGGCCATCCCACTCGCGAGAGACCCGCTCGCCCTCGCCGTTCTCGGTCTCGAGGACACGCCGGAACTGGTCGTGACGAACCAGGGCGTAGCGGCCGAGCGGACCATCCATCCACGCGACGTAGTGCCCCCTCAGGCTGTTGTACGCGTAGCTGAAGCGGTACACCGGCTCGTCGTCGGGGGTTGCATGCCCGCCGCGCCTGGCTCGCACCTCCACCACGCGCCCCGCCTCGTAGCGCACCTCCACGCGCTCGCCCTCGGAGCGGGTGATGGCCCGCAGCCGCCCGCCCTGCTCGGCCGCCTCGTACTCGTAGCGCCGCCCCGGCCAGCCCGATTCGACGTCCAGCCCGTCTCGCGCCACCAGGATCCGGCACGCCGCGTCGTTCTCGAAGAGCGCGCTTCGGCCGGCACGATCGTGAAGCGAGGAGACGCAGCCCTGCGGATCGTGGGCGATCGAGAAGACCTCACCACAGCGCCCCTCTTCCATGCACTGCACGACACGCACGACGCGTGCCCGCCCGGCTACGGTCTCGGACTCGAATCGCAGATGCGGATACGCCTGCCCGCGCCAGCTGATGCGCTCGAGAACGCCGGTGGTCGGGGAGAAGGTGTGCACCAGTCCACCTCGGGTGACGATCCTGTGGTCGTCCAGACGCGACCACCGCGTTCCCGGGATCGGCACGTCGTCGCCAAGCCCCCCCAGCTGGTGCACGGCACCGGAGGGATCGAGGAAGCGGCCCGCCCGGTAGCGGATGTCGAAGCCGAAGTGCCAGTGGCCGGTGGCGCTGGCGTAGCTGGCACCGATCTCACGCGTTCCCAGCTGCGTGTCGATGGAGAGGTCGACCCGCTCGATGTGCAGGTTGCCTCCGGCCAGGTTGACCGCGCCTGCCGGAGTCTCCTGCATGAGCAGCGCATCGCGATCCACCCGCCCGGCAGTCGGGACCATTGCGCCCGGCAGGACGCATGCGCCTGTCAGGATGATGATGGCGAGCATCGCGCCGCCGATGCCCCATGCGCGCCTGGGCCTCCAGACCGTCTGCGAGGTCGCCGCCGGCGACCTCCTCTCTTGACTCGTGTCCACGCGAAACTCCTTTGCGGGACCTCCAGGTCGCGCGCCGGCCCGGTCGCGGGGGTCGGTGGGCGGAGCACGCGGAAGCACGGTGTGCAATCCACGTGCCCGTACGAGAACCCGCGCCGTCGGGTCTGCGGGGGCGGATGGGCGGGGCGAAGGCGTGTCGCTGCGGCGGGCCGCTACTCGGCGAGCAGTACCTGGCGCTGGTACGCGGTCACGTCGTCGAAGCGATCGAAGGGCTCGCCCTTGACGGCGGTCGCGTCGGGCAGCGGCGTGGCCCCGGACCGCTCGATCACGCGGGCGACGAGGCGCTTGAGCGCGTCCAGGGGCGTTGCCGCCGATGGATCGAGCTGCCTCGGGTTGAAGCGATGCGAGCACAGCCGGATCACCTTGAGCGGCTCGCCGCCGACGGCCATCCAATTGAGCACCAGATCGATCACGAGGACCGGCTTTGCCGAGAGCCCGCCGACGGCCGCCACCGCCACTGCGTCGACGCGCGAGAAGGGCACGCGACTCTTGCCGCGGTCGTCCACCTCGACCTCGATCGCCTCGTCCTCCACCTGCAGCGGGACGCCCTCGATCAGCTTCAGTGGGCGGAGGCCGGTCTGTGCCAGGGGCTCGGGCTCGATCCCGCCGGCGAAGTCGCCAGTCTCGGGCGAGAGCGGCTCGGTGGTATCGGTGCCGAGCAGCGCACTCCCGGGCGCCGCGGCCAACTCGCTCGTGGGAGCGCGAAGGGGGGGAAGCGAAGGCGCGTCGGACGCGGGCGCTGCTGGCGCCGGCGCGGGCGACGACGTCAGGGGCGGAAGTGACGGCGACGCGTCGGATGCCTCTTCCACGGGCCCGCCTCTCGCATCGGCGCCACCCGAGAGACCATCGAGCGAGAGCGCCCCGGCCTCGAGATGCGAGTTGTCCAGGTGAGCGCCCGCCGACCCGGGGCTCTGCAGATCGGCGGAGCCGCCGGCCTGGGGCTCGCCCGAGAGATCGGAGATCACGCCCGGATCGTTCCACTGCTCGGGCGCCTCGCAGGCCTCCGCCGCCAGGCCGAGATTGCTGCTGAACTCCCGGGCGATGCTCTCGATCGAGAGGGCGTTGGGGTCCAGCTCGTCCGAGCCGGCTTCGCCCCCGCCTTCCGCCGCCGCATCGAGCTCGGCGAACACCTCGGGATCCATCAGGTCTGCGTCGTTCTCGAGATCGATGTCGGACTCGGCGGGATAGCGTGTGGATTCGCTGGTCGTGGGCGCTTGGGTGCTCGCGGGCGTCGGCGCCGGCTGCGGCGGCGCCGACGGAGGGCTGCCGATGCCAGCGGCCACGGCCGATGCGAGCGCCTGCAATGAAGCACGCGCGGCGTCTTCCAGCGCGGGATCGGCGAGCGCCAGGCTCGCCGCTCGCCCGGTGAGCACGGGATCGAGATCCCGTGCAACGCGCACCACGCGCTGGGCCAGCGCCGGGGCGAGGCGGTCTTCGCGATCCACGGCGCGTGTGAGCACCTCGAGCGCGGCTTCGGGATGCGACTCGTCGAGCAGCGCCTCCCCCATGCGAATCAGCAGCGTGACCTCGGCCTGGTAGGCGGGGCACGCGCCCTCGATCTGCTGCCAGAGCAGGACGGCGCGATCCGTGACCCCTCGCTTGAGCTGGTCGCGGAGCAGCTTCAGGGCGATGGGGAGCGCCCGCTCGGCCCCGCCGCCCAGCCGCGCGACGTCCCAGGTCACCTCGGCCAGCTCGCGATGCCCCTCGTTGTGGCGCTGTACGTCGAGGATGTCGTCGACCATGCCCTCGACGTTGCCCGCCTCCACGGCACGCTTCGCCCTGAGGATCACCCGGTCGACGTCGGCGGCGTCCGAGGCCTCCGCGCGCTCGACGAGCCTGCGCTCGACACCCAGGGCCTGCAGCAGGACCGCGATCACCACGCCGAGGCAGACCGAGGCGCCCAGCGTGGCCAGGGGCGCCTCCTGCCAGTCGTCCACCCAATGGCCGCGGACGAAGAACACGTCCGTGAAGACCCAGACCGGCAGCAGGAGCCAACCCGGGAGCACGAATCCCCCGCCGAACGAGCGGATCAGGTAGGCGCCGAGCAGCGTGCCCAGGAGCCCGCTCGCGCCGTGGAAGGGCACGCCCGAGCGGCCGTCCAACGTCGCGTAGAGCGCGGCGGGAATCAGCGTGCCCATCAGACAGAGCGCGCCGAAGACGAACGAGCCGTACGCCATCTCGAGCCCGACCCCCGCCAGCACCAGGGCGATCATGGCGATCGAGACGGCCAGGACCGTCTCGTGCGCGACCACGTGCGTGAAGAGGCCGGTCCCGAGCCCGCCGCCGGGCGCCACGCCCAGGCGCCATGACGGATACTCGCGGAGCTTGGCCTGATAGGCCTTCTCCGCCGCGACTTCGAAGCGCTCCTGCGTGCGTCCGCGCATGCGCTGCGAGAATCGCGGCGCCATGCCGCGCTCCTGGTCGGCCGCATGCGCGGCCTGGATGACGTCGACGAAGTCGTCGCCGAGCAGCGCGCGATCACGACCGTCGAGCTGGATGAAGGGGCTCTGCTCGTAGAGCTCGCGCGCACGCTCGAGCGCGGGCTCGTACTCCCCCCCCTCCGCGCTGCCGGCGTTGAAGTGGAGCTGGGCGAAGACGGCCACGAAGACGCCGGCGAGCACATACGTCACCACCGGATGTCGCTCTAGGAAGTCCAAGGTCTGCCGTCTCGCTCCGTTGGTTGAACGCGCGGGCAGGCGCCGCCGATGCGTGACGAATGCGCCAGGCCTGCTTCGTATCAGCGGAAGGAATTGCCTGTCGCTGAAGACAAATCCCCGGCGGCCCTCCAGCGGCCCAGCAGCAGATCCCTTCGGGAAAGGGTGCACCAGAGGGCCAATGGCCCCGGCCGAGGGTGTGCTAAGCGGTTGCGCTCGCGCCGGAATCCTGGGGGCGCCCCGGACCGCGGCGTCGGGAGGCGGAGATATGGGGGCACAGAGGAGCGCGCTCGGACGGGGGCAGAGATCCGCCGGGCCGAGGTCGCTGGTCGTGGTGCTGGCGGTGATCGTCCTGACGGTCGGATGCTCCGACTCGAGCCAGGAGAACGCGAGCCCGGCCCCCGACGCGATGGGGGCGGCCGCTCCCTCGCCCGCCGCTCCAGGATCGCCCTATTCGCCGGACGCGAAGGTCGATACCCACGCAGCCCTCGAAGAGGACATGGCCACGCCGCGCCATCCCTCGGACGGCGGCGGGCGCGCCTTCTTCGAGGGCTGGCGCGCGGGCGATCCGCGGCCGGCCTATCCCGTGAGCAGCCATCAACGCCTCGCCATCGTCTTCGAGGCGGGACCGCTCGGCATCGCTGCGGGCGGGCGGATATTCCTGCTCACGTCGCCCTTCTGGGGCTGGGACAGGCCGCAGACCGAATGGCCCGAGGGCCCTGGCTACACCGAGGTCAGCACCGAAGCCGAGGGCATCGAATTCGGGCTGGAGAGCAACGGCGCGCAGATGCTGGCCATCGAGATCCTCGGGCGGAAGCTCGAGGCGGGCGAGCGTGTGCGCATCGTCTACGGAGCCGGCCCGGCGGGCGCCCGGGTGGACCGCTATGCCGAGCGGGACACGCCGATCCACCTGGCCGTGGACGGTGACGGCGATGGCGTGCGGGCGCTGATCGACGAGGTCCCCAGCGTCGACATCCTCCCCGCCCCCGCATCTCGAATCGTCCTCACCCTGCCCTCCACGGCGCGACCGGGCGAGGAGGCTCACCTGACCCTCGCGACCATCGACTCGGTCGGAAACCGCGCGCCCTTCGTCGGCGAGATCCGCCTGCTTCCGGTGAACGACGAGAGCGTGAAAGGCGGCGGGCTGGGCACGGGGGTGCAGACGTCCCTGCCCGAGCGGATCCGGCTCGACCCGGCCGATGCGGGCAGCACGCGGATCGGATTCGTCGCCGAGGGGAGCGGCGTCCTCAGGCTGCGCGCGAGCGCCCGCGGCGAGCTGGGAAGCATGCACGGTGAGTCGGGGCCCATGCTGCTCTGGGCGGGCATGCCCCGCGTCCTCTGGGGCGACCTCCACGGACACTCGCACGCCTCGGACGGGACGGGGACGCCGGACGACTACTTCGAATACGCGAGAGACGTGGCCGCGCTCGATTTCGTGGCGCTCACCGACCACGATCACTGGGGCATGCGCTTCCTCGACGCCACGCCCGAGATGTGGGCCGAGATCAAGCGCGCCACCATCGCCCCGCACGAGCCGGGGCGATTCGTGACGCTCCTCGGCTACGAGTGGACGAGCTGGCTCCACGGCCATCGCCATGTCCTGCACTTCGACTCCGAGGCGTTCGAGTCCGCGCCCATCCTCTCGTCGGTGGACCCCGCCACCCGGTCGCCGCAGCAGCTCTGGGAGGCGCTGGCCGGCCAGGAGGTGTTGACCTTCGCGCATCACTCGGCGGGCGGGCCCGTCTCGACGAATTGGCGCTACCGCCCACCGCCCGAGCTCGAGCCCGTCACCGAGATCACCTCGGTGCACGGCAGCAGCGAGGCGCTGGACACGCCCGGTCGCATCTACAACCCGATCCCCGGCAACTTCGTGCGCGACGCCCTCGCGCACGGCTACCGCTTCGGCTTCATTGGCAGCGGCGACAGCCACGATGGCCATCCCGGCCTGTCGCAGATCGCCGCGCCCGCTGGCCTCGGCGGACTCGCGGCCATCCAGAGCGAGACGCTCGGCCGAGAGGCGCTACTCGAGGCCCTGCGCGCGCGACGCGTCTATGCGACAAACGGACCGCGAATCTACCTCAACGTCACCCTCGATGGTCATCCCATGGGCAGTGTCCTCCCGGATGGCGAGGGCTCGGGCAGCCGAGGCCACCGACTCTCGGCGGAGATCGTCGCCTCTTCGGCCCTCGAGCGGATCGACCTGATCCGCGGGGCAGGCACGCGCTCGATCCCGGTCGAGGGCGCGCTCGCCTACAGCATCGACCTCGAGATCCCGCGCCTCTCGCCGGGCGAGTTCCACTATATCCGCGTGGTGCAGGTGGATGGCGGGGCCGCGTGGTCGAGCCCGATCTACGCGCCCTGAGGAGGGCGCGGCTCAGAGGTCGAAGCGGCCGACCTCCTGGGCGAGCTGGGCCGAGTGCTCGGAGAGCTCCTTGAGGCTCCCCTCCATCTCGCATCGGCTCTCGGCGTTCTGGCGGGAGACCTCGCGGAAGATGTGGAGCGCCTCGATGATCTGGTCGCCCTGCGCCCGCTGGTCCTGGGTGGCCTCGTGGATCTGCTTGATCTCGTTGGCCACGGTCTCCACCAGGGTATTGATTCGTGCGCACTCCTTGCGCTGGGACTGGGCGGCCATCTTCACGTCCTTCGCGAGCTCGCTCATGCCGGCAACGCCGCGCGTGATGCCCTCGGTGGCGTGACTCTGCTCCTGGGTCGCACGCTTGACCTGAGTCGCGATGTCGCGGAGCTTGCTCATCGCGACTTCCACCTTGTCGATGTCCTGAGCCTGCCCGGCCGCCGCCTCCACGATCTCGCTCACACGCGCAGCCGAGTCGCGCGCGCTCTCTCCGATGGTCCCGAGCCGGGAGCCCGCGTTGGTGGCGAGCCGCAGCCCGTCCTCCACGAAGCGGCGCCCCTCGGCCATCGCCTCGACGGCGTCGGCGATGCCCGTCTGCACGGACTTGATCTGCGACGAGATCTCGGACGCGCTGCCGGAGGTGCGCTGCGCGAGGTTCTGCACCTCGCTCGCGACCACTGCGAACGACCGGCCGTGGTCGCCCGCCTGCGCGGCGATGATCGCGGCGTTGAGGGCGAGCAGGTTGGCCTTCTCCACGACCTCCTCGATGACCTTGATGACCTCACCGATGGAGGCCGAGCGAAGGCTCAGATCCTCGATGATGGCTTCGAGCCCCTGGAAGCGCGTGTGGATCTGCTCGATTCCGCGCACGGTCTTCTGGACGCTGCTCGCCCCTTCCTCGGCCTCCTTCGAGGTGCGCTCGGAGAGGCTCTGCGTCTGGCGCGCGTTGTCGTCCACCTCGGTGACGGCGCGCGAGAGGAAGCCGAGGGCCTGTGTGGTGATCTCGGTGGCCTCGTGCAGATCCTCGGCGCCCCTCGCAATCTCGCGAATGGCCGTCGTCATCTGCACGACCGTCGACGAAGTCGCCTCCACGTTCTCGGAGAGGTCGTCCATCTGCGCCACCATCAACGCGGAGGAGTGGTCGAGCTGGCTCGCCACCTCGGCGGTCGAGCTGGCATTGGCGGACACGGTCTCGGCGTTGTCGTTCACGCGACGGATCGACTCGCTGATCCGCTCGATGGACTCGCTGGTGCCGATCACGGCCCGGTCCTGTCGGCCACCCTGCTCGTGCAGGGTCTCACCGGCGAGCTGCAAGGTATCGTTCACGACCGCCACCGCGCGCGTATTGTGATCGACCTGCGAGATCAGGCCACGCAGGCTGCTCGCCATGGCATTGAAGGACGCTGCCAGCTCCGAGAACTCGTCCTCGCCGTCGATCTGGACCTGGACCGAGAGGTTGCCGCCGGCCATCTGCGTCGAGCCCGTGACCAGGGCCTGCAGGGGCCCGATGATCTCCCGGCGCAATCGCGAAGCCCCGACGTAGCAGATGAGGAAGGCGGCGAGACACACGCCCAGGACGATCAAGGCGAATCGCTCGGTGAACTCCGCGAGCTCGCTGGTATTCGAGCGAACCAGGGCCATGCCCAGCTCCTCGCCCTCGTGAACGATCGGCTCCGCGAGGTCGAGATAGCCCTCGGTGAAGCTGTGGCCGGGGCGCGCGGTCTTCGGGAAGGCCATCTCGTCGGATCCCGGCGCACGCCAGGACGCGAAGAGCCGTCCATCGCGATAGACGGCGGCCCCGAGAATGTGACGCTGACTCGCGAGCGCCGAGAGGACCTCTTCGGCCGTCGCCTGATCATCGAAGAGGATCGAGGCCGCACAATTCGTCCCGATGACCTGGGTGAGCATGGACAGATTGCGAACCATGTCGCCTCGGAACTTGAACATCTCGGTGGTGAAGAAGGAGCCCGACGCCACGGCCAGGGCGATCCCCGTCGTCACCATGAAGCCGATCATCAGTCGGCGCTGGATCGATCGCTTTCCGGATTGCATCAGATCTGGATCTGGACTCCGCCTCGAAGTGCCCTCGCACTCGGATGAATCGCTCGAAACGAGAGGGCTCCGCCTCCCCGGCCTGCGAAGCGAACCGGCGCGTCGCCCCGCGCGGGCACTCTGGGGCCCCTCCTCAAGGAGCCCTTCGGCCGATCCCGGGAGCCAGTGCAGGCGAACTGCCAGCCTGGCGCAGAAATGCCAGGAAGGCAGCAGCTCGCATCGGATGTCCGCCCACCCGAAGTCTGGGGAGTTCGCGGCAATCGGCGATGCACGTCTCACGGATGGGCTTCGCTATGGCTCAATCGATTCTCGAACCCGGTCGATTGTTCTGGTCGATTGCTTCACCCGAGGAGAAGACGACATGGCTCGAAGCCCCAATGACACGGTACGGCGGCGGCCGGCCATCCGCTTTCAACCGGATCGCGGTCAGTACGCGCGGATCTCGATGCAGACGAACCTGCGGCGATTCGAGCCGGAGCTGCGAGCCGAGATCATCGACGAGTCGCGCACGGGCTGCGGGCTCGTGCTCTACAACACGCCCCTGCTGCAGGAGGGCGACATCTGCGTCACGCAGGTCGGGCGGCTCGCTCCGGTGCACGCGAGAGTGATCTGGCGCAGGGAAGAGGGCGACGACACGGCGCTGCGCGTCGGTCTCGAGTACCTGCCCTGACGCCCTCTCAGACCGCGGAGGCTCCGATTTCGCCAGCGCCGTCTTGCGCGGCGATTTGCTCCGCGCCCCGAGGCAGCGTGGCGAAGAAGAGCACGCTCACTGGAGCGTCGCTCTGATTGTGCCAGAGGTGCGGCATCGTCGATTTGAAGTGGAGGCTGTCACCCGCATGCAGCAGATACTTCTCCTCGCCCACCTCGGCGTAGAGCTCGCCGCATTCGACGAGCATCACGAGCTCGCCCTTGTACATCAGTCGCTTGGCTCCGATGTGTGACCCCACGCCGCAGCCGGGCGCGTGGATGACCCGCCAGACGTCGAGCACCGCCCTGGGGAGGCCGCCTGCGACGCGCTGGACCCGCGTCCCGGGCTGGGTCTCCAGCTCGTGATGCTGCCCCCTGCGAACGAGCGCCGCCTGATTCTCGTTGGGCGAGCGCTCGAAGAGCTCGTCGGGCCGGCGTCCGAGGCCGTGCGTGACCTTGAGGATCACGGAGATCGTGGGAACCGTGTTGTTGTTCTCGATCTTGTGGATCGTGCTCGCCGACACGCCGCTCTTGTCCGCCAGCTCCTGCAGCGTGAGTCCGGCCTCCTCCCGCCAGGTGCGAATCCGAAGTGCGATCCTCTCGAGCTCTCCATCCAAGGCATCCCCTCCCCCGTGCACCGAACTTCGTGAGTATGGCGATCAACAATCAAGGCGAGCCGCTCGCAGATCGGAATTCTTGCGACCTCGCATCGATCATATCCACATTGCCGCGATGACCGGGCAATTTTCCATACCAGTCGGATGAGAAACTTCGGCGACGCCCGATTCAGGGAAAGCCGCACGAACGGCGTCATCGCGAAGCCTCGAGGCGTTCGGGAAGCGCTACGCTCCAGGCCGTCGCCTGTGCAGGGGCTGTGCATGGGGGGCTCGCACCATCGACGCGTGCACGCCGTGCTCGTGCAACGCCTGTGCAGAGTCGTTTCGAAGGTGGCGAACCGCCCGATCCTCGACTGCTCCAAGGAAATCAAGATGACCAGGACACCCCAGGAGGACCCGGAGGTGGCGATCTCCGGGCGGCCCGACGACGGATCCGCGTCGGAGCGCGGCCCGATGCGCGGCGCCACCTTCTCGGTGCTCGCCCCGGGAATCGGACTCGCCGTGGTCATTTTTGCCATCGCGTGGCAGCAGTGCAGGGGACCGGCCCCGGACGGGTCGGCGAGCGAAGCCGAGCCCGAGGCATCCCATCGCACTGGCCAAGCCGGTTCCCGGGCCGGAGCGCTGCGCTTTCGGCATTCCCACTGAGGGGCATCACATCGAATGGTGTCCACCACGCCTGGAAGCACACACGATTCGCGCGTCGACCGGCGAGCGCACCCGCCCGAGGTCTCGGTGCTTCTCCCCGTTCGGGATGCGGCCCGGACGCTCGGGGCGAGCATACGGAGTATTCGACGGCAGCGGGGCGTCGAGTGGGAGTGCGTGATCGTCTGCGATGGCTCGCGCGACGGGAGCCGCACGTGGCTGCGTGAGCAGGTCGCCCTCGACGATCGACTCGTTCTGATCGAGCAGGAGGCCCATGGCATCGTCGAGGCCCTGAACCGGGGCCTCGAGCGCTGCCGAGCGCCGCTCGTGGCGCGCATGGACGCCGACGACCTCATGCATCGCGATCGGCTCCGTCTGCAGCGCGACTGGCTCGTGGCACACCCCGACCACGCGGGCCTCGGATCCCGGGTGCGGCTCTTTCCGAGGCGCGGGCTGCGCGAGGGCAGGCGGCAGTACGAGCGCTGGCTCAACAAGCAGGGTGAGGGCGAGGCCGATTCCATCGCGCGCGACGCCTACGTGGAGTGTCCGCTGGCCCATCCGACCTGGATGGTGCGTCGAGAGGTCATCGCCGCGCTCCGCTATCGATCCTGCGCCTGGCCCGAGGACTACGACCTGCTCCTGCGAGCGCTGCAGCGAGGGCACCGCTTCGGCTGCCATCCGCGTCGGCTGCTCTCGTGGCGGGATCATCCTGAGCGACTCTCCCGGACCCATCCCGACTACGCGCTCGCGCGCTTCACCGAGTGCAAGGCCGAGCACCTCGCCGGCGGCTTCCTGGGCGGAGTCTCGAGCTATCTGCTCTGGGGCTACGGCTCGACTGGCCGGGCCCTGCGCAAGGCGCTGGCCCGGCGAAGCATCGTGCCCTCCCACATCATCGACATGCATCCGCGGCGGATCGGCAACCGGATCCACGGCGCACCGGTCGTCTCCCCGTCGGCACTGGCCAGCCTGTCGGGGCGCATCGTGGTCTCCGTGGCGGGCGAAGGACCGCGCGCGCTGATTCGGGATGCGCTCCACGCCCTCGGGCGCCGAGAGGGCGTGGACTTCATCTGCGCGGCCTGAGCGCACCCCGTCATGTGTCCTCAGAGCCCCATCCGCCATGGGCGTGAATCGCCCCGGTGTTCCTTTTGCACATCCATCTCACGGTCAGTGCCCATTTGAACCGGCATTCTCAGCGCGTGCGCCCCTCATACACCCATGGGCGCACCCAGGCAAGGGACCCGCTTGGCATACCGATTGCTTTTGCCGAGTGTGGAACGAGAGAGACGTCGCATCCCCCGCCCATCACGGACGCCGGATGCGATGCGCAGGACCAGGAGATGATGATGAACGCAAAGGTGATCTCGATTCGGCGAGCATTCGATCCGCGGGCCAGGGATGCAGAGGCCCGATACGACCGCGTGGCCACTCGGATCAACCAGCTGTCGGCCGCACGCAAGCGACGGCGACGCGAGGCCGAAGAGCTCGAACGCCAATTCGTCGAAGACGACCTCGTCGCGCGCTCTGGGCGCCGCCGAGGCGAGCCCCTGACCGCGCGCGGCCGGCGCAATCGACTTCGCCAGCTGATCCGGCTCGACTCCGAGCTGCGGGAGATCGACGACGAGCGCATGTGCCTCGAGGACGAGCTCAACGAGATGAACCGCGCCATCGAGCGCTGGGCACGCGAGACCTACGGCTACGGCAAGGACCAGTCTTCGGGCGACGTCGCCCACGACTGAGGGGGAGCCCCCTCCACCAAAACGTATGCACGCCGTACCCTATGGTCCACTGCGTCAGCGTGAACGGAGCGCGCGTAGTGGTCCCGCCGCGGGTGGTCGCCTTCGATGGAAGGCGTCGCGACCGCGCCAACGCCTTCGCGGAGAGAATCAGAACTCGGCGTTGCCCGGGACGCGCGGGAACGGGATCACGTCTCGGATGTTGCCCATCCCGGTCATGAACTGCACGAGGCGTTCGAAGCCCAGACCAAACCCCGCGTGCGGAACCGATCCGTACCGCCGCAGGTCCAGATACCACCAGTAGTGCTCCTCCGGCAGCCCCAGCGCACGAATGCGATCCTGCAGCACATCGAGTCGATGTTCGCGCTGTGACCCGCCGATGATCTCGCCGATGCGGGGCACGAGCACGTCCATGGCGCCGACGGTGCGATCATCGTCGTTGACGTACATGTAGAAGGCCTTGATGCCC
>CAZQMY010000011.1:0-33544 GCA_964594405.1 uncultured Spirochaetaceae bacterium | reverse complement strand
CCAACGGACTGCGCCTGTGGATCGCGCGCGGCCGGCCGCGCCTCGTGCTGCGACCCCCGCACATCGCGTGGCATCGGGTCGCAGGACGTGCGCAGCCGCGTTGGGCAGGGGCGGAGAGTGGCGTCGAAGCGCTTGCGGTCGTCGGCTTCAGCGGCGGTTTCCGCGGCTCTCGCGCCCCAGCGTAGCTGTATACTGGTCGGGTGGAAAGCCGACGAAAGCTCGGGCGCACGTCTCACGTCCGTGGGTCGACCAGCACCGGGCTGGCGCAGATGCTCCAGTCCACGGAGCGCTGCGTCCGTATGGCGGGAGCCGGCTTTGCCATCGGGCTCTTCGGTCTCGCCTCGCTCGTACTGGCGTGCGTCTGCTTCCCCCTTCTGCGTCTCGTGCCCGGTGACGAGGAGAAGCTCGAGCGGCGCAACCAGTTCGTCCTCCATCTCTACTTCCGCTTCTTCATCGGACTGCTCGTCCGGCTCGGCATCATGGAGCTCGACGTGGTCGGGGGCGAGCGACTCGCTGAGCCGGGTGTCCTCGTGGTCGCGAACCACCCGACGCTCATCGATGCGCTGATCCTGATGGCCTACATGCCGCAGGCCGACTGCGTGGTCAAGGCGGACCATTACGACAACGTCTGGCTCGCGGCGACCATCAAGGGGGCCGGCTACATCCCCAACCGCAATGGCTCGCAGGTCGTCGAGGAATGCGTGCGCCGGCTGGAACGCGGGCGCTCCGTCCTGATCTTTCCTGAAGGAACGCGATCGCCGAAGGATCAGCTCGGGGACTTCTCGCGCGGCGCCGCGCACATCGCCCTGCGCGCTGGCTGCTCGCCCCTTCCTGTGACAATCACTTGTCGGCCGGCTACGCTCTATCGCGGCCTACCGTGGTGGAAGGT
This sequence comes from uncultured Spirochaetaceae bacterium, assembly GCA_964594405.1. Taxonomy (GTDB): domain Bacteria; phylum Myxococcota_A; class UBA9160; order UBA9160; family UBA4427; genus CAZQMY01. The sequence goes on along the minus strand of CAZQMY010000011.1, from coordinate 32,655 downwards.
CCCCGACAGGCGATTCCGGGTCACCGTGTCGGTTGCCCCTCGGATTGCGGTCGATCCGGCCCTGGCCGAGTCCATGCCGCGGCCGCGCGCAGCAAGGCTGGTCAACAGCGAGCTGCGTGGCCATTTCGAGAGGCAGCTACTCCTTGCACACGACCAACACGCTTCATGATGAGCTGAAGTCGCTGATCGTCGAAACGCTCGTGCTCGAAGACATCCGGCCCCAGGACATCCAATCGGAAGAGCCTCTCTTCGGCGAAGGACTCGGCCTCGACTCGATCGACTCGCTGGAGATCGCGATGGTTCTCGAAGAGCGATACGGAGTCGTGATCGAGGAGGACTCCGAGGAGAACGCCGAGATCTTCGCTTCAGTCGCGAGCCTCGCACGCTTCGTCCAGGAGAATCGGGCTCGATGAAGGCGATCGGCGAACTGCTCGAGCAGCGCCGATCGGCCGATGAGGAAGTCGCGTTCGAGTGGGCCGACGGGTGCGAGGTCCACCGCTGGTGGTCCGACTTCGTTGGTGACGTGGTTGCACTGAATGGCCGGATCGCGCGCGCGCACCCCGGCCCGTGGGTGCTGATCACCGAAGACGCATACGCGTTCGCGGTCGGTCTCTTCGCGCTCTGGCACGCCGGACAGCGGGCGATCATTCCGCCCAACCACCAGCCCGCCACGCTCTCCTCCCTGGAGACCCGCCGCGTCGGCGTGCTCACCGACCGCCCCGACTGGTCTGAGCCCGGGACATCGCTCCACCCGCTGGCCCTCGAGGAGCCTGGAGAAAGGTAGGCTCTACAGCCGATCCGCCGCGACGCCGAGGCGATCGAGCTCTTCACGTCCGGAACCACCGGAGCCTCCAAGTCGGTGATCAAGCGGATCGCGCACCTCGATGACGAGGTGGCGCAGCTCGAATCGTGCTGGGCCCGGGAGCTCGAGAACACGTCCATCTATTCGACCGCCTCGCATCTCCATCTCTACGGCCTGCTCTTCGGTGTGCTCTGGCCGCTGTGCAGCGGACGTCCGTTCGCGGCGGATCGACCGCTCTATCCCGGTCAGCTGCTGTCGCGCATGAAGGCCCGGGAACGCTGTGTGCTGGTGAGTGTCCCGGTCAGCCTGCGCCCGCTCGCCCGGCACGGTGGGGCGGCCGATCTCGCGGGAAGATGCGAGACGATGTTCTCGAGTGGCGGTCCCCTGCCTCCGGAGACCGCTCACGAGCTGGCGGCCGTCGTCGGTCGCGCGCCGATCGAGGTCTTCGGCTCCACCGAGACCGGCGGCATTGCGCATCGCAGGCTGAGCGACGACGCCGAAGACGAGTGGTGGCGCCCCTTTCCCAACGTTCGCATCGAGGCTCTCCCCGACGAAGAGGACGACCGCTACGAGGTGACTCGCGTCCACTCGCCCCTCGTGAGCGGCGGTGATGGCTCGAGCAGCCATTGCACCGGCGATCGGATCGAGCTGCGCGCCGACGGACGATTCCGCCTCGGGGGCCGATCGAACCTCGTGGCGAAGATCGGCGAGAAGCGCCTGGACATGGCACAGATGGCCTCCCAGCTGATGGGCCATCCATTCGTCGACGAAGTGGCGCTGACCACCGTCCAGCGCGACGCCGACACGCGCGTGGCAGCCGTCGTGATCGCCTCCGATCGCGGACACGAGGTGCTCGAGATCCGGGGGCGTCGCGCTTTCGCGCGGGCCCTCTGCGACGACCTGATGGCGAACTGGGATCCGATCCTGCATCCGCGGCTGTGGCGTGTCGTGGACGCGCTGCCGGTGGACGCTCGTGGCAAGGTCTCACAGGAGCTGCTGCGCCCTCTCTTCGAGGCCGTCCAGGCAGAGCCACGTCAGAGTGACAGACCCCGGATCATCGAGGAGCAGCGCGGCGAAGGCTCGGCCGAGTGGCTCTGCGAGGTACCCGCTGACCTCGAGTGCTTCGCCGGGCACTTCCCGGGCATACCGGTGGTCCCGGGCGTCGTCCAGCTCGATTGGGTGATGGCGCTGCTGGCCGGTCTGAGGGGCGCCGCACCCCGACTGAGACGGATCGAGCTGGTGAAGTTCATGACGCCGCTCGTGCCGGGCGACCGGTTCCGGCTAGGGGTACGGGTGCGCGAAGCCGGCCCGACCGGCGCGGGCGGCACAGTGGTCGTCTTCGACCTGGCCGACGGCGAGCGCGCGATCAGTCGAGGGAGGCTGGTGATCGCCGAGGATCCGGTTTCCGAAGTGGACGGGGAGGCGTCGTGAAGGCCGGCCTCGCCATCCCGATCTTCGACCACGGTGATACCATCGGATCCGTGGTCGAGTCCCTGGCGGCCTTCGGGATGCCGCTGATCGTCGTGAACGATGGCAGTGGTCCCGATACGCGACGCGTGCTCGATCGGCTCGAGCGCGAGCACGACTTCGTCGAGGTGCGACATCATGACCGCAATCGCGGTCGCGGCGCCGCGCTTCGCACGGCCTACCGACGGGCGGCCGAGCGCGGATTGACGAACCTCGTCCAGATGGATGCCGACGGTCAGCACGACGCCTCCGACGTTCCGAAGCTCCTCGAGGCGGCGACGCAGAATCCCGAGGCGTTGGTGCTGGGGGCGCCGGTCTTCGACGACTCGGCGCCCTTCCATCGGCTCCACGGGCGCAAGCTCTCCCAGGGAATCGTCTGGCTCGAGACCCTCTCCTTCGCGGTCCGCGACCCGCTCTGCGGCTTCCGCTGCATCCCCGTCCCCAGCACCGTCGCGTTGATCGATCGCGTGAGGATGGGTGATCGGATGGACTTCGACCCAGAGCTGATCATCCGCCTCGTCCGGGCCGGGGTGCCCGTCATCAACGTCGAGACGAAGGTGCAGTATCGAGAGGGCGGCATCTCGCACTTCCGCATGGTCGAGGACAATCTGCGCATCGCCTGGGCGTACGCGCGCCTCGCCGTCGAATCCGTCCTGCAGCCCGCGAACCGCGTCGATCTATCGAGTCGGCGAACGCAGTGATGGTCGCCCGCGCAGAGGGCGATCCCGCAGCGACGGGATCCGGATGGGCACAGCGCAGGGAGCGCGGAAGCGTCGGCGCCCTGCGCGTCCTGCTGGCCTGCCTGCGGATCCTCGGTCCGCGCGGACTCGTCATCCTCCTGCCCCCGATCTCGCTCTACTTCTCGCTCTTCGCCACCGCTGCCCGGCGGGCTTCGAAGAGCTACCTCTCCAGGGTCGACGCTCTTCGGGGGCGTCCGCGGAAGCCGGGATTCCTCGACGTCTATCGGCACGTCTACAGCTTCGCGACCACCATCCTCGATCGACTCGCGATCTGGAGCGGCTCCGCGGACGACTATCGCGTCGATCTGGTCGGACGCGAGGTCATGGAGCCGCTCGTCGAGGCCCGGAGCGGAGCGATGCTGGTCGGCGCGCACTTCGGCAACTTCGACATGCTGAGGGTGGTGGCGAGAGACGCCGAGATCCCGGTGAACGTGATGATGTACTCGGCGAACGCCGAGCGGATCAACGATCTGTTCAGTGTGCTCGATCCCGAGAGCCGGGTGCGAATCATCCCCCTCGGCGCGGATCCGCTGTCCAGCGGGATGCAGGTTCGCGGCTGTGTGGAGCGCGGTGAGTTCGTGGCGATCGCCGCCGACCGGGTCCAGCCCGGCGGTCGCCGGAGCGCGGGGGTGCCGGTCCAGATGCTCGGCGGCCGGGTGTTCATCCCCGACGGCCCTTTTCGGATCGCCAATGTGCTGGGCATCCCGGTCCTGCTCGTGATCGCGCTCAGGGTGGGCCCGCGACACTACGAGATCCGCATCGAGTCGATCTCCGACGGCAAGTCCGTGCCTCGAGCAGAGCGTCCCGCGGAGATCGAGCGACAGGTCGCAGCGTATGCCTCACGTCTCGAGGCCTACTGCCTCGAGCATCCGCTGCAGTGGTACAATTTCTACGACTTCTGGAGCGATCATGGCGCCGCCTGAAGTGCCCGCCTGGCTCGGCTGGGACGTCGATTCATTGATCCCCCACTCGGGCGAGAGCGTGCTGCTCGAGCGCATCGTCGACCACGACGATCGCAGCACGACGACGAGCATCATGCCCGGTCGCCGCCCGCTGCTGCTCGGGTCGAAGGGCGAGGTGGCGCCGTGGATCGTCGTCGAGTACATGGCGCAGGGGATCGCGGTCCACGAGGGCATCGTGGCCCGGGAGAGAGGCGTCGAGCGCCCGCTCGGATTCCTGGCCTCGGTGGCGGACTTCACCCTCGCGGACACGCCCATCACTGCGGGCCGCGAGCTCCTGGTTCGCGCCACGCGTCTGAGGGGCTGCCCCGATACGGGCGTCCTGACCCACCGATGCGAAGTGATCGAAAGATCAGAATCCGACGCGGCCCCCACGCGGGTGGCGGAAGGTCGCTTGACCATCGCAATCGCCGACTCGAAGCGCGATGGGTAGCATCTCCCGGCGCTTCACCGACGCCCCTCATCGGGCCACCACCTCTTGGGAGAAGGATCAGATGATGCTCTACGCCCGGGTCTCGTTCCTCTGCCTGGTCGCCCTCTCGGTCGCATGTGCGGGCACATCCGCCACGCCGATGTCCGAGTCGGCGCGGGAGGGGGCGGTGTTCTTCGTACAGAACCACGGTGCCGACGACCGGAACCTGGATCAGGTGATCGCGGGCGCGCTGGCGGGACGCGGCCTGAAGGCCACCGCGGGCCCCCGCCCCGACGACGTCGACTACCTGGTCACCTACGAGGACCGATGGGCCTGGGACATGCGCACCTATCTGCGCGAAATCAAGATCAAGGTGACGAAGGTCGACTCGGGAGAGCTCGTCGCCGAGAGCCGCGCCCATCAGGACTCGCTCTCTTCGATGGGCAAGACGTACGAGTCGATCATCCAGCAGGCGGCGCTGCGTCTGCTGGATGGCGGCTGAGAGTCAGTCAACGCTCGGCCGGCACCGAGATCCGATCGTAGATGGCGGCAGGTGTGCGAAGCAGGAGGTTGCCGTCGCGGTCGGTGCACGCCAGCACGGTATGCCCTCGCGCGCAGCGCCGCTCGCGGTCCAGGCTCGTGATCTCGTAGTCGATCCGGATGCGGTGTCTGTAGTCGTTGATCCAGGCCGAGACGCGGAAGCGCTCGCCGTAGTCCAATCGCTGGATGTGTCTGCAAGCGCTCTCGGAGACGACGAAGCGGTAGCGCGGGCCGATCAGGTCGCCTGCATCCAGACCGAGGCTTCGAAGCAGTCGGGTCCGGGCGATCTCGAAGTATTTGTAGTAGTGCCCGTGCCAGACGAGGCCCAGCACATCGACGTCGTGGAAGGGCACCTCGAGCTCGGCGTTCACCTCGTGTAGTCGAGGGGACGCCGTGCTCATGTGTGCGCGAACTGCTCGGTCATCGCGCGCAGGGCCTCCCCGCGTGCGACGCCCGGCAGGCCGCCGATCCGATGGATCTCCACGACGCTCTGGATGTCGACGTCCTGCCGCCGGTCTTCGCGCACCATCGGGATCCGCTCACGGACGGCGTCGTGGAGGGCTCGGATCCCGCGGCCGGCGGACCGGGGTCCGCGCAGATCGAGGGCCTGGCAGCCCGCCAGCAGCGCGATGGCCGCGACGTGCTCGGCCAGCTCGAGGGCGCGCAGGCAGTCGCGCGCGGCGATGCTTCCCATGCTGACCTTGTCCTGGTTGTGGCTCTCGGTGCTGCGACTGAATGCGCTGGCGGGCATCGAGAGCTTGCATGCCTCGGCGGCCAGCGCGGACGCGGTGATCTGCATCGCCTTGAAGCCATGATGCACGACGCCCTCGGCGCCCTGGTCGGCGACGAGGTTCTCGCTCAGCCCGGAGCTGGTCGACGGGACGCAGAGGAGTGCGATCTGACGATCGAGCAGGTCGGCGACTCCGGCTGTGGCAGCCTTGATGGCATCCATGGCGTGGCAGACGTGGCCGCCGTAGAAGTTGCCGCCGTGCAGGATCTCCCCGGAGCGGGGATCGAGGAGCGGGTTGTCGCTGACGCCGTTGAGCTCGATGGTCAGGTCGACCCTGGCGGCGCGCAGGGCATCGAGGAGCACGCCGATCACGTGGGGCGCGCAGCGGATGGAGTAGCGATCCTGGAGACGCGCGATCTTGTCGTTGCTGCTGCCCTCGAGCGACTGTCGGATGGCCGCGCCGCAGGCCCGCGTTCCGGGGTGGGGCTTGAGCGCGAAGATCCGGTCGTCGAAGTGCCCGGGATTGCCCGCGATCGCGTGGCTGTTGAGGGCGGTGATGACGGCCGCCAGCGCGGCCAGCGCGTGTGCGCGCTCGTGGGCAAGGCAGGCGAGACCGGTCATCATGCTCGTGCCGTTCATGATCGCCAGGCTCTCCTTGGGGCGGAGCCAGAGCGGCGTGAGGTCGAGCGCGTCGAGCGCCTCCCTGGCCTCGACGACCCGGCCCGCCAGGCTGACCTCGCGCTCGCCGACCAGCATGGCGGCGAGGTAGGAGAGCGGCGTGAGATCTCCGCTTGCTCCGACGGAGCCTTCAGCGGGAATGCGCGGAAGGAGTCGCTGATTGAGGGCCGCGACCAGCCGCTCCAGCACGATCTCGCGGACGCCCGAAGCGCCGCGGGAGAGTGATGCCAGACGCGCCACGACCACCGCCGCCGCCTCCTCTTCGCTCAGGATTCGGCCGGTTCCGACGCCATGGAAGCGGAGCAGGTTGAGCGGCATCTCGTCGCGCAGGGTCGGCGGAATGCGGTTGCCCACCGAATCACCGACGCCCGTGGTGACGCCGTAGATCTCGTGCCCGGCCTGTTGGGCCTCACCGACCAGCTTCGAGGCCGCCTTGATCCGGCCGCGAAACTCCGGGTCGGGATCGAGGGTTGCCGTCGCGCGACCGCGCGCGATCGCGACCACCTGCTCGATCTCCAGGTCGCCGGGGCCGACGACGATGACAGGGCACTTCTCTTGCTGATCGCTCATCTTTCCCGACGGGGATGGCCTCCTGGTGGGCCCCCACTCTGGGGATCGCCTCGCGGCTCGACCGATCATCGGGTGCTCGCGCGACTCACCGGACGTGGCGGATGATATCCCAGAGCCCATCGAATGCGATCCGGCCGTCGCTTGTTCCAGCTGTTGTTCGAGCCGGGCCCCGGCCGACGAGCGCCTCGGCCCCGGCGGGGTGGGGAGTCCATGCGGGGAGGTCCGGTCATTGCCACGGACTGCTCGGGCTGGCCTATGGTTCGAGGCCTGGCCCGTGTGGGCAGGGTGAGCAGCGGTCGGATCACGGAGGCGCGATCAGGATGGAGAGACGAGTCGACAGGATGAGCGGTGCCGGGCGGGCCTCAGCGATCACGCGGATGCTCGGGCCTGCGGCGCTCTTCTCACTGCACCTGCTCCTGCTCCTGCTCGTGAGCGGGGGCGCGAGTGCCGGGGGAGAGCAGCGCTGCGCCAAGCCCGCCGTCGTGGTCAAGATCCACGCGGACTGGTGCGGCACATGCAAGGCGCTCGATGCCGTCTGGAAGCAGCTGGGTGACGAGGCCGCCGACGTGGCCACTCTCGTCGAGCTCGATGTCTCCGACCGAGTGGCCTACGGCACCTCGCGCGCTCGCGCGCAGCAGCTCGGCATCACCGAGTTCTTCGAAGAGTATCGGAGCCAGACCGGGACCATCGCGGTGCTGGCCTGCGATTCGAACGATCCCGTCGAGATCCTCGTCGGCGAGCGCGACCTCGGGAAGTACTACGACGCCATCGCGAAGGCGGGCGGCTCGTCCTGAGGGAGCCTTGTGCTCCGCGCCGAGCGCCGGGTCCGCTCGAGTCAGGGCGTCGCGTGCGAGGGCGTGATCGACCCCGTGAGCTGGCCGCCCCGCTCGTGCACGACGCTGCTCGGCGCGTCCATCGCCGAGACGACGGGTGAGCCCTCGCGCACCGCATAGCGCCCGTCGACCGCCAGGTTCTCGAAGGTCGATCTCTGACCGGAGGGCCATTGGATCACGACCTCGTCGATCCGTTCGGCCCCTCCCAGGCCGAAGTGCTGGCGCAGGCTGTTCGACCCCAGGTAGCCGCTTCCGATCGAGACGACCCGGGTCTGCCAGTGGTCTCCGGTGCGAAGTCGGATGCGCGCACCCACGGCGTTGCGATTCGACTCCGTCCCTTCGAGCTCGAAGACGACCCAGTGATTCGAGTTGCCGCGGTTGCTCAGCACGCCGGCCGGCATTCGGTAGGCGCGAAGGACGAGATCGATCGCGCCGTTGTGATCGGCATCGAGCATCGCGAGTCCCCGCCCATCCTCGACCCGGTCGGCGCGATTCACCCAGCCGACGTCGGTGAACGTCTCGTCGGCGTTGTTTCGGAAGAGTACGTTGCGTTCGCGGCCGTTCAGGCTGTTGGAGCCGATGTCGATCAGGAAACCGCTCTTCGTTGCGAGGCGTCGACCGACGCCTTCCATCATATCCATTCACAAATCGTCTTCGATGGGTCCGGTGATGAAGCCGTTGACGCCATAGATGTCGAGATCCGCGTCGTTGTCGTAGTCGACGAACTCGACGGCCCAGCCCCACTGCGCGTCACGCACACCCGCCGAGTCGCTGATGTCGGTGAACGTGCCGTCGCCTTCGTTCCGAAGGAGCGAGCTTCCGCGGGAGAGTCGGTCGGTGATGACGTCCGACTCCTTCTGCACGGCGTCCGTGAACACGCCCAGCAGGCGGTAGTACCAGGGAATCGGCAGCGGGAACTTCGGATGGAAGAGCGCCCATCCCGAGTTGGATCGCATGCCCGAGACGTAGAGGTCCAGGTCGCCGTCGCCATCGACGTCGCCCCAGGTGACACCCATGGCGGAGCCGCCGTCTTCGGCGCCGGCCTCCTTGGCGCGTTCGCGGAAGGTGCCGTCTCGTTCGTTGTGGAAGAGGCGGTTGTTCCCGAACTCGTTCGCGACGTAGAGATCGGGCCAGCCGTCTCCGTCGTAGTCTCCCCAGGCGGCCGCCATGTCCCAGCCGGGGCTGTCCACGCCGGCCTTCCTCGAGACGTCCTCGAATCGGCCATCCCCCAGGTTGCGAAGCAGCGTGCCCCGGACGCCGTTGCGCGCATCGTAGGGGGGGCGGGGTGCCGTCAGCTCGTGATCCCCCATTCGGGCGATGTAGATGTCGAGCCAGCCATCGAGGTCATAGTCGGCGACGACGGGCATGCTGCCCCAGCGACCGGCCGGGATGCCCGCCTGCTCGCTGACGTCGACGAAGCGGCCTCCTCCTCGATTGCGGAAGAGTCGATCGCCTCCGCTCACCGCCGCGATGAAGAGGTCGTTCCAGCCATCGTTGTCGTAGTCGAGGAAGACGACGCCCGATGCGGCCGCGGGATAGGGACTCGGCAGCCCGGACTTCGACGTCGCATCGCTGAAGCCGCCCTTGCAATTGCCGAGATAGAAGCGGAGGTTCGGACTCCCGGAGAGCACCAGATCCTCGCATCCATCGCCGTTCGCGTCGGCGGCTGCGGCGCCCGAGGCCTGTCGAACCGGGTTGTCTTCGTGATCACCGAAGAGCCTGAAGGGCGGGGACTCCGCGTTGGCGTGAACGTCGCCCAGGCCTGCGGCTTCGGTCTCGAAGGTGAACGCGGGGTCGTCGGTCTCGACCATCGTCCGCCGGATGACCTCCTCGGCGGTGATCTCCCAGAACGGATCGAAGAAGCGGACGATCACGTTCGCGTGCTGTTCGAGCTGTCGGAGTCGACCGTCCGGCCCCTTGCCTCGCACGACGACATGGACCGTGACGGGGTGGCCGAGCGGACCGGGATTGCGCCAGTCGAGTCTGCCGAGCCGAAGCTCCGCACGCTCGATCTCCGAGAAGTGCGAGAGCAGCGCTTCGTAGCGCGCTCGAATGGTCTCCGTCCCGGGCGGGCCAGCCCACTCGGTGGTGGTCTCACCCTCGGCCTGCGCGACCGACCGAGGATGCTCCCACGTGATCCCGGTTCCCTCCTCCACCGCGTAGAAGCGAAGCAGGGTGTCGATGTTGCCGGCCTTGAGCTCGGCGGGCCAGTGGCGGTGGAGGGCCGAGTTCAGCGGGTCGACCAGGCGCTTGCGCGCGTCATCCCAGGTGGCGCCTCGCGCCGAGCCAGCGAAGAATGCGGCCAGCGCGGTCATCGCGATCATCGCCCGGACGAATCCAGCCCGGGTCCACCCCCACGTGACCGTCGTGGTCCTGTGGGCTGTTCCGAATTCTTGACCGTACTCGGGCATTTGCGGCAGACTTCGTGGGGTTGGCGTTTCGCGCCACACGATTAGCACCGCCCCATGGAGACCGAAAGTGATCGATGCGCTCCGTGCGACCGTCTCCACTGCGAAGCGCAGCCCCCTCTATCGCGAGCGTCTGCGGGACGTCGATGTGCTCGATCTCGAGGGGTTCGGGAAGCTTCCGCTGACCACGCGCGCAGATCTGCAGGCCGCGGGTCTGGATGGAACGCGCGCCGCACCGATCGAGGACATCTGCCACTACGGCGAGACTTCGGGCACCAGCGGCGGCGGCGCCAACTCGACCTGGCTCACCGCCGAGGATCTGAGTCGCAACGCACGCGCGATCGGCGCCCGTCATCCGGACATCTTCGCACCGGGCACCATCCTGCTCAATCGGTTCCCCTTCATGGCGGCGCCTGCACACCTGATCCAGCTGATCGCCCAGCAGGGCGGCGGCGTCTCGATACCGGCGGGCAACATCAACTGGGACGTTCCCTTCCCGCGCGCGCTCGAGCTCGCGGAGCGCACCGGTGCGCGGGTGCTCGCTGGCCTGCCCCTCGAGCCGATCGTGCTCGGCGAGCTGGCGCGCGCGCGTGGGCTCGATCCAGCGCGCGATCTCGCTCTCGACACCTTCTTCCTCGGGGGTGCTCCCCTGCCACCTGTCCTGCAGGAGCGGATCGAGCGCCTCTACGACGCGCGCGTCGTGGAGCTCTACGGCTCCACGGAGACGATGCTGCTCGGCACATCGTGCGCCGAGCGGACGCTCCATCTCGAGCCCGATCTGGTCTACTGCGAATTCCTGAACCTCGAATCCGACGAGCCGGCGCCATCGGGGACGGAGGCGCGCCTGATCGTGACCACCATCGGGCTCGAAGGCAGTCCGCTGGTCCGGCTCGAGACCGGAGACGTCGTGCGTCGGCTTCCGCCATGCAGCTGTGGTGATCCGCGTCCCGCCATCGTCGTGCTCGGGCGCCACGGTGATGCTTCCGAGCTCGACGGTCACATGCTCTATCCGTACGAAATCATCGAAGCATCGGCGACAGCGGCCGATGTGCTGGACAGCTCGGTCTTCTTCGCTGTCGTTCTGCCTGATCGTCTGCTCGTGCGAGTGGAAGCGCCCGGGGCAGCGACCGAGACTCAGCGCCGAGCGAGGGCCGAGCTGCTTCGATCCCTCGGCGCCGGGATCACCGTCGAGCTCGAGTGCACGGAGCGCAACACGCTGCTCGACGTCGAGCAGCTCGGTCGGAGCCCGAGCGTCTACAAGCCGATCCTGGTCAGCGACTGGACGAAGCCGGGGAGACAGCTGACCTCGGTGAGCCAGGGGATGATGGAGTGGCCGAGCCTCGGTCTCCGTGAGCTCTTCCGCTGGCTGTCCCGTGGGGTCAAGGCCGCCATTCGGCGGCGAGAGCTGCGGCGTGAGCTCCGGGTGGCCAAGCCGGGGGGTCGGCTATAGTCGGCGCGGTGAGCGATTTCTCCCTCGATATCCGTGATCTGACCAGGGCGAGCGAGCGAGCGGGCAAGCGCGCCGCGCTCGGGCAGGGGCCCGGGCTGATGGCGCGGCTTCGTTCGGGGGAAGACATCGACGATCTCGGTCTCGTGACGCTGCTCCACTCTTCCGATGTCACGACGGACGAGCTCCTGGATCTCGCGCGCGGCCGCCGGCCGGCCGGCCCGCCCGTCCTCGAGACGTTCGCACCGCTCTACTTCTCGAACGAGTGCGACGGCGAGTGCAAGATGTGCGGCATGCGCGGCGGCAACGTCGAGCTGAAGCGGGAGACTGCGGATGCGAGCATGATCGAGTCGCAGCTCGACATCCTCCATCGGCGCGGAATGCGCGGTGTCGCTGTGCTCTGCGGCGAGTATCGCCGCGGAGAGCTCCGGAGCCGGATGCTGGCACGCGCCGCCGAGTCCGTGCGAGCAGCCATCGCGCGGGGGTTCACGCACGTGCTGATCAACGTCGGATCGCTCGAGGAGAGCGAGTACGCGGCGTTCCTCGGCGGCATCCCCCGCCGAGAGGATGGACGTCTACGGCCTCACGTGACCATGTGCACCTTCCAGGAGACGTACGATCCGCGTATCTACGGCAAGTTCATGGGGATCACCCCCGACAACCCCCGATGCGGCTTCGAGCGGAGGCTCGCCAACTTCGATCGTGCTGCGCGTGCCGGGATGCGCTCTGCGAACCCCGGCATCCTGCTCGGCTTGAATCGCGATCTCGGCTACGAGCTCCTCGCGTTGTCCCGCCACGTCCGTCATCTGCAGGAGCAGGGGATGGGCGTGTACATCAGCCTGCCGAGGCTCATGAAGGCGAGCGGGGCAGAGAATACCGGGCGCGTCAGTGACGACGACCTGACCCGCATCGTGTCGCTGCTCTCGATCCACTTTCCCGAAGCCAAGGTGGTGATTTCTACGCGGGAGTCGCGGGAGATCCAGCATCGCCTCATGCCCGTGATCGGCGTCCTGACCGCCGGCTCGCCCGGCGTCGCACCCTACGGTGCCGAGGGCGCGCGGTTCGAGGTCGAGGCCAGCCAGTTCGAGGTCTCCGATCAGCGCCCCTTCGAGGAGATCCTCGGTGAATGTCTAGACGCGGGTGCGGTGATCGGCGCTTTCGAGCCGGAAGCCTCGGATCTCGAGACGTCGACCTAGCGCGTGTGTCCCAGGACGGCTGGCTCAACTCGTGGCTCGTCTTCTGGGTGAACCTGGCCGTCGGCGCCGCGATCCTCGGCGCGGTCCTCTACTTCTACGGCTCCGGCGCTCTCGGTATCATCGTCGCCGACCTGCATCCGGCGACGATGGCTGCGTTCCTGGTGATCCTGCTCGCGACCATCGGCTCCCTGGCGCTTCGCTGGAGAATCGTCCTGCGGGCTCTGTGCCCTGCGCCGCCCCTCGCGACCCTGCTCGCCCATCGCAGCGCCGCGCATGGCCTCGCGGTGCTCCTGCCGAGCGGAAAGCTCGGCGGCGATCCGCTTCGGGCCTGGCTCGCGACGCGGGCAGACGTTCGAGCCAGCAGTGCGATCGCGAGTACTGCGGTGGATCGATCGATCGAGACCGCCGCGTCTTCGCCCTTCAGTGTGCTCTTCGCACTCGTGCTGCTTCAGCACGGAATCCCACAGCTGGAAGAGGCCGCGCTGAGCATCGGGGTGGGAAGCATCGCGTTGATCATCGGCATCGTCGTCGCCGTTCGCCGACTGCGCGACGGGCGCGGCCTGGTGAGCGCGCTCGTGAGGAGCACCGGTGCCGATCGCTGGGGACTGATCGACGCAAGGATGGGCGCCATCGAGTCCGCCGAGGCGGAGATCGCTCTTCTCAGCCACAAGGGCGGGCTGATGTTCGGCGCGTTCGCGATGGCGCTCTTCTCGAACCTGTTGGTGATCGCCGAGTTCGTGGCGTTGCTGGGCGCCTTCGGTCTACCCGTCGACGTCGCTGCAGTGGCGGGGGCGATCTTCGCCACAGGGGCGGCCCATCTCTTCCCCGTTCCGGCCGGCGTGGGCGTGCTCGAAGGGGCGCAGATGTGGATGTTCGAGATGCTGGGGCACGATCCCGACGTCGGTCTGGCGGTCGGCCTCGCGGTGCGACTTCGCGAGCTGTGCTGGATGGCGCCTGGCCTGATCTTCCTGGTCGTCACTCAGCCATGGCGCGCGAAGCGCGAGGCACCGATGGCATGAAGGAGGGGCCGACCGGGTAGCGCCGCGAGCTCAGGACGCGAACGACGCCATCTTCCGGCTCATCTGATCGAAGATGCTCGGCGAGCAGGCCCCGGTCTCCCCACGCCCCTTGATGATCATGATCCGCGTCCCGGACGACTTGAGGATGTAGACGACGTTGTTGACCGTCCCGCAGTCTCGACTCCCTCGACTGTTCCCGACGCGGACCTCGAGCAGATACCCGCCCTCCGGCTTGTCGGTGGGTCGCAGGCCTGCGGCCTTGAGGGATCGCATGATCGCCTCGCGCTGCTGCGGCGCGACGACGAAGATCCGGTCCGACTTGTCGATGCGGGCGACCGGCGCCATCGTCACCGTGGGCGCGACCACGGTCGCGCACGCCAGAGAGAATCCGAGCGACACCGCCAGCGTCAGCGCGACGAAGATCAGGGTGGATCGGTGTCTGGTTGTATGCGCCATCGGGTACTCCTGTCTAGAGCGATCGACCGCTTCGAAGGCTCCTGCTCGCCGGCTCGGCGCTCCGCTTCCGTCGCCGCATGGCCGGGGACGTGAGCCCGCGCAGGTGCTGCCAGAGCGGGCCATGGTAGCCACGCTTCCTGAGCGTGGCGAAGAGCGAGGCGTCGAAGTTGACACCGATCGAGGGGATGCTCCACCACGGGAATTCGCCTCGGCGTTCATCGAGGAGCTCGAGGACCCTCTCGCGCAGCTTGCGCCGCTCGGTGGCGAGGTCGGGATCGATGGCCTCGTAGTCGTCGACCCAGGCCATCAGGATCGCACCGAAGGGATCGAGCTCGACGATGAAATCGAGAGTGCGCAGGACGTCGTCGATGGTCTCGCCGGGCGTACCGAGAAGGAAGGTGTGGCAGTCCGGGACACCCGCCTCCCTGGCGAGACTGCTGAAGGTCCTGATCTGCTCAGTAGTGAAGCCCTTCTTCAAGCGCTCGAGCATCCTGTCGGAGCCGGAGTCGGAGCCCACCTCCATGCCCGCGCATCCCGCCTCCTTCATCAGCCCGGCGAGCTCGGCATCGAAGCCGAGCGGATTTGCGTAGCAGGTCCACGGCACGTCGATCTCACGCTCCATGAGCGCGCGACAGACGTCCTTGGCGTGGCGCCTGGGCAGGTTGAAGACGGAGTCGACGATGAAGACGTGCTTCAGGTCGGGCTCGTGCCGAAGCACCGCTTCGAACTCCTCGGCGACCCGCTCGGGCGAGCGTAGGCGGCCAACGCGTCCCTCGATGGTCGGGTAGGTGCAGTACTCGCACAGGAGCGGGCATCCGCGCTTGGTCTGGATCGCGTCGATGCCGCAGTGCTCGTAGTGGCGCCGGTCGACCCGCGATCGATCGGCGATGGGCAGGCTGTCCATGTCGAGGAAGCCCGACGTCACCGGGTTGGATCGGCACTCGCCGTCCACCCAACGGTGCAGACCGCCCACCGAGTCGGGATCACCACCCTGCTCGAGGATCTCGATGAGCGCGGGAAAGGAGGCCTCCGCTTCGCCGGAGATCCCGTAGTCGGGGCGCAGGCGGCGCATCAGCTGGGCGGGCATCACGCTGAAGCCGCTGCCGCCGATCACGATGGGGCAGGGCGTCGCCGATCGGATCGTCGACATCAGGCCTTCATAGTAGGCGAGGGTGTCCGCGCTGCCGCTGTAGTCTGCGTTCTGGATGTTGCGCATGCCGAGCGCGACGACGTCGGGCCGGAAGTCGGCCAGTGAGGCGCGGAGCGTGGCCTCCGGGTCGTCCTCGAAACAGAGGTCGATGATCGTCTGCGGGTGGCGGCTGGGCAGGCTGCTCGCCACCATCAACAACCCCAGGGGGATCACCGGATCCGGTAGCGTCTCACGATTTCCGGCGACGAACGCCACGCGCACTCTGGCTCTCCTCGGTTCATCTTCTTCGATTTCTTCGAATCGGTGCGGCCACACGTTCGCTTCCGGGGTGGGGCGATCGCGCACGGGCCGGGCGCAGAGTACAGCATCGTGCAGGCGGGCGGGTCGGTCGCTCTGGTTCGTCGACGGCGGCCGGGTATCTTGGGGCATCCGGTCGACGGCATGGGCTCGTGGCGTCGTCGAAGATCCGGTGACCCGAGCTCTTTCACGTCAACTGCAGGAGAGTCCAGGCTTGGCTGAGCGGGTATTGGTGACGGGTGCCAGTCGGGGCATCGGAAGGGCCATCGCCGAGCGGCTGGCCGGAGAAGGCTACGAACTCTGCCTGAACTACAGGTCCAGCCATGAGGACGCCAAGGAGACGGTCCGCCGGATCGAGTCTGCCGGCGGACGCGCCATCCTGCTCCCCTTCGACGTGGCCGACCGCGACGCCTCCAGGTCCGCCCTCGAGGCGGAGATCGCCGAGCGCGGGAGCTTCTACGGCGTAGTCTGCAACGCCGGCGTCCACGCGGACGGCGCCTTTCCGGGGATGGGCGAAGAAGCCTGGGATCGGGTGCTCGAGACGAACCTCGGGAGCTTCTACAACGTGCTGCGCCCGCTCGTCATGCCCATGGTGCGCGCTCATCGCGGCGGTCGCGTCGTGACGATCGCATCGACGTCGGGGGTGACCGGGAATCGAGGGCAGGTCAACTACAGCGCCTCGAAGGCCGGCTTGATCGGGGCGAGTCGCTCGCTCGCCCTCGAGCTGGCCAAGCGCAGGATCACCGTCAACAGCGTGGCGCCCGGGCTGATCGAGACGGAGATGATCGACGGAATGCCCACGGCCGAGATCCGGCGACTGATTCCGATGCAGCGCCTCGGAAGCGCCGAGGACGTGGCGGGCGCAGTGGCCTTCCTCTTCTCGGACGACGCGGGCTACATCACGGGTCAGGTGCTCTCGGTCAACGGTGGCCTCACGACATGAGAGATCTCGGCCACGCCGACGTCTTCATCGCCGGGGGCGGACTCGCCGGGCTGTGCCTGGCCCTCCAACTGCGGCAGACCGTGCCGGGGCTCGGCGTCGTCGTCGCGGAGAAGTCCACGCGGCCGGCGCCGCATGCGGCCCACAAGGTCGGCGAATCGTCCGTCGAGATCTCGGCCCACTACTTCGATTCCGTGCTCGGCCTCTCGGACCTCCTCCGAAACGAGCTCCCCAAGTTCGGGCTGCGGTTCTTCCTCTCCGAGGGCTCGAACCTCGAGATCGAGCGGCGGCTGGAGTGTGGGCCGAGCCACTTCATGACCGTGCCCAGCTACCAGATCGATCGGGGCCAGTTCGAGAATGCTCTCGGGGAGCGGGCCGAGGGCGTCGGCGTGCACCTCTACGATGAGTGCAGGGTCCGAGGCGTCGGGCTGGGGGCGGCGGGGGCGGACCACTCGATCCGGCTCGAGCTCGCGGGCGAGCCGTGCACCATGCGTTCGCGCTGGGTCATCGACGCGACCGGGCGAGCGAGCGTGCTCAAGAAGCAGCTCGAGCTCGCCCGGCCCAATCGTCACAACGTCAACGCCGCGTGGTTCCGCGTCGATGCGGCACTCGACGTCGACGAATGGTCGGACGACCTCGCGTGGCGCGGTCGCTGCAAGGAGCCGAGGAGGCTCAGCACGAATCACCTGATGGGCGAGGGATACTGGGTCTGGCTGATACCGCTGGCCGCCGGGCGGACCAGCGTCGGGATCGTCGCCGCCGACGACCTCCATGCCTTCACCGAGATCTCGTCCTTCGAGCGGGCTCTCGAGTGGCTCGGCCGGCACGAGCCGAGGTGCGCCGAAGAGGTGGCTGCCGCGGGCGATCGTCTGATGGACTTTCGCGCACTGCGCAACTACTCACACGACGTGCGGCGCATGTTCAGCGCCGAGCGGTGGTGTCTCGTCGGAGACGCGGGGCTCTTCACCGATCCCCTCTACTCTCCGGGCAGCGACTTCATCGGGATCGCCAACGGATTCATCTCCGACCTGATCCGCAGAGACTTCGAGGGCGATGACGTCGCCGCGGTCGCCGCGATCTACGACCAGACCTATCGATCGATGGGCCGCACCTACCTCACCAACTACCATCGGCAGTACCCGTTGATGGGATCTCCTCGGGTGATGTGCAGCAAGATCATCTGGGACTTCACCATGTACTGGGGCGGTGTCGCGCTGATCTTCTTCGCGGACAGGCTCTGCGACGCCGAGGTGATGTCGCAGGCCCAGGCGACGCTGCGGCGCTTCGCAGCCATGAACGTCCGCATCCAGGCCCTCTTCCGCGATTGGATCCAGCCCGCGGCGGCCTCGCCCACGCCCGCCGGTCGATTCGTCGACTACGCGGAGCTGGGCTTCCTCGCCGATCTGAACCGGCAGCTCCTCGAGGAGATCGACGACGCCGGCCTGCTCGCGCGCCTCGAGCGCAACGCAGCGCTCTCGAGCGAGCTCTTCGCGGAGATCTGCGCCGAGGCGAGCCTCGACATGCCGGGGCGGGACGAGCTCTCGCACGCGACGCCTACGACGGATCATCTCGGCAGCGTGTTCGCGCAGCTGCGCTGAGCGGGGCTAGCGGTACAGGAAGGCGTCCGGCGTCTCCTTCGGCTTGCGCCAGCGTGGGTAGGCGCCGAGGGAGAGGGCGGTGAAGCTGCCGCGGAGCACCAGGTCGAAGGGGAGGATCGACTCGCGGCCGCGCACGAGGCCATAGCGTTCGCGCATGCTGCGGTACACGTAGCTGGATTGCGCTGTGGGTCGGCGGTCGGGCCGATCGACGAGGCCCAGGCGGGCCCGCTCGAGGAACTGGTCGCGATCGGCATCGTGCGCGAGGGTCTCGTCGGCGTCGATGAGCTGGTTGTTCCTCGCCGTCTGATCGAGCATCGCCGCGGCCCGGGCGATGCGTTGCTGGGAGACCGTGCGCACCACCGAGGTGGGCGGGTCGTCGTCGTCGCCGCTCTCTCCGAGCATGTGCAGCTCCAGCTGGAGGCCGCCGCGGAATGTCACGCCAAGCGGATGCAGCTCACCATCGTCGGCATCGCCATTCAGGTAGAGCGGGTTGATGCCCAGCCCCTCTTCACCCGCGACTCTCGGGTTCTCTTCGAGGAAGCTGCGGGACACCCGGATCTTCTGCGCCGTGTGGTTCTCCGCCTCGATGCGTGCCTGATGGCCAGCGAGCTCTCCGCTCGGCGTATCGGGCCAGGTGCGCACCACCTCACGTAGTAGCTGATTGCGACGGTCGACACGCGCGGTCCGATTCGCACCCTGCACGGCCTGCGATGCGGCCTTCTCGGCGAGCTCGCTGCGCTCCTCGTCGTCGTAGTCGGGCAGGAAATCCGCGATACGCAGCGCGCCGATGGAGTTGCCTCGCTTCTTCTCGTAGGCGTACAGCCACTCGAGGAGATCGGCGGCATGGGCGCCGTCCGGCGACTTCGCGAGGTAGCGATAGGCGAGCAGCGAGGCGTTGCGCTGGAAGTCGGGCTTCCTCTGCCCCTGCCCGAAGATCAGCCGAAGCGGTGAGGTGAGGATCGACTGTGCGAGGCCCGGCCCCTCGAGGACGAATCGCACGGAGCGCGGGAGGTTCGGGTAGGCGGTGCGTCCCTCTGCGTCTCCAGTGAGGCGCCAGCGCAGCTTCTTCATCCTGCCCCTCTGCCGGTGCTCGAGAAAGGCCTGATAGGGGTGCTGCCAGGGGTCATCGAGAAGCGTACGCGCGTGACGCACCATGTGGGAGTCGTCGGGATCGCGGGCCGCGAGCCGACGCAGCCGCGCCCGTGCCGTCTCCTCGTGGCCCGCCTCGTCGGCCGCCATGGCGAGGACGTACTCTGCCTCGCCGTCTCGCAGCATGGTCGTGCGTCGCGAGAGCTCCACGAGGGTATCGCGGTGGAGCGGATCCGCGGTCGATGAGGTGAGGAGCAGCTCCGTGGCGAGATCCCGCGCGAAGGCGGAGTCGGAGTCGCGTGGCGGGGGCCCGGGCGAGTGGAGTGCGCGCTGCTTCCACGCTCGCTCCTCCTCGAGGGCCGCGCGTGACTGGTCGCGAATCTGGCTCGCCTTCGCGTTGGGGCCGAGAATGAGCGCGCGCTCGGCCTGTACGAACGCCATCAGGTGGTCCCCCGCTCGGCGGGCCAGCCTCGCGTCGCGGATGCGCCGCCCCTGATGCGTCTTCACCAGCTTTGCATGGGCCTTCGAGATCTGCCGCGCGAGCCTCGGCGCGTCCTCGGAGTCCGGATTCTCCGCGAGGTACTGCTTGCGCAGGGAGAGGGCCTGACGGTCTGTGAGCCCGAGCGGCTCGTCGTTGCTGAAGCTCGCGAGATAGTGGGCGCCGGACTGCGCGAGCACGTAGGGCGATGTGATGAAGCCGCTCATCAGGGATTGGCCGAGGGGCTGCGAGACGGCGTTGAAGGTGCGGGCCCAGAGCTTCTCCCAGCTGTCTCGCCGCCGGCGCCTTGCGAGGCGCAGCGGATCGTCGGCCACCGCCTGATCGAGTCGCGCCTCGAGGATCGGGTCTCGCAGGTCGTTCTTCAGCAGCGCTCGACTCGCCTGCCGATAGGCGTCGTCGTCGTCCAGCGTGGCGTTCACGAGATCCCGGCCGAGCGGTCCGAGCTTGCTCTCCCGGCCCGCGATGACGTGCTCCCGCTCGAGGGCGGCGAGGCGTCGATCCATGGAGGCACGGTGGTCACCGAGGGCCGCGCGGGCGAGGCCGGCGGCAGCGTGATCGCCCGCGCTGGGCACGAAGGCCCGCTCGAGCTCGAGTGGGAGCAGCGGAGAGGCGCTGGTGGTGTGCGTCGATCGGTTCGCGCAGCCGCCCGCGAACGCTGCCAGCGCGAAGAGGGCGGGCAGCCAGAGCGCGCATCGCGATCTTTCACTGCGAGAAGCGATCACCGTCCACCTGCAGTCTGAAGGCGAGGAAGGCCTCGAGCCGTCGAGACGCCTCGAGCTTCTCCGGTGTCCCGTCCTCGGTCGCCACCGATTGGTAGAGCTGCGTGGCCGGGTCGACGAGCTCCTCGAAGCGCGCGGGATCGAAGCGCAGCCCCTCCGGCTTGATGGCGGCCACGTACTCGTGGGCGAGCTCGTCGTAGAAGACCGCGAGGTCGAGGGTGTGGCGCAGGCGGCGCTTGCTCGCCGCGTGTCTCGAGAGGGTGCGCTGCAGCTCACCGAGCGCGCGGATCTGTCCGTTGGGCAGGACGTATCGGATGCGCAGCACGTAGTCGGTCCGGATCTCGTCGGCGCGCTCGATCTCCTCGAGCACGACCGGGGCATAGTGGGTGCCCCGCACCTCCTCGAGGAGGAGTGAGAGGAGCGCGACGCGTTCTTCGAGGAGCGCAATCTCTTCGTCGACCCGAATGCTCATGGCGAGGCTGCCCTTCTCGAAGGCCTCGAGCGGATCGTCGATGTCCATCCCCACCTGCACCGCACCGTGGATGCGCTCGCAGACCGATGCGCTCCTGCGCGCCGGCTCCGCGAGGTCGCTGCCGCGCACCGCCACCTCTCGATAGTGCTGTGCGGCGAGGTCGTAGGCGCGAAGCCGTTCCAGCGCCCGGCCCTTGGCGAAGCCGATCACGTCGTCCATGTATCCGCTCGCCAACGCATCGGTGTGGATGCGCTCGATGTTCTCGAGGCGCAGCAGACTGGAGCGGTAGACGTTGCGTCCCGTGAAGTCGCGGGCGGGCGGGAAGCGGTACGTGTCGTCGGGCACGTGCCGGCGAAGGACCGCCACCACCTCCAGGATGCTCTCACTGGGCCCGTAGGTGGCCTGCAGCTTCTTCTTCTTGGCGGTGCTGCACCCGCTCGCGAGCGGGAGTACGAGCGTGGCGAGCAGGAGCGCCGTGAGCAGCCGAGCCCGCCCCATCAGCCGGTCTTCTTGCGCGAGGCGCTCGTCTTGGCGCTGGCCTTGCGGGCGGTGGCGCGACGCGTGGTGGCGCGACCGGCCGAGGGCGCCGGCGTCTTCGCGATGGCGTTGAGCATCTTCTCGGTGGCGATCACCGCGGCGCCGAGCTGGTCGGGGTCGACGCCGATGGTCGAGAAGCTCTCCGATTGCGAGGAGCGACCGCGCCGGGCCGGCCGCTCACGGCTCCACGTCACCGTGGCTTCGACCAATGCCCCGGTGTCGCCGCCCGGCGGGATGCGCACCTTGTAGTCCTGGAGCTTGGGCAGCTGGAGGTCGAAGGCCTTCGCGGCCTTGGCGAGCGCCTTCATGAACGCGTCGTAGCCGCCGTCGCCGGTCGCCTCGGCCTTCTCCACCGTGCCCCGGTGGTTCAGTGCGACCTCCGCGAAGGGATCCTCACCGCTCGCCGTGAGCACCCGGTAGTGCTCGATGCGCACGAGATGCTCGGCCGGCGTCTTGAGCACGTCGTTGATGATGTAGGGCAGATCCTCCGGGCTGACGACGTGCTTGCGATCGCCGAGCTCGATGATCTTCTGGAGCACGAGCCGCCGATCTTCTTCGCGAAGCTCGATGCCCAGCTTCTGCAGGTTGTGCTCCAGGCTCGCCTTGCCCGAGAGCTTGCCGAGCGCGTAGCGCCGCGCCCGGCCGAAGCGCGCCGGCGCGAGGGGGCTGTGATAGAGGTCGCCCTTGGCGTCGCCGTCGGCGTGGATGCCGGCGGTCTGGGTGAAGACGTCGCGCCCGACGATGGGCGTATTGGCCGCCACGTCCTTGCCCGAGAAGCGCGCCGCCATGCGCGAGGCGGCTGTGAGCCGAGCCTCGTTGACGGCCGTGCGCATCTTCGTGTGGTCGTGGATGGCGGTCACGACCTCCGTGAGCGAGGAGTTGCCCGCGCGCTCGCCCATGGCGTTGACGCTGGTGTGGACGCCACGCGCCCCGGCCTGGACCGCCGCCAGGCAGTTCGCTGTGGCGAGCCCGTAGTCGTTGTGGCCGTGGTACTCGAAGTCGACGTTGGGCCAGGTGGACGTCATCAGGCCGACGTACTGCCTCACGTCATCCGGGCCGAAGACACCGAGCGTGTCGGGCAGATAGATGCGCGTGGCCCTCAGCTCGCGGAGCAGCTGTACCATCGCGAAGACGTAGTCGAAGGATTGGCGCACGCCGTTCGACCAGTCCTCGAGGAAGACGTTCACTGTCATCCGCTTGCGCCGCGCGTAGGCGACGGTCTTGCGCACCTGCGCGCGATGCTCTTCGGGCGTCATGCCCAGCTGGCCGCGGCAGTGGTGCTCGCTGCCCTTGGTGAGCAGGTTGATGACCTTGCCCCCCGCCTCGGCGATCCAATCGACGCTCGCACTCCCGTCGCAATACCCCAGGATCTCGATCCGCTGGATCGCTCGCGACTTGCGGGCCCAGCCGGTGATCAGCCGAGCGGCCTCGTGCTCGCCCTCGGAGACGCGGGTCGAGGCGATCTCGATCCGGTCCACGCCGACGTCGCTCAGCAGCATGCGCGCCAGGTTGAGCTTCTCCTCCGGCGTGTACGAGACGTCCGGGGTCTGCTCGCCATCGCGCAGCGTGGTGTCCATGATGGCGATGTGGTCAGCGGTGGTGCTCTTCATGGGGATCCTGCGAGTGCGCACACCTGCGGCGGAAGCGCCCGGGCGGCGGCTGCGATCCGATGGACGGATTCCCCGAAGGGGGCTCATGCGAGGACGGGGAGAGGCGATCGGCAGCGGCGGCGCCAGCTTATCCCAGCGTCGGCGGGCGTGTCGAGCGGAGCGGGGCCGGGTGGCCGTGAGCCTGGATTGCCCATGCGGGGCTGCCGGCATACCGTTCGCTCCCTCTCGGTGCCCCTCGCACCGACCGTCACGTATTGGCGCGCGACCCGCGCCGGAGGTTCCGATGCCGGACGATCCGGAATCGTTCGCCGGGCGAGGCGACGACCGCGCGTTCGACCTCACGGCTGCGTCTGCGGGCCGTCGCCTGGACGTCGTCGTGGCCGAGCTGCTCGGGCTCTCGCGCAATCAGGTGCGTCGATTGCTGGAGCGGGGGGCGGTCCGGCTGGACGAGCGCACGCTCGGCCGCGGGGACAAAGGGCTCGATCTGCCCGGCGAGGGCCGGATCCTGGTCGCGGGCTTCCGTTCGCCCGAGCACCAGCGGCCCCTCGCCGAGCCGCTGGATGCGCCGGGCGCCCCGCCCGTCGTGGCGAGCGGCGCTGGATGGGTGGCGGTCGACAAGCCCGCCGGAATGGCGGTGCACCCGCTCCGTGAGGACGAGCGGGACACCGTGCTCGGTCACGTCATGGCGCGTCATCCCGAGATCGTCGGCGTGGGCGAGGGGGGGCTGCGCAGCGGCATCGTGCATCGCCTCGACGTGCAGACGTCGGGGGTGATGCTGCTCGCGACCGATGCGGAGCGCTTCGCCGAGATCCGCGGCGCCTTCGCCGAGCACCGGGTCATCAAGCGCTATCACGCGCTGGTCTCGGGTCGGCTCCACCTGCGCGAAGCGGGGGAGCGGATGCGTTTCGGCGTCGCAGTGGCGCGTCATCGGCCCGCGCGCGTCCGCGTCGTGGGCGACGCCGAGATGGGGCATCCCGGAGTTCGCCTGGTGGAGCAGCACGTTCGCGTGCTCGAGCGCCTGCGTGGTGCGACGCTGATCGAGGTCCGGCCGCAGACGGGCTTTCTGCATCAGATCCGCGCCACGCTGGCCCACCTCGGCCATCCGTTGATCGGGGATGTGCGCTACGGCGGGCCGCCGGACGATGACGCGGGCGAGCGGCACATGCTGCATGCGCGTCATGTCGAGATCGGCGCGATCGAGGCCGAGGCGGCCTGGCCGGCCGACTTCACGGACGCCGTCGAGGCGCGCAGCTGAGCCGCGCGCGAGCGTTTCCGCTAGTCGCGGACGCGGAGGAAGGTGAGACCGTCGGAGACGGCGAGCATCACGGTCTCGACCCTGGGATCGGCGGCCACGTGGGCATTGAAGTCCCGGATCGCCCGGGTGTCCTCTCGTTGGTTCTGGGGATCGACGACGGAGCCCATCCAGAGGACGTTGTCCACGAGGATCAGCCCGCCGGGCCGCATCATCGGCAGGAGCTTCTCGTAGTAGTTCCGATAGTTGATCTTGTCCGCGTCGATGAAGGCGAGGTCGAAGGGGGGGCCGCCGGCGAGATCGTCGAGCGTCTCGAGTGCGGGGGCGATGCGCAGGTCGATCCGGTCCGCCACGCCTGCGCGCTCCCAATAGGGCTGGCCGACCCTGGTCCACTCGTCGGAGACGTCGCAGCAGATCAGCCGTCCGTCCACGGGCAGGCCGCGCGCCACCGCCAGGGCGGAGAGGCCGGTGAAGGTGCCGATCTCGATGGCGCGTCGGGCACCGACGAGGCGCGTCAGCAGCGTCATGAAGGCGGCCTGCTCGGGCGCGATCTGCATGAGCGAGATGCCGCCGAGGGCAGCGGTCGCCGCCATCAGCTCGCGCTGGATCTCGTCCGCGGGCTCGCTGTGGCGGGTCAGGTACTCGTGGATTTCCCGGGAGAGATGAAAGGACTTCGGCTGATCCGACACCCGTGCTCCTCTCGAAGGCGGTATCGCTCAGCGCCCCTCTGCCTTCATCTGCAGGTTCATCGCGATGGCGCGCTCGTCCTCGGCCTCCTGGATCAGGCCCTTCTGCTGGAGCAGGCGACTCAGGTTCGTGTGGCTGAGGGCGTCGTCGGGCTCGATCTCCACGAGCTTCTGACCGGCCTCGATGGCTTCGTCCAGGCGCCCCAGGCGCCCCAGGGCGATGGAGAGGCCATTCCACGCCAGCGCGAATCCGGGCTCTTGCGCGATGGCCTCGCGATACTTCTCGATCGCGCCCTCGAAGTTCTCGGTGACGAAGAGGTCGAATCCTTGCTTGTAGATCTCTCGGGCGTTCGGCATCCCATGAGTATACTGCGGGGCGATGGAGATTCGTACGCTCGAGCCCGGTGAAGAGGCTGCGCTGCTCGCGTTGGTGGAGGGGGCCGGCCCCGCCGACGACTGGCTGGGCGGCGAGTTCTACGCGCGAATGGTCACCGGCGATCCGAGCTTCGCGCCCCAGAACGTCCTGGTCGCGAGTGAACGGGGGCAGCTGCGGGCCTGCACGATGATCGTGCAGCGCAGGCTGCGCATCCTCGGGCACGAGATTCCGTGTGGTGGCCTCGGCTGCGTGATGGTCGAGCCCGAGCTTCGCGGGCGAGGTGTGGCGAGCAATCTCGTGGAGCAGTCGGCGATCGCCATGCGGGAGCGCGGGCTTGAGATCTCGCTCGCATTCTCCAAGCGCGCCGAGCTCTTCCTTCGTCTCGGCTGGAACCGCTGGCTCGGGCAGCGCAGCATCCTGCGCCGTGGCGACAGCCTGCCGCCGAACGCGGGCCAGGGGGATGCGGGCAGCATCGAGATCGTGGCCCTGGACACCAAGCGCGACCGCGCGCTCTCGGCCGTTCGCGCGATCCACTCTGCCTACTCGGGCTCGCGAAACGGCACCGTGATCCGCGACGACCGGCTCTGGGAGGCGAGCCTCGGCCTCGCGGGCAATCCCCAGGAGGAGTTCTGGGTAGCACGGCGCGGAGGGCTGGCGGTCGCATACGCACGCGTCGCGCTGCTGCCCGACGGGCTCACGGTGACCGAGATCGGCCGATTCGAGGATGGCGCTGCTGCGCTCGCACAGCTGATCTCCGAAGTGCTGACACCGCGCAAGGACGACCCACTGGCGCCGGAGGGGCATTCCTCCGAGCAGGTTCGCTCGTTCGCCCTGCTGCCGACCTTCGACGACATCGGGCTCACCGTCGGCCTCGAGCACCACGGCATCTCGTCGCATCCCATCGACGACGAATCGGGCCTGATCCGTTGCCTCAACATCAGCGCGCTGGCCGCACGACTGGACGTGGCGCTGCTCCCCGGCGAAGGCGAATCGGCCTTCCTGCGCCGCATCCTCCCACCCGATGGCTTCGTCTTCTGGCCCGCCGATCGGTTCTAGCAGCTCGTCGAAGGACCCGCGTCCGGCCACGTGAGCCGCGCTCGCCCTCGATCGAGGCGCGGATGCACTTCCGCTGCCCGCGCGAGATCGTGATCATCGTGCTTCGATGGCCCAGCGCCCCGCTCCTTGCGCGGGGCGCGCGCATCGGCTTTGCTCGGACGCGTCGCCAGGCACGGTGGAGGGAGCGTGAGGGCCGACTTGAAGGACAGAGTGCGGGTCGGGCGGAGTCCGATCCATGGCAAGGGGCTCTTTGCCGAGCGCCGATTTCGAAAGGGGGCGTACATCGCCACCTTCGAGGGCGTGCGCACCGGGGAGGACGGCATGCACGTCCTCTGGATCATCGACGACGAGGGCCGGGAGGTGGGGCTCGAAGGACGCAATGCCCTGCGTTTCCTCAATCACTCCAGCGATCCGAACGCCGAGTTCGTCGGCGCGGATCTCTTCGCCATCCGCAACATCCAGCCGGGTACGGAGGTCACCTTCCACTACGGCGAGGCCTGGGAGGAGGTCGAGGAGGCATGAAGGAGCGCTCGAAGGTCGTCGTCTGCGCGCTGATCGCGCTGATCGCGCTGGCGTGCGGCGCCGGAGACGGCGCGGAGGAGTCGCCGGTGGGCTCCATCACGCAGGAGCAGGCCCTCGCGCTGCTCGGCGAGTCGTCGGGGACGCTCTTCCTGGACGTTCGCAGCGAGGGCGAGTTCGCGCTGAGCGGCATCTCCGGCTCGATGAACGTGCCCCACGGCGAGGTCGCGACGCGTGTCGCTGAGATCGAGAAGGCCTCGGGGGGTGGGCGCGTCGTCCTCTACTGCGAGCGCGGCGGCCGCGCGAGCCGGGTGGTGGACGCGCTGCGCGAGGGTGGGATCGACGACATCGTCTATCTGGAGGGCCATATGCGCGAGTGGAACGCCCGCAAGCTGCCCGTGGAGCGGGGAGCGCCCTGAACAGGTCGTCGGCGCCGCGGCTATCGGCCCAACACGACCTCGAGGATGGCCTCCACGTCCTTCTCCCCGGACTCGTCCTGGTAGGCGCGACACGCATCGAGGATGCGGCCCAGCTCCGGCCCCGGCACATGGCCGCGCGCGATCAGATCGCGCCCGCGGACCACGTCCGGGAGCGGCGCCGCCTCGACCTCGAGCTCGGCCGCACGCGCGAGGAAGCGATCGCCGGCGGGGAAGCGCCGCGACAGCGCCTCATCGGTGGTGCGGCCGAGGTGGTCGGCGCGGGCGACGCGCTCGAGCATCCGCAAGTCGCTCCCCGCGGCGGCGAGCCTGCGCGCCAGCCGGCGGTAGCCGCGCGGGCCCGCCTCCTCGCCGTCGCGCGTGAAGAGCGCGGGGGCGAGGTGGTGGGCGACGAGCGCGCACACCTGCTCGCGCAGCGCGCCGGAGGCGCGCATGCGCTCGAGCATGGCTTCGGTGATGGGTACGCCGGCGTCGTCATGAGCGGGTGAGCGATGCCGACCGCGATCGAAGACCGTCGTGGCCGGCTTGCCGAGGTCGTGGCAGAGCGCGGCGAACATCATGACGAGGTCGCGCTCGGCATCACCGCTGCGCAGCTCGGCGGCGCGATCGATGACCATGAGGGTGTGGACCCAGACGTCGCCTTCGGGATGCCACTCGGGATCCTGCGGCACGCCTTCCAGCGCTTCGAGCTCGGGGAAGAAGCGAAGCACCCGCGAGCGCCGCATGACGTCGAGCGCCTTCGAGGGCGCCGCGCTGCGCAGCAGCAGCTTCCGCCATTCCTCGAAGATGCGCTCGCCCGCGACGCCCGACAGGTCCTGCTCGGCACAGAGCGCGAGGAGCTCTCCGTCAGGCTCCATGTCGAGGCGTGCGGCCAGCTGGGCGACGCGCAGCGCGCGCAGGGGATCGTCACCGAAGCGCTCGCGGCTGGTGGCCCGGAGCGTCCGCGCCTCGATGTCGCGACGGCCGCCGTGCGGGTCGAGGAGCTCTTCGCTGAGGGGGTCGAGCGCCATGGCGTTGAGGGTGAGGTCGCGGCGCAGGGCGGCGTCGGCGAAGTCGAGCCCGACCTTGTCCGCGTCGCTCGGGACGCTCCAATCCACGTCGCGTCCGGCGAGCTGCAGCACCGGGAAGCTCGCGCCCATCCGCCGGACCGTGCCGAACTCCGAGAGCATCTGCTCCAGTGCTTCGAGGCTCAGGCCGAGCACCTCGACGTCGAGGTCCTTGCTCTCGGAGAGCGGGATGCCGAGCACCCGATCGCGCACCGCACCGCCCACGAGCAGTGCCCGCCCTCCCCGCTCGGCCACTGCTCTGGCGATCGCGCGAATCTCCTGCAGCGCGGACTCCATCTTTCCGCCTCGTGCCTCGCTCCGCCCATCGGGGGCTCGCGATCGGCTCGCGCGAGCGTGCCATACCCGGTCGGCCGGGCCCAGCGCAGCCATCTTGGAAGGGACGGGCACGCGCCGCCTGGGCTCAGCTCGAGCGCCTGCGGAGCAGCAGCAGGGTCGCGCCCTCTCCGCCCTGGCCCGGTCGCGCCGGCGCGAAGGCGAGCACGGCCCCGCGGAAGAACTGCTCGTCGAGCCACTCCGAGAGCGCGTTGCGCAGCACCGCCTCGCCGCCCTGCGAGCGCTGACCACGGCCGTGCACCACCAGAACGCATTCCTCGTCCTGCGATCTCGCATTCGCGATCTCGCGCTGGAGGTGCGCCCGGGCGGCGTCACGGCGCAGCCCGTGCAGATCCACTCTCCGATCGTACCCGATCGCTCCGCTCTCGAGTGCGCGCAGCCGCTTCCGGCTCACGCCCGGGCGATGGCCGAGCAGCGGACGATCGGGCGTGGGGCGGATGAAGGCGGCGCTGTCCATGCGGGCCTGCCCGCCGCGGGCTTCGGGGCGACGGGCGCGGGCACCATCCGGCCGGGGGCTCTCGAGCTCCGCCTCCCGCCCGTCGATCCGCTCCACGTCGCCCAGCGCGTCGGCGAGCTCGGCGAAGCTGGGCTCGCCGCGCTAGCGATCACGACCATCCCTTCCGGCGCTCAGGACGAGCCTCGATCGTGCCCGCGCCGCGCCCGCTCGCGATGAGTCGTCTGGTCCGTGAAGCCGAGCAGGGCCAACACTTTTCGGGTCGGCCCGCCGTGTGGCAGGTGCGCAAGGGCATCGGGGCTGAGCCAGCGATGCTCCGCGTATGCTTCGCCCCGCCGCACGCGCCCCGCGCGTGCCGTCACCCGATAGATGGCGAGGCGAAGACGTCGATGGGTGAAGAGGTGCTCGATCTCGCCGAGCTGCTCGTTCGCCTCGCATTCGAGCCCGAGGTGCGCTGCGAGCGCGGCCGGCAGTGCGTCCTCGACTCGGGCGCCGCGCGTGAGCTCGGCGCTCGGCAGCTCCCACATTCCGCCCAGCAGGCCGCTCTCCGGCCTCCGCACCGCGAGGATCCGGCCGCGGCGCTCGATCCACGCCGCCGCCGCCCGGACCTTCCGGGCGCGCGCCTTCTTCGCCTTGATGGGCAGTGTGTCGGCGTCGCCGGCCTGCGCGGCATCGCAGCGCGGGCGGAGCGTGCAGCTGAGGCAGAGCGGCGACTTCGGCGTGCAGACGATCGCGCCGAGCTCCATCAGCGCCTGGTTGAGATCGCCGGGTCGTGAGCCCTCCACCAGCGCAGCGGCGATCCGCCAGGCGTGCTCGACGACCTCGGGCCGGGCGATCTGCTCCCGCAGGCCGAAGAGGCGCGCGAAGACGCGCATCACGTTGCCGTCGACCAGGGGCTCGCAGTGATCGAACGCGATGGACGCGACCGCGCCCGCAGTGTACCGGCCGATGCCCTTCAGCTCGCGCAGTGCCGCGGCGCTGCGCGGAAGCTCGCCCGCATGGTCGGCGACGATGCTGCGCGCCGCCGCCTGGAGGTTGCGCGCGCGCGAGTAGTAGCCGAGGCCGGTCCAGGCCTCGTACACGGCCTCGGTCTCCGCGTTCGCGAGATCCTGAACCGTGGGAAAGCGCTCGAGGAATCGCTCGTAGTAGGGGATGACCGTGTCGACCCGGGTCTGCTGCAGCATGGTCTCGCTCACCCAGATCGCGTAGGGGTCGCCCGTGCGGCGCCAGGGGAGGTCACGTTTGTGGGCGTCGTACCAGGCGAGCAGCTCCTTGCGGAGCTGCGAGAGCAGCTCGCGGGGCGGCAGCGCCCGCGGCTCCTGCCCATGGCGCTCTCGCGGCTTTCGGGGCTCGGACATGCCTCAAGACATAGCGTCGCAGGGCGACGCCTGCGAAGCCGGTGCGAGCCGGACGGGCAAGGTGGCCTCGAGGCGGATTCCATCCCGACGCACGCGGGCGCGCACGGCATGGATCTCGACGCCTGCCGTCGCGGCGTCGCGGAGCGCCTGCCCGTAGGCGGGGTCGATGTCGTCTGCGGGCTCCACCCAGTCGACGTCTGCGCGTTGGGCGACGAAGAGGAGGATCGCCCGGCTTCCTTGCCCGCGCAGATCGATCAGGGTGTCGAGGTGTCGGCGTCCCCGCTCGGTGACGGCGTCCGGGAAGCGCCCTGCCCGGCCGTCGGCGAGGGTCACGCTCTTCACCTCGACGAAGGCGGGCCGGCGATCGTCGGGATGCCCGTCGAGCCCGAAGTCGAGCCGCGTTCCATCGCGCACCTTCACCTCGGGGCGCACCTTTGCGTAGCCGGCCAGAGCGGGAATCGCGCCGCGCTCGAGGGCGCGGGCGGCCAGCTGGTTGGCGCGCAGCGTGTGGAGGCCGACCCAGACCCGCCCGACCCGGATCATCTCGAGCGTATGACGGAGCCTTCGCCTCGGGTTGCGGCTCTCGCTGCAGCGCACCTGGGAGCCGGGACTTCGGGTTCCCTTCATGCTCCCGGGGTTCGCGCAGTGCACGGTGACGATCTCGCCCCCCTCGGTCTCGACGTCCGCCAGGAAGCGCTTGTAACGCTGAACCAGCTTTCCCGCGAGGGGTGTGCCGAAGCGGATCCGCAACGGCGACTCGAGTGGCCTCGGCTCATCGGGATGCAGGCCGCCGCTTCGTGACTTCATCCGACCCTGGACCCGGCTACCGGGGGACGCTCTGGAGTCGTACGCTGATGTGTGTACGGACCCACTTCGCGTCCCACCACTCCACGGGATCCACATAGGTTCCGCCGGCGAGGATCGCGAAGTGGAGGTGATCGCCGCCAGCCAGGCCCGTTGCGCCGGAGCGTCCCAGTCGGGCGCTCTTCTCGACGCGATCGCCCACCTCGACGTCGATGCTCGAGAGGTGGCCGTAGAGTGAGGTGATCCCGAGGCCGTGGTCGATGAGCACGCAGCGGCCGTAGATCCCGAGGTCCCCCGCGAAGCGCACGACGCCTGCCGCCGTCGCGGTGATCGGTGCCCGTGCGGTGCTCGCCAGGTCGTAGCCGTAGTGACGCGCCTCGGAGATCACTTCGCCCCGCAGCACATAGGTGCGCCGCTCGGCGAAGCGACTCATCACCTTGGAGCCGGGAAGCTGGCCGAAGCCCCCGTCGAAGAGGGCTGCCGCGCTCGACCCGCCCAGCTCGGCGCGAAGGGCCTCTTCGTTGAGGGCGCGCAGGTCGGCGTTCACCCTCTGGAAGGCCTCGACGGGATCGTCGAAGGCGAGCCCTGCGGCCTCGGCCAGGGGTACGGCCACGCGCTCCAGGAAGGCATCGTCGACCCGGATCTCGCTATCGCCGAATCGGCGTTCCATCACCCGCGCGTCGAAGCGGGTGCGCCCGACATTGCCAGCACCATCCTCGGCGATGAGCTCGATGACGGGCTCGTTCTCCGCCTCCACGGGGATCCCGAAGACGACGATGAAGGTATCCGTGCCGCCCTGGGGATGCGGGAACCCCTGGAAGAAGGCCTCGCCCACCTGTGCGCCGTGCCGGGCCGTCAGCTCTCCGAGCCGGTAGACGGCCGCCGCGGCCCCGCCCCTGCGCATGTAGGTGAGGCCCGAGAGCGAATCGATCCGGGGCTCGCGGGTGTCGATGAGGACGGGGATCGAGAGCTCGGCGCGATTGCCCGCGGTGGCCCCACGGAGGGACCAGTCGCGGACG
Source organism: uncultured Spirochaetaceae bacterium (assembly GCA_964594405.1). GTDB lineage: Bacteria > Myxococcota_A > UBA9160 > UBA9160 > UBA4427 > CAZQMY01. Next base: position 126 of record CAZQMY010000011.1, on the reverse strand, counting down.
TCGACGATCAGCGTGGCGGGGCCGTCGGGGATGCCCAGCGCCGCGGGATCGATCTCGGCCGCGAAACCGTGGGAGCCGGCGTACGGGCCGGCCGCGCAGAAAATGTAGCCGTACGAGCCGCCCAAC
>CAZQMY010000010.1:29299-34998 GCA_964594405.1 uncultured Spirochaetaceae bacterium | reverse complement strand
GCCCGGGGGGTATCGTCTCGGGCTCGCTCGGCGCTACGCGAACCTCTTCTTCACGATGCTGCGCGGAGGGCGCTGTCATGGCGCCGGGTGGACCTTCGTGCTCTGGGGGGGGATCCACGGCGTCTTCCTGATCGTCAATCACGGATGGCACGCCGTGAAGCGCAGGATGGGCAGGCAGGAGCTCCTGCCATCCCGCCTGGGAGAGCCGCTCTCCAGGATGGCCACGTTCCTGGGCGTGATGCTCGCTTTCGTGATCTTCAAGGCCGAGAGCGTCGGTACGAGCACCCGGATCTTCGCAGGCATGATCGGTCTGGGCGAGGGCGGGCTCGTCGGCGAAGGAGAGAACGCGATGAGCGTGGCCTTCGCCCTCACCCTGGCCGGGCTCCTGGCGATCGCCTTCATTGCGCCCAGCACCCAGGAGGTCATGGCCGACACGCGGCCTGCCCTCGGCATGGGCCCGGCGACGAAGCGCGATCCACTGGGACGCATCCGCTGGTCGCCCAGCCCGCCCTGGGCGTTGGGTGTCCTCCTTCTGCTCTGCGTCTCCCTCTATCGCATCACCGTGGATGGCTATGCCGAATTCCTCTATCGCTTCTTCTGAGTCGAGCGCGGACCGGCGTCCGAGCCCGCGGGCCGACACCTACCTGCTCATCGTGCTGATCGGACTGGCCGCAGTGCTCATCCTCGCGGAGATCGCGATCCGCCGAGAGCTGGTGGGCGGCGTCCGATCCCGGGAGAGCAGGGTCCACGCCGTGCTGTCCTCGACGATGAGCGACGTCATCCTCGGCGATTCACACGCCTTCCGCGCCTTTGCGACGCGCAAGGACTTCCTCAACCTCGCCCGCGACAAGACGACGCCGCAGTCCATGGAGATCCTGGCGCGCGAGTACTTCCGCCGGCGCGAGCCGGGGCGAGTGATCCTCGGTGCACCGCGCCACCTCTTCAGCGCGCTGCACGAGCGCGAGGGTGCCCAGCAGCACGACGAGTTCTTTGCGCAGCACGCGCTCGGGCTGCCCTTCACCATCTACCTGCTCGAGCCCGGCATCTCGCGCGCGCTCTTCAAGCTATGGGATCTCCGGGCCCTCCGGGTCGAGATCGGCGGCTCTCTCGCACGCCTCATCCCGGGCTCCCCGAGCGAACGACTGCTCGTGGGCAACTGGCTCGCGCTCGCTCCGGAGGAGAAGCGCAAGCGCGCCCGCATCCGGGCGATGCGGCATCGACCGCTGGAGGACATCGAGGCGAGCGAGAGCTACGCCTCCTATCGACGGATGATCGAGCTGCTGCTCGAGAAGGGCGCGCGGCTCTGCATGGTCGAGCCGCCCGTCCATCCGACCTACGAGGAGGCGACGCGAAAGCCCATCTTCGAGAACGCGAGGGAGGTGAATCGGGCGCTCGCGCGCCAGTACGGAATCCCCTTCGCAGACGCCGAGGGGCTGCCCCGCCGCCTCGGCGCCAGAGACTTCTATGATCAGGATCATCTGACCGCAGGCGCGGCGTCGGTCTTCGCCAGGCACGCGCTGACACGCTGCTTCGGCGAACGACCCCTTGGCGGCTGACCGACGCCTGAGGCACGCTGAGCTCGAACGGAGGGATGATGGGGCGACTGGTCGGGATCGCGTGGAGGGCGTCGTCGGGGGCGCCGATGGTCGAGGTGGAGAGTGCACGAATCACGGTGCAGGCCGGTGTCGAGGACGACCTTCGCGGCAAGGTCGGCAAGCGCCAGGTGACTGTGCTCTCGGCCGAAGCGTGGCGACGAGCCTGCCAGGAGATCGGACGCGATCTGCCGTGGACGACGCGCCGCGCGAATCTGCTCGTTTCGGGCCTCGACCTCCGGGACTCCAGGGACGGTCATCTGCGAATCGGTGGACTGATCCTCAAGATCACCGGCGAGTGTGATCCCTGCAGGAGGATGCGCGAAGCCCATCCCGGCCTGGAGGAAGCACTCGGGCCCGAGTGGAGAGGGGGCGTCACGGCCCGGGTCCGTGCATCGGGTGTGGCCCGCGTGGGGGACGATGTGACCCTCGAACCGCCTCCTCAAACGGATTGACAGCACGGGGCCCGCACGGCCATCATCGACGCGATGGGCCGGGCAACCGACCCTCGCCCATCGTACCGGAACGACTCGGATCGGGAGCCCCCCAACGATGGCCCACTCCTCGCCCTACGAGAGCACGCCCAATCGGAAGGTCCAGGGTTCCTTCAATAGACCGCGTCGCGCCCCGCTCGCCGAGGTGATCTACTGCCAGCTGCGTGATGCGATCCTGGAGGAGGACTACGCGCCCGGCGACGCCCTCCCCTCCGAGCGCAGGCTCAGCGAGCAGCTCGGCGCCAATCGAGGCGCCATCCGTGAGGCGCTCAAGCGCCTCGAGCAGGCGCGGTTGGTACGCATCCAGCACGGCGGCAAGACGACGGTGCTCGACTATCGCGAGACGGCGACCCTGGAGATCGCGCCTTCCCTGATGCGCGACCGCCAGGGTCGACTGGACGTGCAGGCCGCCCTCGGCGCAGTCGAGCTGCGAACCACGCTCCAGGGCGAGATCTGCAGGCTCGCCGCGCAGAAGGCCTCGCAGGACGCGCTCAAGCTGATCCGCGAGCGGCTGGAGCAGCTCCATCTCCATGCCGACGACGACGAGTTCATCGCGATCCAGACCGAGAGCTTCTGGCGGGCCGTCGCTCGTGCGACGGGAAGCATCACCCACGTGCTCACGCTGAACTCCCTGCTCGAGGTCTCCTCGAGCCCTGCGCCTTCGATCCGCTCCGGCCTGGCCACGGTGCGCAATGATTTCGAATCGCTGGAGCGCATCGTGGTCGCCATCGAAGAAGGCGATGGCGATCGCGCGGCGGCCGAGTCCATGGCGCGCGGACGGGTCTTCCAGAAGCTGCTCACCGAGCTCTTTCGCAGAGAGGCGAACCTCCGATCGGGATCAGACTCGCAGTAGCGGGCGTTCGTCGATGATCTGGAAGAGCGATGCGCGGCGATCGCTGCTCCATGTGTAGAGCGCAATTCGAGTGAGCTCGACCATGGGGCTGCCGAGATCGACGCGGGCGGCCCAGTCGAGGGCGGCGCGACGCTCGTCGCGGCCAGCCCGCCGAGTGATCCGCGCGAGCGTCACATGGGGGAGCGGCGGCCTTCGATCCGGCACAGCGCCGGCCCTCTCGAGCATCGCGCCGCGGACGGATGCCATGGCGGCCTCGAGCGGCCGCCCCGGGCTGCCCGGCCCGGGATGCACCATCGCGCTGAGGGCCGATGCGCGGCGCGGATTGCCCATCGCCCGCACCTCGCCGAGGCGGACGCGCAGCGGGCCCGTGGGCCAGCCTTCGGCCAGATCGAAGGCCGCGCGCCCGCTGGTCTCGCCCACTCCGCCGAGGAAGGCCACGGTGATGTGCAGATCACTCGCGGCGAAGCGGCGAACGCCCGCCCCCGGCGCCTCCATGCCATCGAACCACGGACCGGCCGCGACCGGAATCGCCACGAAGAAGTTCGGACGACTCATCGATGCACGATCCGGCTCCACCGCGGGGTACAGTCCGACGGATCGGCATCCGATGCATCCTGCATCATGTCGACCATGCGCATCGGTTTCATGTCCTCCCTGATCGCCATCATCATGCTCTCGGCGTTCACGATCATCAAGCTCGGCGAGCGGAGCGCGAACGGGGAGCCCGACGAAGCGGACGGCCCGGCCCAGCGGTCGGCGTGGATGGAGACGATGCTCGCACCCATCGAGCACTTCTTCGGCGAGCGTGAGATCGCCGAGAAGAAGGCCGAGCTCGAGCAGCGGAAGGCCATCGCGGACCGCCGCCCCTCGACCGTGCGCGAGGGAGACGGCATCGTGCGCTGCCGTGCAGCCAGCGGCAGCGAGGTCTACGTTCGGGAGCAGACCTGCGTGCAGCGTGGCGGAATGGTTCTGGACTGACGCCGACGCCGAGCGCGACGCCGCCCAACCCCTTGGCGAGTGACGTACGATGCCCGGCCGACGGCTGCACTGGGACGAGCTCGAAGACGAAGTGGACCGCCTCGGCGGCCCCGACCAATTCGCCATCGGCGAGGATGGCGCACTCATGGGGCCCCGGGAGGTCGTGATCGAGCTGCCGCTGGTGCTCGCGCGGCCCACGCCCGACCAGGCCGTCGAGGACTACCTCGAAGCGCTGCCCGAGGCGCTGGGACTGCACCTGGTCGTGCTGATGCAGTCCGGAGCGGCCTCGCTCGCGCTCTTCGACGAAGGCTGCTGCCTCGATACCAAGACGATCAAGAAGTACACGGTGCGCGGCCAGGGACGCGCCCAGGACGCCTACCTGAAGACGCGCGGCAAGTCGCGATACGGCTCGCGGCTCCGGCTTCGCAACGCGGAGAGCCTGCTCGCTCAGCTGAGCGAGAAGCTCTTGGAGTGGATCGACATCTACGGCCGCCCCGAAAGGCTCTTCTACTCCGCACCGATCCGGATGTGGTCGGATCTCTTCGTCGCCCGCAACGCGATGCCCATCGGACGCGAGGCGGGATGGGTGCGCATCCCCTTGGATCTCCCTGCACCCACGAGTGAGCTCGCGCGCCGCGTCTACGAGCGTCTCTGCCATGGGCGTATACTGCAGCGCGATGATCGATCGCATCCTCGAGCGGGTCCGCATCCGAGCGGAGACCGATGACGACCGGCTCGACCGTCGACTGCGAGCGGCTCGCGTCGGCCTGATGGTGGCCGTCGCCGTCGAGCAGTGGAATCTGCTGCCCGCCTGGCGCGCGGAGTCCGAGAGCGCCATCCATCTCGCACTCACCCTGATCGCCAGCGTCGCGGCTCCGCTCGGCGCCTCCACTCGATTCGGCCGCGGCGCCTGCGCGCTGGTCTGCGGCGCAGCGGGCATCGACCTCGTCCTCGCGTTCCCGCGTCATGCCAATCATCACCATCTGATCTTCCTCTGCACGCTGATCCTCGCCGGCGCTGCAAGCGATCGCAGTGAGGAGAAGCGGCTCGCCCTCGCAGGGCTCCGCTGGCTCCTGATCATCGCCGTCTTCTGGTCGGGGCTGCAGAAGGCGCTCTACGGCTACCACTTCGGCGGCGAGCTGCTGGCCATGTTGATCGCCGAGGAGCCCCGCTTCGCGCTGCTCTTCGGGGCGATCCTGCCCGGATCGGAGGTCGCGCGGCTCACGGCTCTGGTGCCGAACGAAGGGGCCGGTCCCTACCGCGTGGATTCGTGGGTCTTCCTCGCCGCCGCGAACCTCTCGCTCTTCGCCGAGATCGTGCTGCCCATCGCGCTCCTGCGGGACCGCACCCGGCCCTTTGCCTTGGGAGCGCTGCTCCTGCTCTTCGTCGCCATCGAGGCCGCGGCCCGCGAGGTCTTCTTTGGACTGATGGTCGTTCAGCTGAGCCTGCTCTTCGCCGAGCGTGATTGGATCGTCCGGCTCCTCCCCATCACGCTCAGCGCCTACGCGCTCCTGCTGGTCGCCGGCTTCGGCTGGCTCGGCAGCTGGTTCTTCACATGAGCACGAAGGTCAAGAAGAGAGCCCTCGCCCTGCTCCTCTGCGCCGTCGCTCTCTGGCCCGCGGCCCACCACGCCCTCGTGCGGGCATACGACATCGACGCGTGGAAGCTCTTCGGCTTCGCGATGTATGCCGTGCCCCCGCGTCAGGTCCGCGTGCGGGTCCTGCCGGTGGAGGGCGGTGAGCCCCGGCCCTGGGTCTTCTCCAGGCCGGGTCGGGAGGCCAT
>CAZQMY010000010.1:14748-29289 GCA_964594405.1 uncultured Spirochaetaceae bacterium | reverse complement strand
CATCGATCGGCGCCTGCACTGGGGACGGCTCGCAACCGCCGAGGAGCTCGGCCGCAGGCTACTCGCCGTGGAGCCAGGATTTCGCGTGCTCGAGGTCCGCATCCAGACCCGGCGGCTCGATCTCCGCGATGCGCGGATCCGCTTCGACGAGGAGCGGGTTCGGGTGCGAAGGGATGGTTGATCAGCCCCTTCGTACAGTCACTCGAGCCCGCGAAGCGTCGGCGCCGGCTTGGTCGCGCCACGTTCTCGCCCGTCTTCACTACACTGCGCCCATGACGGCGGGACGTCACAGGAGCGGGAACCGGCATGAGAGAGGCCAGGGCTCGCTTGGGCGGCGGCGCCTGGCTCTCGGTGCATTGGCCCTCGCGCTGCTTGGCACGGCGTGCGCCGAGCAGAACGAAACGCCGCCGCAGCCCGCCGGGAGCATCGTGCTCGTCGTCGTCGACACTCTTCGTCGCGATGCACTCGGGACGTATGGCAGCCGCACCGGCGCCAGCTCGACGACACCCAACCTGGACGCGATCGCCGCGCGTGGCGCGGCGCATCCGGACTTCCGCGCATCCTTCCATCAGACCTCGATGTCCATGGGGGCACTCTTCACGGGACATACGCCGAGCATCGAGACCGGAGAGCTTCGGAGGCCGCTGCCCTGGAACGGGCGCACGTGGTGCGGGCTGCAGCGTTTTCGCGAGACCGAGGCGGGCGAGGCGGAGGGATGCATCCCCGAGCAGATACGGACGCTCGGCGAAGTCGTCCACGCAGCGGGCTACCACACCGCAGCAGTCGTCACGAACGAGCTGCTCTTCCGCCCGGCCGGGTTCGACCGCGGCTTCGACGTCTGGCGCGAGCTCGCCCCCGAGTCCGAAGCCGACCCCGGCGACCGCCACGCCGCCGCGCACGCCGAGGCGGTGAACGAGGCTGCGGCGGAGCTACTCAGGGAGCGCTCGTCGGATCGCCTGTTCCTCTACATCCACTACATGGACGTCCACGACTACATGCTGCGACGCCGGCCCTACAAGAGGATGGTGGGCGTGGTCGACGCTGCCATCGGCGACCTGCTTCGCATGCTCGAGGACGAGGGCCTTGCCGAGGGGAGTGTGATCATCGTGGCCTCGGATCACGGAGAGACCCTCACCGAGCGGCACTTGATTCAAGGGGGGCCAGGTCATATGGGCAACCCCAGCGCTGAGGAGGTGCTTCGGCTCCCCCTCGTCGTCTCGCAGAGCGGACTCTTCGACGCAGGGCGTCCGCTCCGCAGCCAGGATCTCTTCGCCCTGATCGCGCGGCTCGCGGGGGGCCGGGAGTCGACGCCCTCCGAGCTGGAGGACGACGAGCTCTACCTCTCCGAGCTCCACTTCCAGACCTACCGCAAGGGTCGCTGGAAGAGCATCCGGCGGCGCGGCAAGGGCACCGTCCACCTCTTCGACCTGGAATCCGATCCCGGCGAGCAGCGCGACGCCGCCGCCGGACACCCGGAGATCGTCCGCGAGCACGTGCAGAGGATCGAGCAGCTCTCCCGGTCGCTCGGCGCGTCCGGGCGCTTGCCGACTGCCCTCAGTGAAGAGGATGCGCGGAGGCTTCGATCCCTGGGCTACATGCAGTAGGTCCGGTCCCGCGGGCCTCTGTTAATCTTGGCGAGCATGAAGCACGTCTCGCTCACCCCGGCCGTCTTCCACCTGCCGGCCCGCGTCAACGCCATCGCCGACGCCTACGCGCGCAACCCCATCGTTCCGCGCGGCCCGCGACTGCGGCCGATCCTGGGCCGCCTGCGGGAGAAGATCGGCCGGACCCTCCGCTGCGAGGGCACGCACGTCCCGATCTTCGTGACGGCCTCGGGCTCGGGGGCCATCGCTGCCGCGCTGGGCTCGTGCGTGGGTGACGACGGCATCCTCGTCGTCTCGAACGGCGCCTACGGTGAGCGACAGGCACGCTACGCGGAGCAGATCGGGCTGCGCTGCCATCACCTCGCCTTCGCGTACGGCGAGCGGCCCGATCTCGAGAGGATCGAGGCGCTCGCCACGCAGCACGATCTCGGGACCATCGGCATCGTCCACGGCGCCACCAGCAGCTGCAGCCTGAACCCGATCGAGGAGGTGGCGTCGCTCTGCAAGCGACTGGGCAAGCGCCTGCTGGTCGACGGCATCGCCTCGCTCTTCGTCGAGCGGGTCGATCTGGCGGACATCGACGTGATGGTGGGCGCCGCCAACAAGGGCCTGCACGCGAACCCCGACCTCGCCTTCGTACTCGTCTCGGAGCGACTCGTGGACGAGATTGCAGATCGACCCGGGCGCATCCCCTACCTCGATCTCGGCGAAGCGTGGCGCGCGCAGCGCGAGGGCGCCCACCCCTATACGATCAACGCGCGCGCTTTGCTCGAGGTGGAGGCCGCGCTCGACGCGCTCGAAGAAGAGGGCGGGGTCGACGGTCGGATCGCGACCTACCGAGCCCGCAACAGCCGGCTCCGGGCGGGGTTCGAGTCGCTCGGGCTCGAACGCTTCGAGCGACCCGGCATGCCCCTGCAGAACATCGGGACGGCCCTGCTGCTGCCCGAGGGCATCGGCTACCCCTCCCTCGCCGACGCCCTCGCCTCATGGGACGAGGGCGACGAGTGCTACGAGATCTACGCCGCGCAGGGCAAGCTCGCCGACCACGTCTTCCGCATCTTCAACATGGGCGACTACCCCCTCGAGACCTACGATCGCTTCCTCGCCGCGCTCGGGGCCACGCTCTCGAGACTGCGTGGCCGCTGAGCGGAGGCGGCTCAGGGGCCGTTGTGGCTGGTCGAGACCGGGACGATCTCGACAGGCGAACGCCTGGGCGGCGACGCGGTGGCGGGCATGGCCGGCGCGCTCTCGGCCACCGACCCTTCGCCCCCGCGATACATCTGGACGAGCAGGGGCCGGACTTCCCGTTCGCCCCGCGCCACCTGCGCGCGCAGCCGGCTGAGTGTGTCCCAGGCCACGCTCGATCCGACCCAATTGACCAGCCAGGTCGGGATGAAGCCGTTCGGGTTCGCGACGGAGACGCCGGATACGTAGGTCCTCTCGCCATCGTCGATGGGCTCCAGCACGTAGAAGCTTCCGCCCGCGTTCCCCTGCACGGCGCCCTGCGTCTCGATCTCTTCGTCGATGTCGAAGTAGCGGATCTCGGTGTGACCCGTCTCCGGATCGACGTCGATGGTCACCCGCGAATAGAAGACGCGATCGGAGACGGGCCAGGGCGCATCGAAGCGCGAGAACTGCTTGTACTCGCGAGGCCAGCGGCTGCCGTCGCGCACCTCCGATTGGACCAGCCTCGGGATCCACTCGCCCGCGCGATTGCCGTCGAGGAGCACCGTCATCACCTGCAGCACCGGCGCGTCGACCACACCCTCCGCCTTCCAGGCCAGCAGGGGAGAGTCGGCTTGCGTGCGCTTGTAGGCCTTGATGCCGTCCTCGTCCCTCGTGAGCTCCCAAGCCAGGACGGCGGACGGTGCGGCGAGGCCGAGCGCCGAGAGGCAGAGGCCCACGAGTACCGGCGCGAGGCTTTCGAGAAGCCTCCGAGCGCTTGCGGGAAGGGTCGAGGGAGACTGGGCGGACATGGTCTCGGGATCGGCGATCGTTCAGCGTGGCTTGAAGCAGCCGGCGACCCAGGCGGGGCTCCGGCCACCCGAGTTTGAGGTACGAAGCGATGCAGCTTCAAGGACTTGCGGCGCAAGTCGCGAATCGTGACGAGAACTCCTTGGCTCCGGACTGACTCACGAGTAAGATGCTGACCTGTGAGTCAGCCCGCCCTCAGATCCCGCCGGAGCGCCCATATCGCCGACGAGACCCGCGGCCTCATCCTGCGCGCCGCGGAGACCGAGTTCGCCGCCCGCGGCTTCGCCCAGGCGCGTCTCGAGGACATGGCCGAGCGCGTGGGTATCACGCGCGCCGCCATCATCTATCACTACGGCGACAAGCAGGCGCTCTACGACACGGTGCTGAGTGAGCTGATCGGCGACTTCGCACGGCACATCGAGGCGCAGCGCGCGGCGCACGAGGATCCGAGGGATCGCGTCATGGCGATCGTCGACTCCTTCATCGCCTACTCCTGGCGCAGACCGACCCTGGCCCGCCTCTTCATGCGCGAGGTCGCGGATGCCGGGACGGGCTTTCGCCCCTTTGTCGCCGAGCTGCTCGAGCCCCTCTTCTCGGGCATCCTCTCCGACGTCGATCGCGGACGACGAGAGAATGCGCTCGGCCCCGTGGCGCCGCAGCACCTGCTCACCATCCTCGCCGGCGCGACGACCTGGCACGCGACGAGCGCGCCTCTGCTCGAGGCGCTGACCGGTCCACAATGCTCCTCCGAGGAGGCGTACGCCGCGTACCGCGAGCAGCTGCTGGCGGTGGCGGCGTTCCTGCTCGAACCGAGGGTCACTCCCGAAGGCGCTGAGCGCAGCGCCTCTTGACACAACGAAGGAACGGAGGCTCCCATGACGGCACAGAACGAAGCGACGTCCGGATTCGATCAGAGTGTCGACCTGCTCATCATCGGCTCGGGCGCCGGCGCCATGACGGCGGGCTGCGTGGTCGCGGACGCGGGCGCCGAGGCCCTGCTCATCGAGAAGGGCAAGCAGTTCGGTGGATCCTCGGCCATGAGCGGCGGCGGACTCTGGGTGCCCTGCAATCATCTCGCCAAGGCCGCCGGGGTCGAGGACGACATGGATACGGCCTGGACCTATCTGAGGGGCTGCGTGGGTGAGGACGTTCCCGAGGAGCGCCTCCGCGCCTACCTCGAGATCGGCCCCAGGCTCGTGAAGTACCTCTGCGAGAAGACGCGCTCGGACTTCGTGGTGCTCGACGAGTATGCGGACTACTACCCGCGCGTGACGGGAAGCAAGCCCGGCGGTCGCAGCCTCGATCCCGCGAGCTTCGACGGCCGCGTCCTCGGCGACGAGCTGCTCAACATGCGCGCCAGCGCGACCCAGCAGCTCATCATGGGTCGCATCTCCATGACGATCCCGGAGGCCCGCGTCTCCCTCTCGCGCACGCCGGGCTGGATGGGCGTCATCGGCCGCCTCTTCATGCGTTATCTCTTCGACATCCCGTGGCGCTTCAAGAGCAAGCGCGACCGGTTCCTCGCCATGGGCGGCGCGCTCGTCGGCGCGCTGCGCGCGTCGCTGATGGACCGCGACGTGCCCGTCTGGCTCGATTCGCCCTGCAGGAAGCTCATCGTCGAGGACGGCCGCGTCGTGGGCGCCGAGGTCGAACGACACGGCAGGACGCTGCGCATCGGCGCCCGAAAGGGCGTGCTGCTCGCGGCGGGCGGCTTCGAGGCCAATCAGGCCATGCGCGAGAAGTATCTCCCGAAGCCGACGGACGAGCGCTGGAGCAGCGCCAACCCGAACAACACCGGCGACATCATCCAGATGGGCATCGAGCTCGGCGCTGCCCTCGACTTCATGGACGAGGCGTGGTGGGGACCGGCGATGATCTTCCCGGAGAACGATCGCGCCCACTTCGCCGTGATCGAGCTCTCGCTGCCGGGCAGCGTCTTCGTGAACAAGAAGGGAGAGCGCTTCGTCAACGAGGCCTCGCCCTACGGCGACAAGGTGCAGGCCATGTACGCCAAGAACAATGCGGATGCCGAAACGGTGCCCAGCTACCTGGTCTTCGACAGCGACTTCCGCAAGAAGTACCCGATCGGCCCGATGCTGCCGGGCGCCCAGCAGCCGGACTTCATGGTCAAGAAGTCCGTACGCGATCAGTTCGTGAAGGCCGACACGCTGCGCGAGCTGGCGGGCAAGCTCGGGATCGACGCCGACGGCCTCGAGGCCACGGTGGCACGAATGAACGAGTACGCAAAGACGGGCAAGGACGTCGACTTCGGACGCGGAGACACGGTCTTCGACCGCTACTACGGCGATACGGCGGTCACACCCAACCCCAACCTCGGCCCCATCGCCAAAGCGCCCTTCTACGGCATCAAGTGCTATCCGGGAGAGCTGGGCACCAAGGGCGGCCTCGTTACCAACGAGAGGGCACAGGTACTGAAGGAGGATGGCAGCGTGATCCCGGGCCTCTACGCAGCCGGCAACTGCTCGGCAGCAGTGATGGGCCGGAGCTATCCGGGCGCCGGCGCGACGCTGGGTCCGGCGACGACCTTCAGCTTCATCGCCGCTCACGACGCGCTCGGCGAGAAGCTCGACTGACGCGGGCGGCCACTTCAGCACGTACAATGAAGGGGCCATCCACGAAGCGAGCCCGCCCATGATCAGGACCGACTCCTCTTCCGACCGCGACGCCTTCGACGTGATCGTGGTCGGCGCCGGCTTCGCTGGCCTCTACCTGCTGCATCGTCTGCGCGCGCTCGGCTTCTCGGCGCGCGCCTTCGAGATCGGCGACGGCGTGGGCGGGACCTGGTACTGGAATCGCTACCCGGGTGCGCGCTGCGACGTCCAGAGCCTCGAGTACTCCTACCAGTTCGACGAGGCGCTGCAGCAGGAGTGGGATTGGAGTGAGCGCTACGCCACGCAGGCCGAGCACCTCTACGTCTTCCAGCGGACGCCCAACTACTCGATTCCCGCCCACAACGGACCGATCCCACCCGCAGAGGTCGCACGGGTGAAGGCCGACTACGCGGGCTTCCGCGCCCGCAACTGGGCGATGCCCGCCGGCTTCAGCGCGGACCTGCCCGGCAACCCGGACTCGCTGCGCGAGGCCACGCCCGAGGAGCGCGAGCGCGCCTTCCAGCGGCGTTGGGATGCCGGCGGCCTGCCCTTCCTCGGCGCCTTCGCGGACATCGGACTCGACCCCGAGTCCAACCGCGTCGCGGCGGAGTTCGTCCGCCAGAAGATCCGCGAGACGGTGAAGGATCCGGAGGTCGCAGAGCTGCTCTGCCCCGACCAGACCATCGGGTACAAGCGCCTGTGCGTCGACACCGGCTACTACGAGACCTTCAATCGCGACGACGTGACCCTCGTCGACATCCGCGAGACAGGCATCGAGCGACTCGACCGGACCGGCGTCTGCGCCCGCGGAGAGGAGTATGCGGTCGACGTAATCGTGTTCGCCACCGGGTTCGACGCCATGACGGGCGCGCTGCTGGCCGTCGACATCCGCGGGCGAGACGGGCTCCCGCTCGGCGAGAAGTGGGCCGAGGGACCGAAGACCTACCTCGGCCTCGCCACGAGCGGCTTCCCGAATCTCTTCACAGTGACCGGCCCGGGCAGCCCATCGGTCCTCTCGAACATGGTGCCCTCCATCGAGCACCACGTGGACTGGATGACCGACTGCATGGCCTGGCTGCGCGACGCGCGCCACGAGACCATCGAAGCCACGCGTGAGGCCGAGGAGGCCTGGGTGGCGCACGTCGATGCCGTGGCGGACGTGACGCTCTACAGCACCTGCAACTCGTGGTATCTCGGCGCCAACGTTCCCGGCAAGCCGCGCGTCTTCATGCCGCTGCTCGGCGTGCCGGCCTACGTCGAGAAGTGCAAGCAGGTGGCAGAGAAGGGCTACGAAGGTTTCGCGGTCGCCTGAAGACGAGGCGGCGGCGGGAGCCGATCGACTCAGGCCGCGGGATACGCGGCCCCGCCGTCGATCTTGAGCACCGCGCCGGTCATGTAGCTCGAGGCCTCGCTCGCCAGGAAGAGCGCAGCCCCCACCACTTCTTCGGGCTCGCCGCCCCGGCCGAGGGGAATGCTCCGCGCGGCCGCCTTCTCGAAGGCGTCGAGATCCCAGGCCTTGCTGATGTCGGTGAGGAAGGGCCCGGCCATGATGCAGTTCACCCTGACCCCGGGTGCGAAGGCTCGGGCGAGGCTCAGCGTCAGGTTGTTGAGCCCGGCCTTGGCTGCGCCGTAGGGCACCTCGACCTTGGTCGGCGTGACGCTGGCGATCGAGCTGATGTTGATGATCGCGCCGCCCGCCTCTGCCGCCATCCGCTCGCCGAAGAGGCTGCTGAGGCGGAAGGGGCCCTTCAGGTTCACTCCGATCACCTTGTCGAAGAGGTCCTCACTGCACTCGACCAGAGATGGATAGAGCGGCGACATCCCCGCATTGTTGACGAGGATGTCGACCCGGCCGAAGTGCTCGTAGCTCCTCTGGAAGAGCGCATCACAATCGTCCCAGCGACCCACGTGGGCAGCGAGCGGCAGCGCCCTGCGCCCCGTCTCAACCTCGACCTGCTCGGCGAGCGCCTCGCAGCTCTCGAGCTTGCGGCTCGCGATCACCACGTCGGCGCCGCGCCTCGCGAAACCGAGCACCATCTCCCTGCCGAGGCCGCGGCTGCCACCGGTCACCACCGCCACCTTGCCCTCGAGATCGAAGCTGTCCATGCACGTCCTCTCGTCGATTTCCGCGACCGAAGCCCGGGCCTCTCCCGGGCGGAATCAACGGCTGCCGAAGCCGGGCGACGCCATCCGCTCCGCACGCTCTGCGATCTGCCCGCTGACGCGCTCGCCCTCCGGGCTCCCGCGAATCGTGCTCGAGAGCGTACGGAGGGTGATGCTCGTGCGCTGGCCCGAGATGTCGTCCGCGAGGATGGCGTGGCTCCACTCGACCCGTGCCGCACCGAAGAGCAGGGCGAGGGAGCGCGCCGGCAGGGTCGCGCGGACGCAGCGGGCCGAGACGCACGCCCCGTCGGCGTGGGCGGGATGGAGCAAGGTGAGCACGCTCTCCGACTCGAGGGAGAGGTCGAGGATCAGCTCACCGTAGGCGTGCAGATCGTCGACATGGGGATCGAGATTGGAGCCCGCCTCTTCGCGATAGCGCAGGACGAAGACGTCCATCATGCGGAAGTCGTCCAGCGCGCGCTCCAATCCGGCGCGACTGGTCGCGGGGCAGCGCGCCAGGAGCACCGCGCGCCGCTCAGCGAGCCGGTCGTCGATGGCGTGCGCCCAGCCCGGAAGGCCCGAGAAGCGGGCGGCGTTGACCTTCTTCTTCGTGAAGTTGATCCGCGCGCCGTGATGCTGCTTCCACTTCCCGCTCTGGGAAGGCGCAAACGGCTCGGCCTCGATGGCCGAGAGCAGCTCGGTGGCTTCCACCTCGGAGACGAACTCGGGCAGCACGACGAGGCCCTCGAAGTCGGGGCAACCCGCAGCCGTCCCGGTCTCGGCTTCGAAGGCGTGGATCCGCGGCCCGTTGAGCTCCGGATGACGATGCAGACATGGCGGCAGCGTCATGGGCGCGCGCATGCCATGGGCGTCGCGAAGGGCGGGGGAGAGACAGGCCGCGCACCAGCGTACGCCCGTGCACGCGCACGTCTTCTGCGGAGGACCGCTCGTGGGCTCGCTCGCATCCCGCACCTTCTCGAAGCCTCCAGGGCCGCACTCTGCCCGCGAGGCCATGATAGATCCGATCGGCGCGGCTGCGCTCGCCAACCACGAGCGACTGCGACATGCTTTGGGCGCGAGCGTGGGCAGCAGGAGGGGCGAGCGGGGTGAGACTTCGGGGCGGATGCCATTGCGGCGCGGTGCGCTTCGACCGCGAGCAGGGCGAGGAGACGCTGACGACCTGCACCTGCAACACGGGCGTCGCGAAGCATCGCTTCTGCAACCGATGCGGAATCGATCCCTTCGACGTACCCCGCTCGCATCCCGACGGAATCAGCGTGAACGCCCGCTGCCTCGACGGCGTCGAGGAGTCCGCGCTGCACATCGAGGACTTCGAAGGACAGAACCGGGAAGCGAACGTCGAGCAGATCGGTGGTTGCGCTGGATGAGCGAGGAGGAGCCCGATCCCGAGCGACGCGCCCTGCTCTTCTCCGTCTGGGCCGCCCTCTTCATGGCCGCCCTGGGCATCGGCTTCAGCTGGCTCACGGGGTCGGACGCGATCCTGCTGGACGGCATCTTCTCGCTGGTGGGCTTCGGCGCCGGCCTTGCCTCCCTGCGCATCGCCCGGCTCGTGCAGCAGCCCGACGACGAACGTTTCCAGTTCGGCTACAGCAGCTTCGAGCCGCTCTTCAACGTGGTGAAGGGCCTGATCATCGCCGTGGTGGGCGTCATCGTGCTGATCGACTCCATCGAGTCGATCCTCGCCGGCGGCCGCGAGATCGAGCCCGGCTACGCGGTCGTCTACGCGGTCCTCGCCGCCGCGGCCTGCTTCGGCGTCTACGGTCTGCAGCGCGGCGCTGCGCGGCGATCGCAGTCGTCCCTCGTGCAGGTGGACGCGAGCAACTGGCTGATCGACGGCACGCTCACGATGGCCGTCCTGATCGCCTTCGGCGCCGCCTACCTGATGGAGGGCGGCTCCCTGGATCGCTTCGTCGTCTACGTGGATCCCGGCGTGGTGGCCCTGCTGGTGGTGCTCGTCGCGCCCGTCCCCTGTCTGATCATCCGCGACAATCTGAACGAGGTACTGCTCGGTGCCCCGGAGCCCGCCGACCAGGCGCGCGTGCAGGAGGCGCTTCGACCGCAGCTGGAGACGCTGGACGCGCCCTACCAGGTCCGCATGCTCAAGCAGGGTCGGCGCTTCTTCGTCGACGTAGCGGTGATCGTGGCGCCGGAGGATCCAGCGTGGGAGACCGCCGAGCAGGATCGGCTCCGCGATGGCTTCGGCGCGGTCCTCGACCGGGCCGTACCGGGCGTGGTGCTCACGATGGTCTTCACGGCGGAGGAGCGCTGGGCGGGATTGATGAGGGAGGGGATGGGATAGCATCGCGCTGCAGCCGGAGGAGAGCCGATGACCGTCCCCGACGACGCGCCCTACAAAGACGCCGCCCTGCCCATCGATGATCGCGTCGATGACCTCGTCGCGCGCATGACCCTCGACGAGAAGCTCGCGCAGATCAGCTGCGTCTGGTCGACCCATCTGGTCGAGGGCGAGGCCTTCTCGCCGAGACGCGCACGCGAGGCCATGCCCCACGGAACCGGGCAGGTGACCCGCATCGCGGCCTCCACCGGCCTTCGCCCCGCCGAGAACGCGGCGTTCATGAACGACATCCAGCGTTGGCTGCTCGAGGAAACGCGCCTGGGCATTCCCGCGCTGGTCCACGAAGAATCGACCGCCGGCTTCTGCGGAAGGGACGCGACCCAGTTCCCCCAGGCCATCGGCCTCGCGGCGACCTTCGATCCCGACGGCATCGAGGCGCTCGGGCGCACCGTTCGCGATCAGATGACCGCCGTCGGAGCCCGACACACGCTCGCCCCCGTACTCGACGTGACGCGCGATCCGCGCTGGGGCCGCACCGAGGAGACCTACGGAGAGTGCCCCTACCTCGCATCTCGGATGGGCGTCGCCTACGTGCGCGGGGTCCAGGGCGACGATCTCTCCAGCGGCGTGGCCGCCACGGCCAAGCACTTCGTCGGCTACGGGATGAGCGAAGGCGGTCTCAATCACGGCGCCGCGCGCATCGGGCCGCGCGAGCTGCGCGAGGTCTACGCGCGGCCCTTCGAGTCGGCGATCCGCGAGGCGAATCTCGCCTCGGTGATGAACGCCTACAACGACGTAGACGGGCTGCCCTGTGGCGGCTCCAAGCAGATCCTCGACGATCTGCTGCGAGGCGAGCTCGGCTTCACCGGCGTCGTGGTGGCCGACTACTTCACGACCAGCCTGCTGATCGACTGGCACCACGTCGCCGCCGACGCCGGAGAGGCAGGGCAGCGCGCCCTCGAGGCCGGCATCGACGTCGAGCTCCCTGCGCGCGCCTGCTACGGCGAACCGATGAAGGCGCGAATCGAGAGCGGCGAGCTCGACGAGCGCTTCGTGAACCGGGCTCTGCGCCGTCATCTCCGGCTGAAGCTCGAGCTCGGCCTCTTCGAGTCTCCCTACGTCGACCCGGGCGCGGCGGCAGAGCGCTACGGACGGATCGAGGACGCCGCGCTCGCGCGTCGACTCGCGGCGGAGTCGACGGTCCTGCTCACCAACGACGGCACCCTTCCCCTCGAGAGGGATGTCGGCGCCATCGCGTTGATCGGCCCGTGCGCAAACGACGTGCGCCTGCTGCAGGGGGACTACAGCTACCCGGCCCACACCGAGATCGTCCATCGCGCCGGAGAGCGCGCAGATGAAGGGGACATCCTGCCCGCCACGGACGTCCTCGCCTTCGCCCCCGGGCCCTACTACCCGGAGAGCGTCACCCTCCTGGAGGGATTGGGCGAAGCGTGCGGCCCGGGCACCGAGCTGCACGTGGCCCGGGGCTGCGAGCTCCTCGGAGACGATCGGAGCGGCTTCGCCGAGGCTGTGGCCGCCGCCCGTGCCAGCCAGGTGGCGGTGGTATGTGTCGGCGGCCGCTCGGGGCTCATGTCCGAGGACACCTCGGGCGAGTTCCGGGATGCTTCGAGCCTCGGACTCACGGGCGTGCAGGAGGAGCTCGTCCACGCGGTCATCGCCAGCGGCACACCCACCGTCGTCGTGCTCATGGGCGGCCGCATCTTCGCGCTCCCGGAGGTGGCCGCGAAGGCTGCGGCGATGGTCGCCGCCTTCTGTCCCGGCGAGCAGGGCGGCAACGGCGTCGCCGACCTGCTCCTCGGCCGCGCCGGCGGTGGCCGGCTGCCGATCTCCATGGCGCGCTCGGTGGGCCAGGTGCCTGTCTACTACAACCATCGCTCGGGCAGCGGCCGATCGCAGATGCGCGGCGACTACATCGATGGTCCGACGCGCCCCCTCTTCCCATTCGGCCACGGCCTGTCCTACGGCCGCTTCGAGTACGGCCCCCTCTCGCTCGGGAGCGAAGAGTGGCGGCTCACCGAGCCCCTCCAGGTCGGCTTCGAACTCACCAACGTGGGCGAGCGGGACGCCGACGAGGTCGTGCAGCTCTATCTGCGGGACGAGGTCGCCCGCGTCGCGCGCCCCGTGAAGCAGCTGGCCGGATTCGCACGCCTCCACGTGCCCGCCGGCGAGACTCGGCGTCTCACCTTCGAGGTCGATGCCTCGCAGCTCGGCTACTACGACGAGGAGATGTGCTTCGTGGTGGAACCGGGGGACGTCGAGATCCTGGTCGGCGCCAGCAGCGAGGACATCCGACAGCGTGTTCGGACACGAATCGGTGGCAGAATCGAGGAGATCGCGACCGCGCGAATCCTCCCGACGCGGGTCTCGGTGCGCTGAGCTCCGCTGCCGCAACCCGCCGTTGCACCTCGCAAAACGGCCTCAGCGGAGGCCGATCCAAGGGCGGGACACCGCGCCCCGCGCGCGCACGTGGAGGTGCGCACGCCTGCCCCACGACCCGCTTGAAAGCTCGATCAACGAACACGAGCTCGTGTCGGACATCGCTGCAACGCAGCGTTGCGCTCCTCGAGTCGGATGAGCGCCGCAGTGCCAGCGGCTGCGCAGCTCCGGGACCGAGGACCCCGTTCCGAGCGCGATCGGGACAGCGTGTCTCCCGCCTCCGCCCGTGGTCGGTATTCACGGAAGGCAACTGGCACGGCGCCTGCAAAAGGGCCCGGGTGTGACGCGACGCGCGAGCGTCCGGGCTGATCATCAAGTCTCTCTGAACCCAATCTCTCGAAATCCATACGACCAAGCCCCCGACCAGGCGGGGTCGAACGAAAGGCAAGGAAGACCAGTGGACAACAACAAGGCTTTCACAACCTACGCAATCCTCATCGCCGCCGGCGTGCTCAGCGTTCTCTCCGCGTCCGTCATGGCGGGCGACCTGGTACTGCCGACGCCGCTGGTGTTCCTCGAGCACGTGAGCCTCAGCCTGCTCTTCCGCGCGGCCTATCACAGCCTGGACGGACCGTACGGCCTCTTCGGTCCGACCCACGCAGAGGTCGAGCTGGCCGAGATGGAGCGCGAGTCGGCGGTGGCCGCCAGCGCCGCCAGCTGATCCGGACTCGCCACGGGGCGCATCTTCGATGCCCCCGTGCGAGCCGTCGATCGCGAGTGCGACGCGAAATCGCGGGGCCGCTGGCCTCGTGGTCGCGAACCGACCCGACTCGAGTAGAAGCGCGGGTCGTCCGGAGGGAGAGACCGGGCGGCTCGCGCTTCAGTTCGTCTGGACGCAGGATCTCCCGAGCTCGGTGCACCCGCGTCACTCGCCCTTGGCCTGCTCCTCGTTGTAGGCCGCGATGGTGCTCTCCACCGTCCCGATCAGCCCGGCGGCCCGCGGATAGCCCGCGTAGTTGGCCAGCGTGATGAGGATCTCCCGGATCTGCTCGGGGATGAGTTCACCGTTCTTGAGGGCGGCCTTGGCCTGGATGCCGAAGGTGTCCTTCTCTCCGAGCGCGCCGATGGCGCCGAAGAGCACCAGGCGGCGATCACGCATCGAGAGCTCTTCGCGCGTCCAGACCTCGGCGAAGAGGCTCTCGAGCATCAGGTCCGAGAAGGCCATCGCGCCCCTGGGCGGGACGACCACGTCGCCCGCGTAGACCTTCTTGATCATCTCTGCACCGCGCTGGTAGCGATCGTCGTCTGCCATCTCGTCTCCGCTCCGGGTGATCTCGCGGCACTGAGGTGCTGCGAGTCGGCCTTCGGGCCAGTGGACGGAGAAAGATGGGGCGCGGGCGTGTCGGGCTCAAGACCCCTTCGCGGGCCTTCACTTCACCAGAAAGGCGTTCGAATAGGAGAAGATGAGCTCGCCCTGCTGATTCAGGACCTCTGTGCCGTTCTCGACGATGCCGCAGTCGGGGCGCGACCGAGA
>CAZQMY010000010.1:0-14648 GCA_964594405.1 uncultured Spirochaetaceae bacterium | reverse complement strand
AAGAGGTGCACGGACGAGCAGACCAGTCCCCCGAAGATCGAGGCCTTCGCGGCCTCGGGGTCCAGATGGAAGGGCTGGTGATCGAAGCGCCGACCGAACTCGATGATCTCCTCCTCGGTGACCAGGTAGGGGTCGCGGACCTCGCCGCAGTGGCCCGCCTCGAAATCCTCGAAATAGCGCACGAAGAGCGTCTCCAGGTGGCCGCCGCAGGGCTGCGCCGGCATCGAGCCGCGGATTCTGCCACAAGCGGCGGCAGAATTCTGCCAAGTTGTCTTGACAACTTGGCAGCATCGGGCATGCTCGGGGAGATGGCCGCCCTCAACCCGGAATCCCCGATCCCGCTCTATCACCAGCTCGCCGAGCTGCTGCAGGAGGGCATCCGCAGGGGCGAGTATCCCGTGGGCAGCCGGATCCCCTCCGAGCCCGAGCTGGCCCGGGTGCACGGCATCGGGCGGCCGACGGTGCGTCAGGCGACGGATCTGCTGATCCGACGGCGTCAGCTCGAGCGCCGGCGCGGCGCGGGCACCTTCGTGGTCGAGCCGCCGTCGCGAGTCGACCTCTTCTCGCTCGCCGGGACCATGGCCAGCTTCGAGCGGGGCGGCGTGGCGGCGCGCAGCAGCCTGATCCAGCGGCCGAAGCTGAGGCGCATCGCCGAGCAGGACGACAACCCCTTCTCCGGTCGCGAGGCCTACTTCCTTTCCCGCCTCTCGAAGGTCCATGGCAAGCCCGTGCTGCTGGAGGAGTTCTATCTGGACCCCGAGCACTTCCGCGGGCTCGGGAAGCTCTCGCTCGCCGGTCGATCGCTCGCCCACGTGGCCGAGGAGCACTTCCGAATGAAGGCGCAGAGCGCCGATCAGCGATTCCGCGTGGAGCGATGCGACGCTTCGCGGGCCGAGCTCCTCGGGGTCAGCGGGCGCGATCCGATCCTGCTCGTCGAACGTGAGATCCATTTCGTCCACGCGCGGAGCGCCATCTACGCCGAGCTGCGCTGTCGCACCGACGAGCTCGTCTTCTCCCAGACCCTCACCGCCACTCCATGAAGGAACGACCATGTCCAAGCCCATCCCCGAACGCGGCTACTACGGTGGCTTCGGCGGCTCCTACATTCCCGAGATCCTGGTGGCCACCTTCGAAGAGCTCTCCGAGGCCTTCGCCGAGGCGAAGGCCGACCCGGCCTTCTGGAAGGAGTACGAGACGCTGATGGGCACCTACTCCTGCCGCCCCACGCCGCTCACGTTCGCCGAGAACCTCACGCACCACTTCGGAGGCGCAAAGATCTACATCAAGCGTGAGGACCTCAATCACACCGGCGCCCACAAGGCGAACAATGTGATGGGACAGGGGCTGCTCATGAAGCGCATGGGCAAGAAACGCGTCATCGCGGAGACCGGGGCGGGACAGCATGGTGTCGCCACGGCAACGATGGCGGCCAAGTTCGGCTTCGACTGCACGATCTACATGGGCGAGGTGGACGTCGAGCGGCAGCGACCGAACGTATTCTGGATGGAGCGACTGGGGGCCGAGGTCGTCCCGGTCACCGAGGGAACGCGCATCCTCAAGGACGCCATCAACGAGGCGTTTCGCGATTGGGTGACCAACATGGACGATACCCACTACGCCCTGGGCACGGCCTGCGGACCGCACCCCTTCCCCGAGATGGTGAGCTGGTTCCAGTCCATCATCGGCAAGGAGGCACGCGGGCAGATCCTCGACCGCACGGGCAGGCTGCCGACGCGCGTCTACGCCTGCGTGGGCGGCGGGTCCATCGCCATGGGCATCTTCAGTGGATTCTTCGACTACGACGTGGAGCTGGTGGGCGTGGAGGCCGGAGGGCACGGCGTGGACAGCGGCGAGCACGCGGCGCGCCTGGCCTCGCCGGATGCCACGCTCGGCGTCGCGCAGGGCTACAAGACCTACTTCCTGCAGGATGACGATGGTCAGATGCGCGAGACCCACAGCGTCGCGGCCGGCCTCGACTACGTCGGCGTCTCGCCGATCCTCTCGCACCTCCACGAGAGCGGGCGCGTCCGCTTCGAGGCGGCGACGGACAAGGAGGTCGTCGACGCTCTCTCGCTCACCGTGCGAAAGGAAGGGCTGATCCCCGCGCTCGAGTCGAGCCATGCCTTCGTGCAGGCCTTCAAGGAGGCGCCCGAGCTCGGACCCGAAGACGTCATCCTCATCAACCAATCCGGTCGCGGCGACAAGGACATCTTCACCGTGGCCGATGCCTTCGAATACCCCAAATGGAGGGCCTTCGTGAAGGAAAAGGCGGAGCAGTACGATGCTTGAGCGGATCATCGCAGAGAGGAAGCAGGCACGAGGCGACATCCTGCTCATGACCCACATCGTCATGGGCTATCCGAGCTTCGACGACTCGATGCGCGTGGTGGAGTCGATGGTCGAGGCGGGCGTCGACCTGATGGAGCTCCAGATCCCGTTCTCCGAGCCCATGGCCGATGGTCCCGTGATCCTGCGCGCCAATCAGCGCGCGCTGGAGGCGGGGAGCAGCGTCGATCGATGCCTTCGCTTCGCGGAGGAGGTGAGCCGACGATTCGACATTCCCTTCCTCTTCATGACCTACTACAACATCCTCTTCAAGTACGGCATGGAGCCCTTCGCCGAGCGGATGGCGGCGACCGGGCTGAGGGGAGCCATCGTTCCGGACCTGCCCCCGGAAGAGGCCGACGAATACCTCTCCGCCATGGAGCGGCGGGGACTCGACCCGATCTTCATCTACTCGCCGAATACGAGCGACGCGCGCATGAAGCTCATCGCCGAGCACGCGCGGGGATTCGTCTACTGCGTGGCGCGCAAAGGCGTGACGGGCGCCACGACCTCCTTCTCCGAGGAGCTCGACGACTACCTCTCCCGATGCCGCGCGGCCACCGATCTGCCGATCGCCCTCGGCTTCGGCGTAAAGGACGCGGCAGATGTCCAGTTCCTGCGCGATCGGGTGGACATCGCAGTGATCGGGACACAGACGATCCGCGTGCTGGAAGAGCAGGGCGTAGGCGCGGTGAAGGGCTTCATCCAGAGCCTTCGTACGGGCTGAGACGACGCTGTCATCGGCGCCGAATACGTTAGTCTCCGGGCTCGACGTTGCTTCCGAAGGATGATGTCGCGATGGCCGAACGCCGCTACCCCGCCGAGCTCGTCCCCTCGATCCCGACTCTGACGGTCCAGTGGGACTGGACGGACACGGCGAGCGCGCGCGACGAGGATCCCACGGGCCTTCCGCCCACCGACGGGATGCGCATGCCGGACCTGCGCGTCTCCGTCGAGATCCACCCGTTCCCCCGCAGCTCCCATGGCTCGCCCATGGTCGGCCCTGCCGGAGTGAGCAGTCACGCCGGCGGAGAGATGACCGGCGTGCTGATCCACGGACTGCGCAGCTAGCGGCGTCTCCATCGGCTGGAACCGCCACGCGCGGGCCGGCTTCCAAGGCCATCATGCCCGAGTTCAAGCCCCCCTCCCGGACGACCATCGATGCCAAGCAGTGGGCCTACGCCGCCTGGCTGATCGCGCTCATCGCGACGTTCTCGAGCCTCTTCCTGAGCGAGATCATGGAGCTTCGCCCCTGCGAGCTCTGCTGGTATCAGCGGCTCTGCCTCTTTCCGCTCGTGCTCGTGATCGGCGCCGGCATCGTGCGGGAGGACCCCGGTCTCGCCGCCTACGCCCTGCCCCTCACGCTGATCGGCCTGGGCATCTCGATGCATCACAACCTGCTGCAGCTCGGAGTCATCCCCGAGAGCCTCGCACCCTGCGTGGAGGGCGAGTCCTGCAGCGAGAAGCAGGTCGAGATCTTCGGCTTCGTGACCATCCCGCTGATGGCCCTCTGCACCTACGTCGCCATCGCGACCTGCCTGATCCTCCACCATCGAAACGCCAGGAGTCCCGCCGCATGAACAAGGATCTCGTGCGCATGCTCGCCATCGCGGCAGCGCTCTTCGCCGCCATGGGCGCCGCGGCCTTCCTCTACATCCAGCAGCGCGACGCTGCGAAGCTCGCCGAGGCCGAGGCCATCGCCAAGGCCGAAGCCGATCGGTTCGAGCGCCCGCACAGCCGATCCCTCGGACCGGACGATGCCCCGGTGACGCTGGTGGAGTTCTTCGATCCGGAGTGCGAGAGCTGCCGCGCCGTGCACGGCGGGGTGAAGGCCTTGCTGGAGCGCTATCCGGAGAGCGTCCGCCTCGTGCTTCGATACATGCCGCTCCACGGGAACTCGAAGTACGCCGCGACGGCCCTCGAGGCAGCCGGCGAGCAGGGGCAGTACTTCACCTTCCTCGACACCCTCTACCACTACCAGCCCATCTGGGGCAGCCATCGCGATCCGCGGCCCGAGCTGATTCCAGTCTATGCCGACGAGCTCGGGCTGGACATGGAGCGATTCAAGAAGGCGCTCGAGAATCCGGCATACATGCGCCGCGTCGAGATCGATCAGGAAGACGGGAAGGCCCTGGGCGTGAAGGGAACGCCGTCCTTCTTCGTGAATGGCAAGCCGCTGCTCCGGCTCGACTTCAAGGAGCTGGTCGGCATGATCGAGTCGGAGCTCGGGCGCTGAGCAGGCTGGAGCGCGCGATCCTCCCGCCCCCGTCCGGCCCTGGACCGGGGCTCCGGCGCCCGTTCAGTCAGACTACACGCGCTACAGGAGACCTCGAACGATCCCGGCCCGCCGCCGGTGCGTCCTGATCAAGACCGGCGCGCGTTCGGCCGATTCCCCCCACCATCCCCGGATCGACGGCCCAGGCGTGCGAACGTCTCCGAGCGACGGCCCGACGCGAGGGGTAGATCAGGCCATGACCCAGGAACAGATCGGACGCTTCCTGCTCGAGCAGGGCGCGATCAGCGAGGACGAGCTCGCCGAAGCGCTGCGCTTCCAGACCGTCTACGGCGGTCGCCTGGGGACGTGCATGATCGACCTCGGCTATCTGGTCGTCGAGGAGCTGGCCGCCTATCTCAGTGACTACTACCAGACGCCGCTGCCCCCACCCGAGTGGCTCGACTCACCGGACCCGAGGGCCATCCAGCTGATCCCCCTGCCGTTGATTCGCAGGATCCAGGTACTGCCCCTGCAGCTCGAGCGGCGCGGCCTGCACATCGCGATGATCGACCCGAGCGACACCGAGCAGCTCGAGTTCCTGCAGATGGCCAGCCAGCGCGAGATCATCCCCTACGTGCTGCCCGAGAAGCGGATGGTGTCGCTCCTCGAGACGCATCTCGGGATCGACCGCAGCCCGCGCTTCGTGGGCATGCTGAGCAGGCCGCGCCAGCTGGGGATGAGCGCCGAGGAGGCCGCGTCTGCGACGCCGCTCCTGCGTGCCCGGGAGCGGAGGCGGAGCGAAGACGATGCGCCCAGCGTCGTCGCAGGGTCGCTGCGATCCGAGGCCGGAGAGCAGGCCGCGTCCCTCGCGCTGCCCGAGCCCGAGACCATCGAGCGGCCGAACGCGCCCGCCGAAGAGATCCTGCTCCTGGAAGAGCTCGTCGCCGAATCCGAGCGAGCCCCGGACCGGGCCTTGACCAGGGAGAGCGCGCCGGAATCGGCGACCTCGCCCTCGGCTCGTGCAGCGAGCCTCGAGGCTCAGCTGCACGGCTGTAGCGACCGCGAAGAG
Organism: uncultured Spirochaetaceae bacterium; assembly: GCA_964594405.1. Lineage (GTDB taxonomy): Bacteria > Myxococcota_A > UBA9160 > UBA9160 > UBA4427 > CAZQMY01. Next base: position 9,039 of record CAZQMY010000010.1, on the reverse strand, counting down.
ATCATCAGGCTCGCGCTCGAGCTCTCCACGAACCATGCCCGGGTCGCGGGCCTGTTCGTCGTTCGCAGCCAGAACGTCTCCGGCTTCCGGGCAAGCCATCGGGCCATGGCAGAGGCGATCTCCCTGATCGACCTGCCCATCGGCACACCGAGCCTGCTCACCTATCCCGCCCTCTCACGGATGCCCTACCGCGGCGCCGCGGCACCCGATGGCATCGATGGGCGCCTGCTCGCGGCGCTCGGGCGAAAGGATGCCCAGGAAGTCTTCGTGCACCCGATCATCGTGCGCAACCGCACCGTCAACCTGCTCTACGCGGACAACGGACCCGACCCCTTCGGCGAGACGTCCATCGCGGCGCTCACCGCACTCTGCGACTGCCTGGCCCGCGCCTACGAGCGGCTCCTGTCCGCGCACAAGCAGGAATAACCCGGCGACATCGAGGCGGCCTGCCCGACCGCGACGACCTCTCGGAGCGCTGGCGATTCGCCACCGCCAAGGCGGGGTCTGAGGAGCGGCTCAGGGCGGGCCGCGGCTCCGGTGCGAGGGCCATCAGCCGCGTCTGGCCACGGCCGAGAAGGCCTCCTCGGTCTTCTCCAGCGCCTCGGCGACGTCGGCCTCGGTGTGGGCCGCACACAGGAACATGTTGTGCCAGGGATGGAGATAGACCCCGCGCCGGGTCGCCTCGCTGGCCCAGAGCGTCACCTTGGCGAGATCGTCGTCGTCGTCGAACATCACCAGCGGCATCTGCGGAGGCCCCGTCTGCCTGATCGACAGGCCGTGCGCCCTGGCCTGCGCCTCGAAGCCCTCACGCAGCTGCCGTCCTCGCGCCGTGATCGCGGCGACCACATCGTCCTCGTCGACGATCCGGATGGTCTCGAGAGCAGCAGCCATGGGCACCGCCGCATACCAGAACGATCCGGTGGAGTAGATCCTGCCCGCGGCCTCGCGCCACGCCTCGCTTCCCAGCGTCACCGAAATGGGATGACCGTTGGCCATGGCCTTGCCCCAGGCCGAGAGGTCGGCATCGACGCCGAGCGACTCCCACGAGCCGCCGCGCGCCAGCCTGAAGCCGGCGCGCACCTCGTCGATGATCAGCGCGGCCCCCCGTTCGTCGCAGATCCGGCGTAGACCCCTCGCGAAGGCCTCGTCCACCATCTCCTGGTCTCGAAAGGCGTCGTGGCGGAAGGGCGAGACCATGATGCCGGCCAGATCGTTGCCCGCTTCTTCGAGCGCCCGCTCCACGCTCGAAAGTTCGTTGAACGTGTACGAGAGCAGGTGCGCGCGATCCTCGCGCAGCACGCCCGCATCAGAAGGCGTGCACCAGGGCGCAGCGCCGTGGTAGGCGCCGTCGGCCACCAGGATCTTGCGCTTGCCCGTCTTCGCGCGCGCCACGCTCAGGCAGAACGTGGTGGCATCCGTGCCGTTCTTGCTGAAGAGCCCCCACGCCGCATGGCGTACGCGCTCGGTGAGCACCTCTGCCAGCTCCACCATGCGTTCGGTGGGCCCGCTGAAGGCATCGCCCAGCGCCCGCTGCCGCGCGGCGGCCTCCTCGACCCGCGCATCGCCGATCCCCAGCAGGTTTGGCCCGTAGCCGCACATGAAGTCGATGTACTCGTTGCCATCGACGTCCCAGACCCGGCAGCCCGCGCCCCGGGCATAGAAGCGCGGATGCCCGGGCGGGATCAGTGCCCCGTGGCCGTAGACTCCGCCCGGAACCACCTTCATCGCGCGCTCCATCAGCGCCGCGTGCCTGCTCATCGTACGGCTGCTCATGAATCCCCTCCCATGGATCGCTCGCTCGAGCCACATCCGGCCGGCGTCAGCTCTTCAGCGGCGTCTCGTGCATGAAGGACAGGGCTTGCTCGTAGCCGCCCACCCGTCCATCGCTGCCGAGGCGGCCGGCGACGAGGCCGGCCACCGCCGTCGCGAAACGACAGGCCTCGGCGACCTCGACATCGTGGGCCAGGGCGGCGACGAAGCCGGCGCAGTAGGCATCACCGCAGCCCGTCGTATCGACGACCTCGACGACGTGGGCCGGGAAGCGCTGTGCGCCCTCCGACGTGAAGAGCGTCGACCCCTCGCCGCCGTCCTTGAAGACGCAGGCCCCAGCGCCGAGGTCCATCGCCCAACGGGCGGCATCCTCGGCGCTCGAGGTCTGCGAGAGCGCCATGGCCTCGTCGGCGGTGGGCATCCAGTAGTCGATGCCGGGCAGAGCGGCCTCGAGCGCCAAGAGGGCACCCGGACCCGGTGCCACCAGGTCGGACGTGACGACGATGCCGCGGGAGCGGGCCTCGGCGAGCAGCGCCTTCGTCGGGTCGCCATCGAGCTTCGGGAGCGCGGCCACCCCGCCCAGATGGATGAAGCGCGCATCGAGCCACGAATCGAATCCTTCGGCCGGGGGCTCCACGAGCAGTCCTGCCCCCGGCGCGTGCAGGGCCGGGCGATCGCCATTGCTCCGGATCGGCAGGAGGGTCGCAGAGGTCCGGAGCGCGTCGGTCCGCTGAATGAGCTCGAGCCCGACCCCGCGCGCTTCGAGGCCGCGCAGCAGCACATCGCCCATCTCGTCCAGCCCCACGCAGCCGCAGAGCCTGGTGCGCAGCCCGAGGAGCGCACCGACCATGGCCGGAGCGGCCGCCGTCCCGGCGGGCGTCCAGCGGATCTCCTGGATGATCTCTACGCCACCCCCTTCGGGCACGGCGTCGACCGGCCTGCCCAGGATGTCGAGCACCGTGAGACCGATGGCGTGGAGATCGGCGCTCCGCTCGCCGCCCATTCGACCTTCCTCTCGTTCAGCACCTCAGCTCTGCCGTGAGCCACAGCCGGCCCGCCTCCAAATTGTAACAGATGTTATACTTCTTGGTGCAGGATGAATCAGGCGGAGGAGAACCGGTGGCCGTTCGGAAGCAGGCAGGGTGGGCCCCCGCTCGGAGAGGCGCGCGGGCCCCGTCGCGTCGCCGCTACGCGGCCGGCGAGGAGCGCCGACAGGCGCTGATCGACGCGGCCCTGCGCATCATCGGGCGGGAGGGCCTGGCCGCCGTCACCCACCGGGCCGTCGCTCGTGAGGCCGGGACCTCCATCGGCCCCACCACCTATCATTTCGAGAGCAAGGCGGACATGATCCGAGCCGCGCTCCGCAGCCTGGCCAGCCGCTCGCTCGAGCGCGTCGACGCGATGGCGGAGGCACTCGAGCGCGGGGGCCCGCCGTCGAATGACGCCGCCATCCGTGCGATCGTCTCCATCGTGTTCAGCGAGCTCGCGGAGGGTGAGACAGAGGCGGAGATCGAGCTGATCCTCGCCATCGCGCGCGAGCCGGACTTCGCGCCCGAATACCAGACCTATCAACGCGCGATGGAGTCCCGACTCGAACGTCTGATGCGTGCGATCGGGGCCTCCTCTCCGTCGCGCGCAGCGAGTATCGTCCTCGCCTACACCCGGGGCTTCGAGGTGGAGCAGCTGGCCCGGGGCGGCGATCGCATCTCCCGACGGCGCTTCCGAACCCACGTTGCCCATCTGATCGAGGGCCTCTGCGCCCTCTGACCGCCGGGATCAGCGCAGCGACTGCATCCTGACGCCCCGGAGCTCGCGCATCAGCGGCCCGATGATCCACTCCTGGCGGAGCAATCGCCGATGCAGGATCGGGACGAGCAGCGCATCCTGCTCGGCTCCCGCTCGCTCCACGTAGGCTTCGAGCGCCTCATCACCGGCCCTCGCCGAGGCGGGTCGCTCGCCCAGGAGCTGCTCGAGATCGTCCAGATTGGCGGCTTCGATGCCCGGAGCCATGGCGTCCGCGCGGCGCAGATACTCCGCCAGGCGCGCGGTGGACTCGCGCTCGTAGGCGCCGAAACCGTCGGCGTCGTCGGCCTCGGACGCCAGCATCCGGGCCAGCGCCCGATACCCGGGAGCCTGGCGGGTGGGCACGGAGAAGGGCTCGGGCAGCGGCTCCAGCGCGATGCCCTGAGCCTCGGCGATCACTTCGATGGGCGTACGCAGATAGACGACGTACCAGCTCAGGTACTGCATGAAATCGAGCCCCGGCACCGCGCGGGCCACCATCGGCGCCACCGCGAGCGGAGTGCAGGTGGCGAAACGGACCGTGTGGTAGTCGAGGACGTCCCGGGGGATCTGCTCGCCGACTTTCGCCTCGTAGCGCTCGACGGCGGGCCGCAGATCGCCGAGGGGCTCGGAGAGATCTCGGCAGCGCAGTGATCCGATGTCTGCCGCCGGATCGCCGATGTAGGCGAGCTCGAGGTCGAGCATCGCGGTCACGCGATCTCCCTCGAAGAGGAACTGTCCCGCATCGGCGCAGACGAAGCTCTGTCGCGTCCGCCCCTTCGGCACGTTGCGAAAGAGCCAGCCGATGAGGAACTCGAGCTCCGGCTCGGGCCGCGCCTTGCCGCCTCGATAGCCCTTCACCCAGCTGCGCAGGTCGCCGAGCCCGAGCTCCTCCTCGGTAGTGGAGACACGAAGGCCCAGCCCATCGAATCCCTCAGGATCGAGCGCATGCATGCGCGCCAGGATGTCCACGTAGTCGCATAGGACGGCGCGCCGCTGATCGTCGCTCTCGGCGGTGGCCAGGTTCGCCCGGCCGGGGCTGCAGTCCATGACGATGCCGCCCGGCTCTGGACACATGGCGTGTACGCGGGGCACGGGGATCCCCTCGGCCCGCAGCTTGCGCAGCAGCCCGGCCTCGAATTCGAGCGCGTGATAGCCGTTGGCGATCTCGCCGCGCTGCCCGCGGAAGTAGAGCGGCACCCGCTCGCCCTCCCGCAGCAGATCGATGAACCAGGCGGGACGCCAGCGCGGCTGCCGCCGGGCTGCGACGATCTCTCCGCCGAGCGCCTCCTCGATCCAGTCGAAGGCGGCGCGCCAACGCGGCGAGAGGTCCGGAAGATCGTCACCAGCTCGGGAGGCATGATCGGGCACGGGCGGATCCTGTGACGTGCACGGACGGGTCGGCGTCGGCAGCATAGCCCGCCCTCGAAGAGCGAAGGCGCATCCGGGGCGAAGAGCAGACGCGCCGGAAAGCGCCCGGAATCGGGCGCGCTAGGCCGTCGGGCGCACCAGGCGCCCGGGCCTTGCGCCCGTATCGACGTCGTTCTCGCGCGTCCGCACGCCGGCCACGAAGGTGCCGACATAGCCCCTCGCCGGCTGCAGGATGCGGCTGCCGCCGGCCGGGAGGTCGTGATGGACCTCGAGTGGCGCGAGGTCGCGGTTGTCGGAGTCGATGAGGTTGAGGTCGGCTCGTTTGCCCACCTCGAGGCTGCCCCGATCGCCCAGGCCGTAGAGCTCGGCGTTGTTCAGCGTCTGCTTCTGCACGATGAACTCGACGGGCAGCTTCGGGCCCCGACTCCGATCGCGGCACCAGTGTGTGAGCTGGTAGGTCGGTGCCACCGCGTCGAAGATGAGGTTCACATGCGCACCCGCATCCGAGAGCCCGCAGATCGTATCGGGATGGATCAGCATCTCGTGGATCGCATCGAAGTTGCCCGACATGTAGTTGGATCCGAGCAGGATCGCGAAGCTCCTGCCCTCGTCCTCGAGGAGGTAGTCGTAGAAGAAGTCCGCGATGTCGCGGCCCTGCGCGGCCGCCTTCAGGCCGAGCATCTCGCTCACCTCGGGCTCGTAGTCGATAGGCAGCTTGATCGGGAAGGTCAAGCCCGCCACCGTAGCGAGCAGCGTGTGGATGTTGGCCATGGCGCCGGGCTGGTCGACCGGCACGTCCGAGTCCTCGAGGATGGCGGCCTTCACCTCGGGCCTGCGCATCTCGGCGACGCGCTCGGCCAGGGGGAGATGCGCGATCTTCATGTAGGTCTCGCGCCGCTGGAACATGTGATAGGTCTGCAGACCCGTCACGAAGCCGATGGGTCGCGACGAGATCTGGGGACGCAGGTTCGAGCCCTTCGCGTTCTCTTCCGCCGAGCCTTCCAGGAAGGCCCGCCAGGTCTCCGGGAACTCGGGGATCTGGGCGGTCGTGAAGGTGATCGGCACCTTCTTCTGGCGACCGATGCGCTTGATCAGCTCGAACTCCTCGAGCAGCGTGTAGCGCTCGCCGCCCAGCGCCCTGAGCTCACCGATGGTGCTGGCCGGGATGATCTCGAAGACGCCCTTGCCGGCGCGCACGAGCCCGTCCGCCAGGGCCATCAGCTCCTCCTCGGCGGCGAAGGTGCCGGGCACCGGCTCGCCGGAGATCGAGCGATGGCCGATGGTGCGAGAGGTGGAGACACCGACCGCGCCGGCGTTCATCGCCTCCTCGACCAGCTCGGCCATGCGCTTGAGCTCCTCGGCGGTGGCCGGGTCGTGATTCCGCCCGCGCTCGCCCATCACGTAGCTGCGCAGCGGGCCGTGCGCGATCTGGGCACCGACGTCGAGGGCGTAGCGACGTGAATCCAGGAATTCGAGATACTCCGGGAAGGTCTCCCACTCGCCCCAGGGCATGCCCTCGTAGAGGGCGGTGCCCGGGATGTCCTCGACGCCCTCCATCATCTCGATGAGGATCTTCTCCTCGCCCTTCGGCACCGGGGCGAAGCCGACGCCGCAGTTGCCCATGACGACCGTCGTCACGCCCTGGGAGGCCGAGGGATCCATCTGGTCGTCCCAGGTCACCTGTCCGTCGTAGTGGGTGTGCGGGTCGACCCATCCCGGCGCCGCGAGAGCCCCATCGGCGTCGATCACCTGGCTGGCCGGCTCGTCCACCCGATCGATGGCGGCGATGCGGCCGTCCTTGATTCCGATGTCTCCGGATCGGGCGGGGGCACCGGTGCCGTCCACGATCTTCGCGCCTTTGATCAGGGTATCGAGCATTTCGTCACTCCTTGGAGGATGGGGATGCGAGGCTAAAGCCAGAGTGAGACACGAGATCCGCGGGCCTCGAGATCGTCGACGCGCGATCCCGCCGCACGGGCGGTGGAAATCGGGCGATCGCTGCCCGGGGCCGCCCAGATCATCGCAGCGGTGCAAGATCTGTCAATTGACAGAGCTTTCATAGTTGGACGCGTCGGCTAGCCTTCGGAGCACGACGGTTTGGGCGAGAGCAAGGAGCGAAGCCACCAACCATCAGGCCAGACAAAGCTGCGACCGAGTCGATCGGCCTGCGCCCAGACCTGCGCTGACAGAAGAGGCAGTAGACCCGTGCCCTCCTGCACGGCGCTGCGCCGCTGGATCTGGGCCGCGGCCTCTGACACCAGCATCCAGCCCCCCGCACCGAACCCCCCGTCACTTCAAACGGAACGGAGTCACGAGTGAGCACGATCAACCGGGCCCGCCACTCGAACCTGAACGTCGTCATCGTGGGCAGCAGCATCGCGGGCATCGCCACCGCCCTCAGGCTGAGCCGCGGTGGCCATCGCGTCCACGTCCTCGAGGGCGACACGATCCCCGAGTGTGAGAACCCACTCGAAGCCTTCATGCAGTGGGATCGGCGAGGTGCGCCGCAGGTGCGCCACACCCACGCCTTCCTCGCCAGGCTGCACGCGCTGTTGAAGAAGGACGACCCCGACCTGCTCCAGCGGCTCCTCGAAGCGGGCGCGCAGGAGCTTCGCTTCGAGCAGATGATCCCGCCGACGATGAAGGCGCCCGAGCTGCTGCCCATCGACGAAGAGATGACCATGCTCGGCTGTCGCCGCATCACCTTCGAGTGGGTGCTGCGCCGCTACGTGTTCGGCGAGCTCGGCGTGCCGGTGACGCAGGGCGCGCGCGTCATCGGGCTGATCCGCACGGGCGAGCGCGATGGGATCCCGGTGGTGGGCGGCGTCGTCTACGAGACCGAGGGCGGCGAACGCTGGCGGCTGAAGGCAGACCTCGTCGTCGACGCGTCCGGGCGCCGAACGAAGATCGGCGACTGGCTCGAGGGGATCGGCGCGCGTCCTCTGCGCAAGGAGAGCGAGCCCTGCGGCATCGTCTACAGCTCACGCTTCTACAAGCTTCGCGAGGGGGCGAGACGGCCCTTCAGCTCCGGCTTCGCCGGCGGCGATCTCGGCTACCTGCGATACGGCGTCTTCCCTTCGGACTCGGACATCTTCTCGTTGATCGTCGCCGCCTCGCCCGAGGATCGCGCCATGCGCAAGCTGCAGCGCGAAGAGGGCTTCGAGGCGGTGATGCAGGCGCTGCCGCAGACTCGCGAGTGGCGGTCCCCCGGCCTCGCCGATCCCATCACCGACGTCCATACCATGGCGGGCCTGTACAACGTGCGCCGCTTCTTCGTGGACGAGGGTGAGCCCCTGGCCCTGGGCCTGCAGCCGCTCGGTGACGCCCTCTGTCACGCAAACCCCCTGCTCGGCCGAGGCTGCAGCTACGCGTGGATCCAGGCGCATCTGCTCGAAGGGGTGCTGGCCCACCACAGCGGCGATCTGCGCGAGGTGGCGCTGGCCTTCGACCGCGGCTTCCGGGATGAGATCGTGCCGGGCTACGAGTTCATCCGCGCCGGTGATCGGGCCTTCATCGAGGCCGAGAAGGCGATCCGCGAGGGCAAGAACCTCGACCAGGAGAAGGACGAGAAGGGCGTGAACGATCCGCGCGCCTTCATGCGCTCGCTGCTCCGCGATGGCTTCGTCCCCGCCATGGCCACCGACGTCGTCGTGCTTCGTGCCTTCATGCGCGCGATGAACCTCCTCGAGCCGCTGGACAGCCTGACCAGGAAGCCCGACGTGATGCTCAGCGTGATGAAGTGCTGGCAGGAACGCGAGACACGCAAGAAGGTGTCGATGGGGCCCGGGCGCGAGGAGCTTCTGCAGCTGCTCGACGCCAATCCGTCGGAGCGCGGCGAGGCCGCCTAGCGATCCCCTTCAAACGTCCAGCCGATACGAGTCGCCGTCCCGCACGATGTGCCCGGCCGTCGGCGTCGCGAAGTGCGTTCCGATGACGAGTACGGGCGTATCGCCGTAGCGCTCGATGAAGGCCCGTCGCGTACGCTCCGCCATCTCGCCGTCCCAGTCGGCGCTGCTGTGCCACTCGGGATGGGCGATCTGCGCCGGGTGGTGGGTGAGGTCGCCGGTGATCACGGCCTGCTCGCCCCTCGAGTCGATCTTGACGCTCACGTGCCCG
>CAZQMY010000009.1:35264-36192 GCA_964594405.1 uncultured Spirochaetaceae bacterium | reverse complement strand
TCCTGGTGCTCGCGACGCAGAATCCCATCGAGCAGGAGGGCACGTATCCGCTCCCCGAGGCGCAGCTCGATCGCTTCATGCTCAAGCTCAAGGTCGGCTACCCGAGCCGCGAAGAGGAGCGGCGGATTCTCGACCGGATGGCGAGCGGGCAGCCGCTGCCCGAGATCACGGCGGTGGCCAGCGCCGACGACCTCCTCTCCGCGCGGCGCACGGTCGAGCAGCTCTTCGTCGACGAGAAGGCGCGCGACTACATCGTCGATCTCGTCCAGGCGACACGCGCGCCCGGCGCGGCGGGGCTGCCGGAGCTCGATGGGCTGATCGAGCACGGCGCCAGCCCCCGCGCCTCCATCGCGCTCATGCAGGCCGCCAAGGCCCACGCCTTCCTGCAGGGTCGCAACTACGTCACGCCCCACGACATCCAGACCCAGGCCCACAACGTCCTGCGTCATCGGCTGATCGTGAGCTATGAGGCGGAGGCCGAGGGCAAGAGCTCAGAGGATCTGATCCAGAAGATCATCGACACCCTGCTGGTTCCCTGATTCGAGGTCGCCGATGCTTCCCAGCGAGATCATGCGCAGGGTCCGCGAGATCCAGGTGCGGACGGGGCGCCAGGTGGCCGACGTGCTCGCGGGCGAGTACGTCTCCGTCTTCAAGGGCAGCGGCATCGAGTTCGACGAAGTGCGGCCCTACGTGCCCGGAGACGACGTTCGCTCCATCGACTGGAACGTGACGGCGCGCATGGGCGAGCCCTTCGTGAAACGCTTCGTCGAAGAGCGCCAGCTCACGCTGATGCTCATGGCCGACGTCTCCGCCAGTCAGGACTTCGGCTCGAAGTCGCGCAGCAAGCGCGAGTGCGCCGCCGAGCTCTGCGCGCTGCTCGGATTCTCCGCCAGCCTGAACGACGACAAGGTGGGTCTTCTGCTCTTCC
>CAZQMY010000009.1:0-35254 GCA_964594405.1 uncultured Spirochaetaceae bacterium | reverse complement strand
GGGCCACAAGCACGCGCTGCGCGTCGTGCGCGAGGTGCTCAGCCACGACGGCCTCGGCACCACGCCGGGCGACCACTCGAGCGAGGTCCGCGAACCCGGCGGCCGGCTCTCCCGGCTGCTGCGGAGGCTGCAGCGTGGCGGCCTCGGCGCCCTGCGCACCCCCCGCCAGGCCACGGAGATCGCCAAGGCCGTCGAGTTCTTCCTACGCGTACAGCGGCGGCGAACGGTCTGCTTCGTGGTCAGCGACTTCATCGACGAGGCCTTCGAGAAGGCGCTGCAGTCGGCCAATCGCAAGCACGATGTCGTAGCCGTGCTGATCACCGATCCGCAGGAGATCGAGTTCGCCGACGTGGGGCTCGTCTCGTTGGTCGATGCCGAGACCGGGCGCACGCAGGTGGTGGACAGCGGCTCGGAGGCCTTCCGCGCGCAGGTGCGGCGCGACGCCGAGGCGCGGATCGACGCGCTCCGCACCCGGCTGGCACGGGCGGGCATCGACCTCATCCACATCGACGCCGGCGGCTCGGTGGTGGACCCGCTGGTGCGCTTCTTCAAGGCGCGAGAGCGGAGGGCCAGGCGATGAGGAGAGCGCCGCGGCTCGTGCTCCTCGCGCTCGCGCTGCTGGTCGTCCCGGCTGCGGACGCCCTCGAGTCCACGTCCAGCCTCGGGCCCGTGGAGGCCACGGTCGACCTCACACCGGATGCGCCGGTGATCGGCGACGCGCTCGTCCTGAAGATCGAGGCCCTCGCGGAGGACGGCGTCGAGGTGCTGATGCCGGAGTTCGGAGAGGCCCTCGAGCGCTTCACCATCGTCGACTTCGTGCCCAGGGAGACGCTCGAAGACGACGGGCGCACGCGCCATAGCCAGCGCTACACGCTGCGCCCTCCCGGCTCGGGTCGCTACGTCCTGCCGGCGCTGCTCATCGAGTTCGTGGATCGGCGACCCGGGCGCGATCCGGCGCCCGAGGGCCTGGACGCCTACGAGCTGCTCAGCGACCCGATTCCCTTCGAGATCGAGTCCGTCGTCCCGGACGCGGCCACTGCAGAGCTGGCCCCGCCCATGGGCGAGCTCGGCCCTCGAGGCGCCGGACGCGGCGAGCTGCTGGCCTGGATCGGGGCGGGGCTGGTCGCGCTGCTCGCCGCCCTGCCCTTCGCCTGGCGCGCCTGGCAGCAGCGCCGCGAGCGCGAGTCGGCGCGCAGCGCCTACGAGCTGGCGCGTGGCGCGCTCGACGACCTGCTGGCGAAGCCGCGGCCATCGGATGCGGACGAGATCGACGCGTTCTTCGTCGAGCTCTCGGGGATCGTTCGCCGCTATCTGGAGAACCGCTTCGCGCTCCGCTCCCCGGAGCTGACCACCGAGCGCTTCCTCGAGGTGGTCAGTCAGTCCCCGGATCTGTCGGAGGAGCAGCAGGTGCTGCTCCGCGACTTCCTGCGGCAGGCGGACCTGGTGAAGTTCGCCCACTACGTCCCGCCGCCCGAGGCCATCGAGGAGTCGATCCGTGCGGTCGGCGAGTTCATCGAGGAGACGCGCGAAGGGCCGGAAGTCGAGCCGGAGCCTCCGACATCCCCCGCACCCCCTGACGCGGGGCCGCCGGCCGGCGATGACGGTGGGCCGCCACGCTTCTTCGCCGACGTCGGCAGCGGCGAGCAGACGCTCGAGGAGGTCCGGCGTCCGTGAGCGGTCTGGAGCTTCGAGATCCTGCCTTCCTGGCCTTCGGCCTGCTTGCGCCGCTGGTCTTCTGGCTCGCCTCACGCTCGCCCTCGGTGGTGACCTACTCGAGCCTCGGCCTGCTCGAGGGCGCGCCCTCGTCCTGGCGCGTGCGCCTGCTCCCCCTGCCCGCGCTGCTGCTGGCGGCCGCGGTGCTCTTCCTGAGCATCGCGCTGGCCGGCCCGAGGACCGGGGACGAGAACACCAAGGTGCACCGCGAAGGAATCGCCATCATGCTGGTGGTGGATCGTTCCGGCTCGATGAACGCGCGCGACTTCGTCCGCGGCAATCAGAGCATCGATCGGCTCCAGGCGCTCAAGCAGGTCCTGCATCGCTTCCTCGGCACGGACGGAGAGGGGCCGGGGCGTCCCGACGACCTCGTGGGGCTCGTGGGCTTCGCGGGCTTCGCCGACAGCGTGGCGCCGCTGACCCTCGACCACACGAGCCTGATGACCATCGTCGACGATCTCGAGATCGAGACTGATCCGGACGAGGACGGCACCGCGGTCGGCGAGGGGCTGGCCCTCGCCGTCGAGCGCCTGCGCAGGCATCAGGCCAAGAGCAAGGTGGCGATCCTGCTCTCGGACGGCGTCTCCAACCGCGGCGACATCTCGCCGAGCCAGGCCGCCGAGCTGGCGGCGGCGCACGATATCAAGGTCTATACGGTGGGCGCCGGGCGCACCGGGCGCGCGCCCTTCCCGGTCACGATGCGCGGCCAGACCATCCTCCGGCAGTTCTTCGTGGAGCTGGACGAGCGAGAGCTGCAGGCCATCGCCGAGCGCACCGGCGGCCGCTACTTCCACGCGGAGAACGCCGACGCGCTCGCCGAGGTCTACGAGGAGATCGACGGTCTCGAGCGGAGTGAGATCGTCGAGGTGCGATACATGGAGTACCGCGAGCACTACGCAGGCTTCGCGGGCGCAGGGCTCGGTATGATGCTCGCCTCGGCTCTCCTCGCGCAGACCTTCCTGCGGAGGCTGCCGGGATGAGCGACCTCGTCTTCGCGGAGGCCCAGCGGATCCATCTGCTCTGGGGTGTGCTCGTGCTGATGATCGCGCTGGCGGCGCTCGAGCGTCGCGGCCTGCTGGCGCTGGATCGCTTCGTGGCGCCCGCCATCCAGGACAGGCTCGTGCGACGCCCCTCGCCGCTGCTCCGCTGGATGCGCCTCGTGCTGCTCACGCTCTCGGCCATCGCGCTCGTGGTGGCGCTGATGCGACCACAGTGGGGCGTCGAGTTCGTCCGCTCACCCCAGGTCGGCGCGGAGATCATGATCGCGCTCGACGTCTCGCGCTCGATGCTCTCCGAGGATGTGGTGCCCAATCGCCTGGAGCGCGCCAAGGCCGAGATCCGCGATCTGCTCACCTATCTTCAGGGCGATCAGGTCGGCCTGATCGCCTTCGCGGGTCGCGCGAGCGTCGTCTGCCCGATGACGCCCGACTTCGGGTTCCTGCGCCTGGTGCTCGACTCAGTGGGGCCGCACAGCGTCTCTCGTGGCGGGACCCGGCTCGAGGAGCCCATCCGCAAGGCCATCCAGGGCTTCGGCGCCGCAGGGGATCTCTCGCGTGTGCTGCTGCTGATCACCGACGGCGAGGACCACGACTCGTTTCCCGTGGATGCGGCCAAGGAGGCGGCGGAGAAGGGCATCCAGATCCTGGCCATCGGCTTCGGCGACGAGGCCGGCAGCCCGATCATGATCACCGATCCACAGACCGGCGCGCGAACGACGCTCCGCGATTCCGACGGTCGTGTGGTGCAGAGCCGACTGGATGGCGATCTGCTCCGCGAGCTCGCGCTCGTGACCAGGGGCGCCTACATCCCGGCCGGCACCGGCGTCCTCGATCTGGAGGGCATCTTCGAGGCGCACATCGCACCGCTGATGCGGGCGACCGGCGAGGAGCGCGGCCGCACCGTCCGCCAGGAGGGCTTCCAGTGGGCGGTGCTGGCGGGATTGGTCTGCCTGCTCGCCGGCGTGTTGACCTACCTGCCCCGTGGCGCTGTCGCGAGCGCGACGTTCGCCACCCTGCTCGCCCTCGGCGGCTCCCCTGAGCTGGCCACGGCGCAGACGTCGACGGCTGGCCAGGACGCCTCACAGGCCCCCTTCGTGAGCGACGGCGACGCGGACACGAGCGCCTCGGAGGCATCCGCCAATCCCGAGGGCCGTGCTGCCCTGGAGATTCCCGAAGAGCCGCGCGACGCCTACAACCAGGCGCTGTCCCGGCTCGCCGGAGGCGAGCTCGACGAGGCCGAGCGCCTGCTGCAGTCGGCCCGGAGCCGCGCCCGCGGTGATGGCGAGGCGCGGCTGGCCGCCAGCTTCAACCTGGCCTGGGTGGAGATCCGCCGCGCGGAGGCGGTGATGAACGAGAAGCCCGAAGAGGCCCTCGATGCGCTCCATCGCGCCGCGGACTGGTTTCGCGAGGCCATCGCCATCGACGACGCGCACGAGCCCTCGCGGCGCAACCTCGAGATCGTTCTGCATCGCGCGCTCGTCCTGGCGGACGAGATCAACAAGCAGGATCCCAAGGACGTCGCCCAACGGCTCGACGATCTGATCGCCCGGCAGCGCGATGTGGCAGGGGCCGCGCGACAGCTCTCGGAGCTCTCCGCCCTGCCCGACGTCGAGACGGAGAGCGAGCGCCTGAAGGCGCTCTTCAAGGCCGCCGCGGTGCAGGCGCGCGGCGTCCTGTCCGAAGCCCGCACCCTCTCCGAGGAGGTCGTCGCCGAGGTCGACGCCTTCGACGAGCTGGCCGAGGAGACACTCACACCCGAGGATCAGCTGCGGCGCGCACAGCTGACCGGCGTCATCCACTACCTGCATCAGGCTCGCGAACGCTTGGGGCAATCGCGTGGCCAGCTGCGGCGGCGTCAGGGCGCGCGCGCGCATCGCCGGGCGGCGACGGCCCTCGATCTGCTCAAGCGCGCGCGCGACCAGCTCCGCGAGCCGGTGGCCATCCTCGATCAGCTGCTGCGCGACGGCACGCAGATCGCCGGCGAGACCCGCGCATTGCTCGCCGCCGAGCTGGCTCTGGCCCCGGCGCTGGGCAGCGATCAGCCGACCGCACCGCCCTGGCTCGATGCCGACTATCTGGAGGGCCGACAGGGTGCGCTCGCCGCACGGGCCCGCGAGCTGCATATGCGGCTGTCCGCGGGCCTCGCCCAGAGCGAGGAGGGACCGCCACCGGAGGATCCGCAGCAGCAGAAGCTCCTGGAGCAGCTGCGCCTGGCCGCGCCTCACCTCGATCGAGGCGCCGAGGAGGCCGAGCGCTCGCGCACGCTGCTCGCAGAGACCGACCTGGGCGAGGCGGCGAGCGCGCAGGCCAGCAGCCTGCAGGCCCTGGCCGAGGCGCGCGAGCAGTTCCTCGACCTGAAGGGGCTGATCGAGGTGGCCTACGGCGACCAGCGGCGGGTCGATGAGCTGCTGACGGTCCCGGCCGAAGACGAGGCGGCGGCCGAGGTGCGCATCCGCGAGTTCGGCAGCGCGCTCGAGGAGATCCAGACCCGCAACCTGGAGCGAACGCGGCGCATGTCCGGGATGATCGCGGAGCAGGTGACGGCCCTCGAGGCCCAGCGTGAAGCGTCGGCCGCAGCAGCGCCCCAGCCGGGGCAGCCCCAGCCGACCAGCCCCGAGCAGATCGAGGCGGAGCTGGAGCGCCTGGAGCTGGCCGATGGCGTGGCGGCGCTCTCGGAGGGGGCGATGCAGAGCGCTGCGGAGCAGCTGGCTCGTCTGAGCGAGGAGGACGCCGCTCTCGAGGACGCACGGGATCACGTCGGCACGGCGCTGCGCGGTCTCGAGAATCTGCGGCGGCTCTTCTTCACGATGGTCGAGCACCTGCGGGACGCCGCCCGCCGCCAGGTCGAGCTCGGCGACGCGGTGGAGGAGGGCTTCGGTCTCGCCGCCGGCGACCCCGCCGCGCTCGGCGCCGAGCTGGGCCCGCTGACCGCGCGCCAGGACGAGCTCGCCGCACTCACGGATCAGCTCGCCCAGGCCCTGCACGAGCAGTCGCTGCAGGACCCGGCCAGCTTCACGCAGGGAGGAAGCGGAGACCCGGCAGCCGATCAGGCCGCCGCTCAGGCGGCCACCGACCGGCTCATCAAGGCCTCCGAGCACGTGCTCGAGGCCGCCGATCGCATGAAGGACGCGGGCGAGTCGATGGTCACCGAGAGCCCCGAGCGCGATGCCATCCGTCCCGCCCAGGATGACGCGGTGCGCGCGCTGGCCCAGGCCATCGCGCTGCTCGAGCCTCCCCAGCAGGATCAACAGCAGTCCGGAGATCAGGGCCAGCAGGGTCCGCAACAGCAACAGCAGCAGGACGGGCAGGGAGAGCAGGAGAGCCAGCCGCAGGGCGCCGCCCAGCAGGCCGAGCAGGAGGAGCAGGAGGAGCAGAAGGCCGATGGCCGCGATCCCTCCCAGATGCTGCAATCCGTGCGGGACAAGGAGGCCGAGCGCCATCGGCGGCGTGAAGGTCGTCGCCAGCAGCGCTACCAGACCGTGGAGAAGGATTGGTGATCCGGTGACCGCCATGCGCGCACGCGCCACGCTCCTCGCGTCGATCCTCGGCCTCGGGCTCTCCGCGGCCGCGGCGGCGCAGAGCCCCCACGCCCTGCAGCTCCGCGTCGCTCGTGGGCCGCACTACGCGGGCGTGCCGGTGGAGATCCACGTCCAATCCACGGACTTCGAGCGAGAGCCGGCGCCGGACTGTCTCTCGGGTCCGACGCCGCCGGGCGGCGGCGACTTCCGGCTCGTGGGCATCGTCCCGAACTTCAGCTCGTCGATGCAGATCATCAACGGCCGGGTCACCCGATCGGAGACCACGACCTATACCTGCCAGTGGCTCTTCGTCCCGACCCGGCCCGGTCTCTACGAGATCGGCCCCTTCGAGATGGCGCAGGGATCCACGCGCGGCGTGTCGGCCAAGCATCGCCTGCGCGTGACGACGATCCCCGAGGATCCCCGGATCAAGGTGAAGCTGATCCTGCCGGATGATCCCGTCTACGTCGGACAGCACCTGCCGCTGCGCATCGAGTGGTGGCTCGACGCCACGATGCAGCAGTCCATTCGTAGCTATACCTTGCGCGGCGAGCTCTTCGAGCGCGACGACGCGTTCCGCTTCATCGATGACCAGCAGCCCGGTCGCGGGGAGCAGACGCTGAACATCGAGACCCAGGGTGGCGAGTACATCCTCAAGGCGGACGTTCGAGAGGAGCGGTCGGGCGCCCGCCGCTACCTCGTCGTCTCGGCCGAGCGGATCCTCGTGCCCCTCAAAGCCGGCGAGTATGCGCTGGCGCCCGCGACCATCGACGTCACCGAGGTCACGCAGTGGCAGCGCGATCTGTTCGGCGGCAAGCGCCCGGCCGCCACGCGCAAGGTCTTCGCCAAGGACGAAGAGCGCACCCTCGTCATCGAGGCGCCGCCGCTGGCAGGCCGGCCCGCGAGCTTCGCGGGCGCCGTGGGTCGGGGCTTCGACCTCGAGGTCTCGGCCGATCGCAGCGTGGTGCAGCTGGGCGATCCGATCAAGCTCACGCTCACCGTGCGCGGCGGTGGCAATCTCGAGAACGTCGCGCTGCCCGATCTCTCGCGCGTGCCCGGTCTCGGCCCGGACCTCTTCCGTTTCCAGGCAGACGACGTGAGCGGCCAGATCGAAGGAGAGGCCAAGACCTTCGAGCTCTCCGTACGCGTGCTGGATGATGCCGTCCGCGAGATCCCCGCCATCGAGTACAGCTGGTTCGATCCTGAGCTCGGCAGCTATCAGACCGCACGCTCGCGCCCCATCGCCCTCTCGGTGCGACCCGCCCAGGTGATCTCCGCTGGCGACGTGGTGGCGCCGAAGCCGCAGAAGCCGGAGGAGGTGCCGAGGGAAGGGGCCGAGGACGCACGTGAGGCGGACGAGGCGAGGGGGCGTGTGCGCGGCCGCTTCAGCCTGACCGGCGCCGACCTCTCCCTCGAAGAGCGGACCGAGGTGCTGCTCGCCCGTCGGAGCACCCCGGACGTCGCCATCGCCCTCGGCTACGGATTCGGCATCGCCTCAGTGGGCGTCGCCTTCGTGCTGCGCCGGCGCGGGCAGATCCCCGACGAGGTGGTGCACCAGCGCGCCGTCTACAAGAAGCAATCGAGCCGCGCCCACAGCGCCCTCGGCAAGCCGGCGCGGGAGGCCGCCAGCGAGGTCGCGCTGGCCCTGCGCGAGATCGCGGTGGCGTTGCCCGAGGCGCGCGGCGCCGAGCTCGACTCGCTGCTCCAGGCCTGCGACGCACTGCTCTACGCCCCGGCCACCAGCGGCGACGGGACGCTCGACGCGGCGCTGCAGGAGCGCGTTCGAGACGAGCTGGCGCGGATGCGGGAGCTGCTGCCATGAGCCGAGGCGCCCCGTGGATGCACCTCGCCCTGGCCGCGGCCGTGCTGCTCGGGCTCGTCGCCCTGGCCGCGCCGACGATCGGGCGCGCGGATCCGAGCGCGCCCGAGGCGCGCCTCGAAGAGGCCATCGCGCTCTATCGCGACGCCCTCGACGCGCCGAGCCGAGACGAGCGCATCGAGGCCTTCCGCCGCGCAGCCCTTCGTTTTCGTGCCGTCGCCGAATCCGGACACGGCGGGGCTGCGTTGCTCACGAATCTGGGCAACGCGGCGCTCCAGGGGGAGCAGCTCGGCCAGGCGATCCTCGCCTATCGGCAGGCACTGCTCGCTGAGCCCGGCCATCCCCGGGCGCGGCAGAATCTCGACCATGCGCGAACCCTCCTGCCCGAGTGGGTCCCGACGCCGGCCAGCGCCCTCGGCCTCGACAGCGCCCTGTCCTGGGAGAGCGCGGGCCGCATGGATCAGCGCGCCCTGCTCGCGGCCCTGATCTTCGCCGCGGCGGGCGCGCTGGTCGCACTCGCCCTGGCCCGCGGCTCGACGGCCGCGCGCTCCGGCGCCATCTCGCTCTTCGGCCTCTGGCTGCTCCTGCTGGCCAGCGTCCAGCTCGACCCGAGTCGCCGAGCCCACGCCGAAGGCGTGATCGTCGGCGACGAGGTGATCGCGCGCGCCGCCGACAGCCTCGGTGCGCCCAGCCGATTCGGCGACACGCTGCCGGCCGGCACGGAGGTGCGCATCCTCGAGGATCGGGGCGGCTGGCTGCAGATCGAGCTCCACAACGGCCGCAACGCCTGGGTGCTCTCCTCGGCGTTGGCGCGGATCGGCGGCGATCCCGAGGCGTAGAGCGGAGCTCGCGCGGGTCAGTTCTGGATCGAGAGCCCTCCGTCGATCATGAGCACTGCGCCATTCATGTAGGAAGAGGCCGGGAGGCAGAAGTTCAGGATCCCGTGCGCGACCTCTTCCGGGTCGCCGTAGCGGCGCAGCGGAACGCGTCGGCGCGCGAACTTGCGCTTGACCTCTTCGGGGATGGCCGCCGTCATGCCCGTCTCGATGGGCCCGGGGCACACACAGTTGACCGTCACTCCGCAATCACCGAGATCCACGGCGAGCGCGCGGGTGAGCCCGACGACACCGTGCTTGCTCGCCGTATAGGCGACCATGTAGGCCTGCGCACCGACCCCCTCGGTGGAGGCGATGTTGACCACGCGCCCTTCGCCGCCGACCTGGAGATGCGCCAGGGCGGCGCGCACGGTCCGCGCGTGCGCGGTGAGGTTGACGGCGAGGGTCTTCTCCCAGTCCGCCTCGAAGCTCTCGGCCCGGGTAGGCGTCGGTCGGCCGATCCCCGCATTGTTCACGAGGATGTCCAGCCCGCCGAAGGTCTCCGCCACTTCGGCCACGACCCGATCGATCTCCTCGAGCTTCGAGACATCGAGCACGAAGCCCCTGGCCTCGCCGCCGGCTTCCGAGACGGCCTCCACCACCTCAGCGATCCGCTCGGCATCCAGATCCGTCACAGCGACCTTCGCGCCCTCGTCGGCGAAGAGCATGGCCGTGGCCCGCCCCATGCCGCTGGCCGCACCCGTGACGAGCGCGACCTTTCCCGCGATGGATCGACTGAGCTTGCTGAGCCTCGGCATGGGCTTGTTCGGGCGCGGCGCCTAGGAAGCGCCGACCACGATCTCCGTGAAGCGCCCGATCACGATGAGCAGCGCGAAGGCTGCGCCCCAGGAGAGCGCCTCGCTCTGCCATCGCGCCACCAGCCGGGCGCGCATCAAGAGCGCGCCCGCGAAGACGGCCAGGATCCAGCCGTTCAGCGCGAGGCGACCGGTGAAGCCCGGTCCCCCGCCCGCCTCGAGGTGGCCGCCGAGGGTGAGCGCGAGGACCACGCCGGCAGCGACGAGCAGAGCGGGCACCCAGCCGGGCGCCTTGCCGAAGACGCGACGCGGCCAGGGCGGCCGCGAGACCACCTCGTTCGCCCGGGCCTCGAGGGCGGCCACCTCCTCCGGGGTCTCCGCGTCCGCGAAGGGACCGAGCCCGCGCTCCTTCAGCTGGGAGGTGGCCAGCGCGATGAAGTCGTTGTTGCGCGCCATCACCATGTCGACCAACGCGATGTAGCCCACCGGCAGCACCGGCGCCTCCTCGAAGACGCGCAGCTGCTGATAGGGGCGCGCCGGATTGGCGTGGTGATCGGCATGGCGGGAGAGGCCGGTCAGGCCGTAGTAGGTGATCCAGCTATGCGTATCCCACGAGTCCTGGGGCTGGACTCGTCGGCCCCGTCGGCGGAGGCCCCAATGCTCGAAGTAGTTCACGGCCTCGAGCAGGCGCACGGCGACGAAGGCCTGGAGCAGGTAGGCGAAGAAGGCCACGTAGCCCCAGACGAATAGAACGGCGAAGGCCATGCCCCATCCCACGGCGATCCCGTGCAGGATCCGATTGCGGAGCATCCGGCGGTCGAAGAGCGACATGTTCGTATCGCCCAGACGTCGGCATTCGAGCCTCCAGGCACTCTTGAATTGAGCCGGCACCGTGCGCTTCCAGAACTCCCGGTAGGTCTCGGGAAAGCGAGCGGTCGCGGGGTCATCGTCGGTGCCCACCCGTACGTGGTGCCCGCGCAGATGCTCGGTATAGAAGTGCTCGTAGAGCACCGTGCAGAGCAGCAGCCGGCCGAGCTGCTGCTCCCACCACGGCTTGCGATGGATCAGCTCGTGGGCGGTGATGATCGAGAAGCCCGAGTTCGCGCCGACCATGATGAAGACCATGGCCATGTCCACGGAGAAGACGACCTGCTGCGAGAACATGCGGGCCAGCTCGACCAGCACGACCAGCTGGAGGAACGCCAGTAGATAGACGAGCGCGTCGAAGGGCCAGGCCGGCAGCGCGTCGGCGGGCTGGCGCAGCTCCACGCGCTGTCGTTCGGGGGCGCGGTTGTCGTAGAAGAACGCGACGCCCACCGGTACGGCGAAGATCGGCGCGACGTACCAGGGGTGGGGGCCCGTCCAGAGGAAGGCCAGGGCCGAGAAGGGAAAGAGCAGCGACAGCAGATGGCGCCCCCAGATGGAGACGATCTCGCGGACGCCGAGCTCGAGCTCGGGCAGCGGTGCCGTTGCGGTGGACATGAGCAGAAGACCTCCAGTGGGCGCTGGACAGGGTCGATCGGGATCCCGCCCGGCGCGCGGCATGGGGCCTGGCAGCGGGCGAACCCTGATTCTGCACGCCGCTCCGCGAACATGCAATCGCGGTGAACATAGATTCGCGTGCAGCGAAAGACTGCAGCGCGTCGCCTGCACCGCCCGACCTCGTTCGATCGCGCGAACGATCAGCCGGCCTGCTCGCGCTCCCACAGCTTCGCGTATTTGAGGAAGACGTGGAAGGCCGTGGCGGCGGCGATGATCAGCCCGGGCAGGCCGTCGCGAAAGCCCTGCTTCAGCAGATAGGCGCGGAGGAAGCGCGCCGGAGGCCGCAGCACGAGATCCGAGAGCCGGACGCGACGACCGCGCGCCTGCATCGCCGCCGCCGCCTGGTCGCTGAAGAACTGGATGCGTTCGATCTGATCCGACAGGTCGCGATAGCTGAAGTGGTGCAGCGGCGCATTCAGCCGGGCCACACGGCCGCTCACCACCACCCGCCCGTGGGGATCCTCGCCCTCGAAGCGCGCCTTCGATCGCCGGAAGAGGCGCAGCGTGTAGTCCGGGTAGAAGTCGCCGTGCCGGATCCAGCGACCGAGGTGGTAGGTGGCCCGATTGACCTCGAACGCATCCACATCGCCGACCCCGACCTCGAGCGCCGAGACGATCTCCGCGGCAAGCGCCTCGGGCACCACCTCGTCCGGATCGAGGATCATCACCCAGTCGTGCTCGGCCAGACTCGTGGCGTGGCGCTTCTGAGCGACGTCGCCGGCGTAGGGTCGCACCTCGACGCGATCGGCGATACGGCGCGCCAACCGCTCGGTGCCGTCGCGGCTGCGATCGTCGACCACGATCACGAGCTCGTCCGCGAAGTCGACGGAGGCGAGGGCCCGCTCCAGCTCGTCCACTTCGTCGCGCGCGAGCATGCAGACCGAGAGGCCAGGCCTCATCCGCGGACGCGCTCGACGGAGACCACGCCCTTCACGCGACCGATCTCGCGCATCACCGAGTTCAGCATCCCTGCGTTCTCCACGAGCAGCTCGAAGTTCTGGATCGCGTGACTCCCCTCGGCGGTGGTGACCTTGACACCCGCGATGTTGATCCCGGCGGCGCTGATCGCGTTGGTGATCTTGGCGAGGATGCCGGCGCGATCCTTCGACGTGACGCAGATGCTCACCTTTCGCTTGACCTCGGCGCCCGTATCCCACTCGACCTCGATGCGGCGCTCGGGGTCGAGCTCGTAGACCCGGGGACAGCCGCGGCTGTGGACGGTCACCCCCCGGCCCCGCGTCACGAAGCCGACCACATCGTCCCCGGGCAGGGGATCGCAGCAACCCCCGAAGCGCACCATCACGTCGTGAAGGCCGCTGACGCGAATCCCCGACTCGGGCGCCTCCTCGCGATTGCCCCGCTTGAAGAGGCTGCGGATCCGCTCCTGCACGGGCACGGGCAGCGACTGCGCCTCGGCCTCGGCCTCTCCCTTGAGGCGAGCCACCACGGCCGCAGGCGAGATCTTTCCGTACGAGACGGCCGCGAAGAGATCGTCCACGCTTCCGCCGCGGATCTCGCTGCGCGCGGCCTCTTCGAGCTCGCCGCTCTCCAGCAGTCTCGCCAGGGAGAGTCCACTCCGGCGCAGCTCACGGCTCAGGATGTCGCGGCCGAGCTGGCGCGAACGCTCCTTCTCCGCAGCGCGAATCGCGTGGCGGATGTTGTTGCGCGCCTTGCCCGAGACGACGAAGTCCAGCCAGTCCTTGCGCGGGAACTGGTGCTGGCTGGTGAGGATCGCGACGGTGTCGCCATCGACCAGGACGTGGCTGTTCGGAACCATCTTGCCGTTGACCTTGGCACCCGCAGTGGCGGCGCCCACCTCGCTGTGGATCGCATATGCGAAGTCCAGCGGGGTGGCGCCGCGCGGCAGGATGATGACCTCGCCCCGCGGCGTGAAGACGAAGACCTCGTCCGGGAAGAGGTCCATCTTCACCGCGTCGAGGAACTCATGGGGATCCGCCAGCTCTCGCTGCCACTCGAGCAGCTGTCTCAGCCAGCCGAAGCGATGGGCCTCCGGATCGTCCGGGGCGGGACGCCCTTCCTTGTAGCGCCAATGTGCGGCGATGCCGTACTCGGCGTCCGCGTCCATCTCCACCGTGCGGATCTGCACCTCCATGCGCTCGCCATAGGGCCCGATCACGGTGGTGTGGAGCGACTGATAGCCGTTGGGCTTGGGCAGCCCGATGTAGTCCTTGAAACGGCCGGGAACCGGGCTCCATGTGGAGTGGATCACGCCGAGCGCGGCGTAGCAGGCTTCGGACGCCCCCTCGCAGATCACCCGGAAGGCGATCACGTCATAGATCTGATCGAGGCCGATGCCCTGGCTGTCCATCTTGTGATGGATGGAGTAGAGCTCCTTGAGCCGACCCTTCACCTCGCAGTTGATCCCGGCGGCCGCCATCGCCTCGTCGATGACGCCGATCACCTCCTGGACGTACTTCTCGCGCTCGTCCTGGCTGCCCGAGAGCTGTCGCTCGAGCTCCTCGGCCACGCCGGGCTTGAGCGCGCGGAAGGCGTGCTCCTCGAGCTCCTGCTTCATCCAGTGGATGCCCAGCCGATGCGCGAGGGGGACGTAGATGTCCAGCGTCTCCTGGGCGATGCGAAGGCGCGCCTCCTCCTTCATGAATTCGATGGTGCGCATGTTGTGGAGCCGATCCGCCAGCTTGATCAGCAGGATGCGGATGTCGGTGGACATGGCCACGAGCATCTTCCGGAAGTTCTCGGCCTGTCGCTCGCGCGCCGACGTGAACTCGATCTTCGCGACCTTCGTCACCCCCTCGACGAGGAAGGCGACCTTGTCGCCGAAGAGCCGCTGCAGCTCGTCGAAGGTGGTGAGCGTGTCCTCGAGGGTGTCGTGGAGAAGCGCCGACGCGACGGTGGTGGCGTCCATCTGCATGTCCACGAGGATGCCCGCCACCGCGAGGGGATGGATCAGATAGGGCTCACCGGAGAGTCGTTCCTGACCGTCGTGCACCTTGGCGGAGAAGACGTAGGCCTTCTGCAGGAGCTCGAGATCGCAGCGTGGGTTGTTCTCGAGCATCTTGTCCGCGATGTCGTTGAAGCGCAGCATCGATCGCCCGTCCCGTCTGTGTAGCCCCTGACCGGCTTCGGATCCGAAGCGCCTCGCCCCGGGACGCGGGTCACTCGCCCTCCGGCGCGGCCCTCACGCACCGACGTCCTGGAGAGGATACCCTCCAGCCCCTTCGAGCCGATGCGCACAGAGCAGATTCGCCTTCAAGATCGAGCCTTTGAAGCAACATACCGAGGCCCCTGCGGGCGGGCAACGGCGCGCGGCGCCCTTCCCTGCAACGGCCCCATGCACAGCTGGATCGAACCTCCCAGACAGATTCCGGCGCCCCGCGATGCGCATCTACTGCAGTCTGCCGGGGTTCGAGGCACGCCAGCGATCCAGGACCACAGCGCGCCCGTGGCGGCCCGCTACGTCCTGAAGCATGGCCTGGGAGCCGTCGCGCTCGGCCTCGATGATTTCGCGCACCTCCTCGATGGCGCGCTCGAGATCGTCGTTGATCACGGCGTAGTCGAAGAAGCGGATGGCCTCGAGCTCACGGTCGGCCACGGCCAGCCGTCGAGCGATCGCCTCGTCCGTATCGGTGCCGCGGCCGCGCAGACGACGCTCGAGCTCCTCGAGAGAGGGCGGCAGCAGGAAGATGAACCGCGCGTCGCGCCGCTTCTCACGAATCTGACCGGCCCCCTGCACCTCGATCTCGAGGATGACGTCATGGCCGCGATCCTCGAGGATGGCGCGCAGCTTCTCGGACGACGTGCCGTAGAGGTTGCCGTTGTACTCTGCGTGTTCGAGGAACTCGCCGGCGCGTTGCAGCTCGAGGAATCGGGCCTCGTCCACGAAGTAGTACGACTCGCCGTCCACCTCCCCCGATCGAGGCTTGCGCGTCGTGTGGGAGACCGAGTTCTCGATCTCACCGTCACCCTCTACCAGCGCGCGACAGATGGTGGTCTTCCCGGTGCCCGACGGCGCGGCCACCACGAAGGGGATCCCGCGGCGAGCACTCACGCCGTCACCTCGCCGGGATCGCTCTCCAGCCGCGCCTGGATCGTCTCGGGATTGATCGCCGAGAGCACGACGTGGTGGCTGTCCAGGATGAGGATGGAGCGCGTACGCCGGCCCTCCGTGGCGTCGATGAGCAGGCCCTCGGCGCCGGCGCGCTCGCGGAGCCTCCTCATGGGCGAGGAGCCGGGCACGACCACGGCGACCACGCGCGCCGAGGACACCAGGTTGCCGTAGCCGACGTTGACCAGGCTACCGACACGACCGACCTCTCCCGCCCCCTGACGTCCCTCGGCGGCCCGACGCGCCGTCGACTTGCTCCGGGGCGCAGGCTTGGGCGAGCTCTTGGGCGCGGTGGTCAAGGGGATCCGTCCGATCGGGGCCCGAGGCGGGGCCGCTCGGCGACCGAGCATAGCCGAAGCCCGGCTACTCGACGTTCTGTACCTGTTCGCGGATCCGCTCGAGCTCGGTCTTCAGGTCGACCACGTGATGCGCAAGGGGCGCATCGCTGGCCTTCGAGCCGACGGTGTTGGCCTCGCGTCCCATCTCCTGCAGCAGGAAGTCCAGCCGTCGACCGACGGGTTCCCCCTCAGCGGAGATGATGGACTCGAACTGGTCCACGTGAGAGCGCAGGCGCACGAGCTCTTCCGTGATGTCCAGACGATCGGCCGCGATCACGATCTCCTGGTGCAGACGCGCCTCGTCGACGCTCCCGACCTCCTGCTTGATCTGCTCGGTGCGCTTGCGCAGACGCTCCGTGGCCCGGGCCATCACCTCGCCGGATCGCGCCTCGAAGGCATCCACCAGCGCGACCACCGTCCCCAGGCGACCGCGGAGCTCGAGGGCCAGAGCCTCGCCCTCGCGCTCGCGCATCGAGACCAGCACATCCAGCGCCTGCGCGGTGGCGTCGAGGGCGGCCGCAGCGAGCGCCTCGCCATCCAGGGTAGCCTCGACGAAGCGCGACACGCCGGGCAGGGAGAGCAGATCGGCCGCCCCGAGCGGCTGCGCGAGTCCGTGGATCCGCCTCATCTTCTCCGCGGCCTGGACGTAGTCGGCGGCGAGCCGCTCGTCCACCTCGAGCATGCCGGCTCCGCCGGAGTGCGACGTGAGGTTGACCGAGAGGTCGACCTTGCCCCTGCGCAGCCGGGCGCCCACGAGCGACTTGAATTCGGCATCACGTTCGCCGAGTGCGCGAGGCAGCTTCACCCGGACATCGAGGTGGCGATGATTCACCGAGCGCATCTCGACCTCGAAGCCGCGGCCCTCGCACTCGAAGGTGGCCCTGCCGAATCCCGTCATGCTGCGAATCATCTCTTCTCCAGCCCCGCCTCCAGCGCCGCCGACAGCCCCGCCCGCAGCTCGTCCCGTGCGACGGCCGCCGTCCCGATCTTACCCACCGCCACGCCCGCTGCAGCGTTGGCGATGAGGGCCGATTCGAGCAGGCTGCCGCCGGCGAGGCGCGCGAGCATCAGCGCGGCGATGGTGGTGTCGCCCGCGCCCTGGACGTCGAAGACCTCGCGGGCCGAGGTGGGGACATGCTCGGGAAGTCCGCCCGACTGGCAGAGCGTCATGCCCTCGCCGCCGCGCGTGATGGCGAGGTCGGTGCCGGGAAGGCGGCGCTGGATCCGGGCCAGCAGGGCGCGCCCGCCATCTTTCTCGGCGAAGCGCACGCCAGCCAGGCTCTCCGCCTCGCGCAGATTCGGCTTCAGCAGGTCCGCGCCCTTCCACGGGGCGAGGTCGCACTTGGGATCCACCGCGACCTGCAGCCCCGCCTGCTTCATCTTCGCCACGAGCTTTCGCGCGGTGGCGGGCGCGAGCGTCCCCTTGGCGTAGTCCTCGGCAATCGCCCCCTGGCAGTCGGCGCAGCGCTCGCAGACCCGCTCCAGCAGGCTGCGCTCCGCGCTCTTCGAGAGGGGCGCCTGACGCTCTCGATCGAAGCGCACAAGCAGCTGGCCCGACGCCACCACGCGGGTCTTGCGAGGCGTCGGTCGCGCTTCGTCCACCACCAGGCCGGCGTCGGAGACTGACTCCGCGGCGAGGAGAACCCGCAGCGCCGACGCTGCATCGTCGTCGCCCACCACGCCGCAGAGCTCGGCCCGGGCACCCAGGGCGACGAGGTTGCGCACCACGTTGCCGGCGCCCCCCAGCACGAGGCTCTCGCGCTCGATGCAGACGACGGGCACCGGCGCCTCCGGCGAGAGGCGCTCGGCCGTCCCCCAGAGATACTCGTCGAGCATCAGATCGCCGACGACCAAGACGCTCAGCGCGTCGAAGCGATCGATGAGCCGATGCAGCCGGGGCAGATCGACCTCGGGTTGACTGCGCATCCGTGTCATGTCCCAGAGCTTCCGCTGGCACCGGCGGCTTGGCAAGATGCGGCCTCAGCAGCGTCACCCGGGCGCGCGTCGCCCTCGCGCCTCTCCTCGACGGCGCTTCCGGCCTCGACGGATGGCGATCCCGGATTGGTAGGGGCGAGTCCCCAGCCATCGGGCTCTCCGGCCAGCAGCCAGCGCAGGATGACGAGCCGTCCGCCCAAACGGGCCCGCCCCCGCTCCGAGGGCACGAGCAGCGGCCAGCCCACGAGCAGCCCGAGCGCCGCGCGCAGACCGCGAAGTCCGAGGACGAGGCGGGCGGCGGCCGGGCCGCGATGGCGTCTCATGAAGCAGGCGAGCGAGCGGAGGAACTCGATGCGCGCGCGCTCGGGGAGCGCGCGCTTGCTGCTCGCACCCGATGCGTGCACGAAGCGCGCATCAGGGACGAAGAGCACGTGCCAGCCCGCCCGGCGTGCGCGCAGACAGAGGTCGGTCTCCTCGAGATAGAAGAAGAAGTCCTCGCAGAGTCCGCCGAGCGTGTCGAAGGCCGCGCGGCGAACGAAGAGGGCCGCCCCGACCACCGCCTCGACCTCGGCCAGGCGGCCCCGCGCCCGCACCCGCTTGCTCGCGTAGCGATCCGGATGGAAGACGCCCAGGATCGCCGCGGGCACGCACTCGGCCGCGATCGTCGGAATCGCATGAACGGAGTTCTGCAGGCGCCCGTCCTCGTGCAGGAGCTGTGGCCCGACCACCCCCGCCTCGGGGCGCTCGTCGAGCACATCGAGGCAGCGCTCCAGGGCGCCGGGCGTCGGACACGCATCGCTGTTCAAGAGCAGAAGGATGCGTCCGCGCGCGCGCGCCGCACCGGCGTTGACCCCGACCGCAAAGCCGCCGTTGGCCTCGCGCGCCACCAGCCGAACCCCACCGTCGAACGCGCGCAAGGCATCGGCCGTTCCGTCCCGCGATCCGTTGTCGACGACGATCACCTCGCTTCGAATGCCACGCCCGGCTTCGAGCTCGATACGATGTGTCTCGATCCTGCGGATCGTCTCGAGCACGAGGTCGCGGGTCTCGTAGGCGACGATGATGATCGAGAGATCGATCATGACGTCGCGAGCACCGTGAGTGCGAGACGGGCCACGGCCTCGGGCTCGATCCGTCGCAGGCAGCGATGGTCGATGGGACACTCACGTGCGTAGCACGGCCGACACGGCTCCTGACGCTCGAGCACATGCACTGCCTCGAGGTTGAGGTTCGTCTTCTCGACGCTGGTCGGACCGAAGAAGACGAGGCACGGCACGCCGAAGGCAGCGGCGATGTGCCGCGCGCCCGCGTCGTTGCACACCAGCAGCGAGGCGTCGGCGATCAGCGCCTTGAGGGCCCCGAGCGAGAGCGCGCCGGAGAGGTCGATGGGTCGAGTGTGCATCGCCGAGGCCACCGAGGCGCAGAGGGCGCGCTCGCCGGCTGATCCGATCAGCGCCACCGGTCGGCCGTCGGCCTGGAGACGGTCTCCGAGCGCCGCGTAGTGCTCGGCGGGCCATGCCTTCGCCGGTCCGTAGGAGGCACCCGGCGCCAGCAGCACCAGGGGCGGCCCTCCGGCCTCGTGCCCCGCCGCGGCCAGGACGTGCTCGGCGGCGCGCCGGTCCCCGGAGCCGACGTGGAGGCTGAGCCCGGTTCCGCGGGCGGGCACACCGAGCGCCTCGACCAGCCCGAGCACGAAGCGCTCCCGCGCCACCATGCGACGCCGCCCCCACTCCGCCGGCGCCGGCACGACGCGATGCAGCAGTGGTGCGCGCAGCCCCCGGCCGTAGCCGACGATGTGCTCCACGCCGAGCATCCGCATGAAGAGCGCCGACGAGTATGAATCCGGGATGCACAGACCGAGGTCGTAGCGATGCTGCTCGCGCAGCCTGCGCGCCTCGCGCCAGGCCTGCCACGCGCCGGCGCCACTCGAGTCGAGCGCGATCACCTCGTCGACGAAGGGCGAGCCCTCCATCAGGCCTTCGAGCCCACGACGCACCAGCAGGGTGATGCGCGTCTCGGGCAGACCCTGGCGAAGCGCGCGGAATCCGGGCGTCGCCATCACCAGGTCTCCGAGCCAGTTGGGGCCCCGCACGATCAGCTCACGCGGCGAGCGCAACGGGACGCCGATCGTGCCCACCTCGCCGCCCGGTGTCCTGCGGGCCGTGGCCGCGACACTCATCGAAGCGCAGCGTCCCGCGTCGGGCGGAGCGTGCCAGAAGGCCCGCCGAGCTCCCCCGACGCGTGACACCCACTCGCCGGATCGCGGCGCGCTCCGAGCGCGGCGCCGCTCGGGTGCCCGAGCAGCTCCCGGGCAGCCCGGGCAACTTCGCCGGGCGCGATGACCTCCATACAGACTGCCTCGAGGCAGCCGCGCCGACAGGGGCTGCAGGCCAGGGGAACCCGCGCACGGCGCCAGGGCGTCCCCGAATAGGGCTCGTTCTCGATGGGATGCGTTGGGCCCATGATCTGCACCACGGGCGTGCCCAGCAGCGATGAGAGATGGAGCGGGCCGCTATCGCTCCCGATGTAGACACGCGCCAGCCCGAGCAGCGCGGCGAAGTCCTCGAAGCAGCCCGTCTCGGGCGCCAGCGCCGCCGCACCCTCAGCGGCG
Organism: uncultured Spirochaetaceae bacterium; assembly: GCA_964594405.1. Taxonomy (GTDB): domain Bacteria; phylum Myxococcota_A; class UBA9160; order UBA9160; family UBA4427; genus CAZQMY01. The sequence continues at coordinate 15,063 of CAZQMY010000009.1, read as the reverse complement.
TCGACCACCTGCTCGGCGAGGGTCCGTTCCTCGGGTGCCGGACCGCAGGCGACCAGCGTGTGGATGCCCGGATCCTCTCGCAGCGCCATCGCCACCTTCGCATAGCCGGAGGGCGCATAGCGCTTGTACTCCGTCCCGGGACTGCTCCCGGGGTGGATCAGGGCGAAGGGCACAGCCGGGGTGCGTGCGGCCATCCTCGCGAGCGCGTCCTTCCGCGGCTCGATCATGAATTCATGTGTGCTTTCCGGCATCCCGCTCCGTGTGCGCGCGCCCGCGCCGAGCAACACCTCGACAGCGTCGACCAGAGCGGCGTTGCGATCGAAGCGGCTGATCGGCGCCCGCCCCGGGCGCACCAGCCGATTGTGGAAGAGCCAGGACGCCTCGCGACCGAAGGGCGGCGCGTAGCCGACGCGAAGCGGCGCCCCGGAGAGGCGCGCGAGCAGGGCGCTCTTCAGGATGGAGTGGAAGTCCACGACCAGGTCGAAGCGACGGCTCCTGAGCTCCGATCGAAAAGCAGAGAAGGTCCGCAGCAGGGCCAGGGGCGAGCGCGAATGGAGCGCGGACTCGAGCTCGGCACGCGGAAAGACCAGCACCTCGTCCACCGCGTCGTGCATCGCGACCGCCGCCGCCGAGCCGGGCTCCACGAGCCAGCAGAGATGCGCACCCGTCGATGCACTCCGAAGCCGATTCACACCGGGGAAAGTCCGGAGCACGTCCCCGAGTGCGCCCAGCCTGATCACGAGGATTCGATCGATGCCAGAAATCGGATCGAGCGGCAGAATTGTCGAATTCGATCGGGCTTCGATGACGCGCCTCGCCGGCCGAGGGGGGGCCGTCCAGGATACCTCGGCATGGCGATATCGCGCACCCTGGCATGGCGAGTGGTCGGTGAGATCACGCTCTACACCGCGCTGGGTCTGTCCGCACTGATGCTGGTTCTCACAAGCCAGAACCTGGTGCGCCGTCTCGACGAGCTGACCATGGTCGGTTTCGGCGCCTCCGAGCTGCTGGCGGTGGTCGTCCGGCTGCTCCCGATGCTCGCCTCCTACTCGATTCCCGTCGCCTTCCTGCTGGGCATCCTGCTCACCGTGCAGCGCATGAACGACGACGGCGAGGTGGTGGCCATGCGGAGCTGCGGCATGGGGCGGAGCACGCTGGTCGTGCCGGCGCTGACCCTCGCCCTTGGAGTCAGCGCGCTCTCGGCGCATCTGCTCATCCACGTGGAGAACCGCGCCCGAAACGAGCTGCTGCGCACCTTCCGAGACGTGGCCACCCGCGGCGGCTTCGTCGAGCCCGGCGAGTTCCGACTTCTCGGCCGCCGCATGTTCTACGTCGAAGGCCGCGATCGGGAGGGCGGGCTCTCCGGCGTGATGATCATCGACCATACGAATCTCCATCGCCGGCTGCGCATATTCGCCGAACGCGGCCGCATCCGTTACGACCTGGAGGCCCGCAATCTCCACTTCGAGCTCGAATCGGGAGACGTGCAGATCCGGCCCCCGGACGAGGATCCCGAGCGGCATCGCATGTTCGCCTTCGACCGTCTCGACTACGGCTTCGACGTGAGCGAGCTGCTGGGCTCCGCATTCTCGCCGGAGCGCCCGAGGCAGATGACCATGGCGGAGCTCTCGGACGTGATCGCGCGCGCCGAGGCGGGTGCATCGCTCGACGAGCTGGACCAACGCGATCCCATCGAGTACGCGCTGGAGCGAGAGCGTCGGCTCGCCCTCCCCGCGGCCCCCATGCTCTTCGCGCTGGTCGCCGTGCCTCTCGGGCTCCGCGGAGGCCGCAGGGGGCGAGCCTGGGGCGTCGTTCAATGCGCGGCGGTGGTCGTGGGCTACTACGCCCTGATCACGCTCGGCGGCGAGGCCACCCGAGAGGGCTGGGCCTCGCCCGCGATGGCGTTCTGGCTCCCCAATGCGATCTTCGCCACCATCGGCCTGCTGATGCTGGCCTGTGCAGATCGCGTGATGGATTGAAGGGTGCAGCACACGAGTGCAGCCCCCGATGCCCGAGAGGCCCTGATGCGCCAGCCCGACCCGATTCCTCGCGAAGCCGTCGTCGATCGCCGGCCCCGTGACGCCGACCCGACCGACGCACTCGGCCGCTTCGAAGAGCGTCGCGAAGCCGGTGACTGGATCATGCTCAGCACGCACTTCGGAGCGCTCGAAGACGCACTCTCGCTCCGACATGCCGCAACGAGACGCGCGCTCATCGAGGGACGCCGGGGCGAGCCGGCGGGCGCGGGGCGCGGGAATACGCGCATCCTCGAGGTCTCCGGTCTCACCGTGCGACTCCATCTGCGGCGTACCCTCCACGGTGGCGCACTCGGTCCGCTCTGGCGCGGACGCCTGGCCGGCGTGGGTCGCGTGAGGCGCGAGCTGATGCACACCGAGGCCCTGCGCCTGCGCGGCGCGCCCGTCCCCGTGCCCGTGCTCGGGCTGGCCCGCAGGATCGGCCCGCTCTGGGAGGCCTGTGTGGCCACCGTGCACGAAGAGGGCGCCCTCGACGGGGCCGCGCTCGCCGGCGTGCTGGAACACGATGCCGTGATGCGCCATCTGATCGCAGCGGCCACGGCGATCCGCCGCTTCCACGACTGCGGCGGGCTGCACGACGATCTGCACGTGGGCAACCTGCTCTTCAGGCCCGTCGGGTCCGAGCTCCGCACGCTGGTGATCGACCTCGATCGCGGCCGCGCCACGCGACCGCCCTCGGCCGCTCGAAGGCGTCGCGAGCTCCTGCGCCTCCTGCGCTCGGTGCGCAAACGGGACGAGCGTGCCCTGATCGACTCCGCCGGCCTCGCGGCCTTCCTCGACGCCTACTGCCAGGACGACACGTACCTGCGTCACTCGCTCGCGGAGATCTAGCCCTCCGCGTCGGGCGACGCCTGCCCGGGCACAGCCAGCGTCTTGGCCGAGACCAGCGAGGCCGAGCGCGCCTTCTTCCCGGGGTCGTGCCAATCGCAGAGCGTCTCGGCGAGGGCGAGAAGCGGCCCGTCCGCCTGGTCGCGCTCGACCTCGTGCATGTGCCCCAGCTCGCGGACCAACGCGCCGCGAAGCGCCTCGAAGCCGAGGCCGGGGGCATGATCGGAGACCGCTCCGGCACTGGCGGGATCCCAGTCGAGCTCGAGGGCGGCGTAGACGGGCTCGAGCACCTCGCGAACGCGGTCGGCAGCGTCGAGCACCACGAAGCCGCCGAGGTGCGCTGCTCCGCGAATCACGCGCTGGCCGATCCCGACCAGCTTGTGCCGTCCGAGGACGCCGATGCTGTGATCACCGGGGCAGTACTCACCGGGAACCGGGCCCACCTCCGCCGCCACGCCCAGCGAGACGAGGGCGCGCCTCATCACCTCGGCCAGGGCATCGAAGCGATGGGCGATCCCGCGATGCGCATCTCTGGCCGGGACCGCGTACGAGAACGCGAGGCATTCCCGCGTGAAGGCGGCCGCGTGCCCGCCGCCCAGTCGGAGCACCGCCCCGAAGCCCGCGCGCCGTGCGTGCTCGAGCGCGCGACCGAACCCCGGCAGGCGGGCGTCGGTGAGCGAGAAGACGACGATGTCGTCGGGCACGTAGAGCCTGGCCGTCGCGGGCCGCTCCCCCCGAGCGACCAGGCGCAGGGCCGCGTGACTCACTGCTGTGTCGAAGACCGCGCGACCGGGAAAGCGCGACTCGATGACGCGGAGCAGGGGTCTGTCCATCGGAGCACTGTCGCTCACGATGCCCCCTCCGCCGAGGGTCGCGTCCCATCCGACTTGCCTCCAGCGTCGAGGCCGAGCCGTTGGCCGAGCCACGCGGCGACATCCATCTCGTCTTCGAAGCGGACCCGACTCTCCAACACCCACAGCTCCAATCTCCCCAGCCAGGCCCGCGGCAGCTTCACGGCGTCCTTCTCGGTCGTGATCCAGGTCGGGGCGAGCGCCGAGAGGCCCAGCAGATCCTCCGGCGTATAGCGATGATGATCGCGAAAGAATCGCGAGGCGACGACCTCCGCACCGAGCGCACTCACGCTGCTCCGGAAGGCCTCCGGCTCGGCGAGCGCGGCCAGAACGCCGACCTTCATACCCTCGAGCTGCGCCAGCGGCACGACCCGGGCCTGACCGTTCACCGAGAGCCGGAGCGGCTCGCGACGGGCCTCGAATCGGCGTGCGCCGGGCGCATGGCGAACGAGCAGCGCGTTGGTCTCGACATCGAGGGGGCCGTCCACGACGACGAACGCGTCCGCGCGGCCGAGCGCGGGCAGGGGCTCGCGAAGGGGCCCCGCCGGCAGCGTCCGGCCGTTGCCGAGTCCCTGCACGCCGGTCAGGCAGAGCATGTTCAGATCTCGCGCCAGCCGATGGTGCTGATGACCGTCGTCGAGCACGAGCGCCTCCGCGGCGAACGTCGACACGGCCCGCAGCCCCGCGATGCCGCGATCGCGGTGCACGATGACCGGTACGCCTGAGGCGTGGCGAGCGAGGACGGGCGGCTCGTCGCCGGACAACGCCACCGGGGAGAGGACCCGGCGGCCATCACTGACGACGCTGAGCGTGCGCGACTGCTCGCGTCCATGGCCTCGGCTGGCGAGCACCACGCGCAGCCCCTGACGATGGAGCAGGTCGGCCACCGCGGCGGCCACCGGCGTCTTGCCAGACCCGCCTACCGAGAGCCCCCCCACGCTCACCACTCTGCAGGGCAGGCGTCGGGCACGAAGGGGCCCTCTCGCGTAGACGAACGCATGCATCCGCGCCCCGGCCCCGTAGAGCCATCCGAGCCCGCGAAGGAGCCACTCGACCGGCAGCCATCGACGCTTCTGCCAGAAGGCCGGTGCGACCTCTCCGGGCGCACGACGCGATTCGGATTCGCCTCGTCTCATGTCCGCGCCGGGCCCAGCATGGACTCCACGAGGTCGGCGCTCCGCGAGACGGTCCCTGCGTGTGCGGTGAGCATCGCCTCGCCCGCGTCGCGCATGGCCCTTGCGACGTCGGGCTCCAGGAGACGCAGCACCGCACTGGCGATCGAGGCCTCGTCCTCGACCTGCAGAGCCGCGCCGGCGTCGAGCAAGGCGCGCGCCAGATCCCGACACGAGTCGACGTGAGGGCCGAAGAGCAGCGGCGAGCCCGCCTGCACGGGCTCGAGCAGATTGTGGCCTCCGGCAGGCACGAGACTTCCGCCGACGAACGAGACGGTGGCCAGCCCGTAGAGCGCGGCCAGCTCACCCAGGCCATCGAGAATCAAGACCTGCCCCGGCAGCAGCGCCGCCCCAGCGAGCGCGCTGCGCAGGACGGCCTTCCTGCCCTGCTCTTCCGCGACCCGTCGTATGGCGTCGGCGCGCTCTGGACGCCGTGGCGCAAGGACGAGCAGAGGCCGACGGCCGGCGGCTTCGACCCGCTCGAGCGCACGCAGGAGCAGCACCTCCTCGCCGGGATGCGTACTCCCGGCGACCACGACCTCGCCGCCGCCGAGAGCGCGTCCCAGCGCTTCGCCCAGCACCGCTCCGGGCACGGGCGGATCGAGCTTCAGGTCGCCCGTCACCGCGATCCGCTTCGGGTCCACGCCGAGCCGGCTCATCCGGCGCGCGTCTCCCGCATCGCGCATCCCGAAGCAGCTGATGCGCCGCAGCGGCGACGAGAGCAGCCAACGCAGACCCTGCCTCCGCTCGAGCGACGCTTCACCGAGGCGCCCGGAGACCAGGGCGATGGGCAGCTCACGTCGCGAGGCGCCGGTGATCAGGCCCGGCCAGAGCTCGGCCTCCACCAGCACGAGCCCGGCCGGTGAGATCCGATCGAGGGCACGGTCGACGCAGAGGGGGTGATCGAGCGGCGCGAGCTCGGCCTCGACATCCGGAAGTCGGGCACGCAGCAGATCGCGGCCGGCCAGGGTGCTGGTGGTCGCCTTCACCGCGTGCCCTCGAGCGCGCAGCTCGGCCATCAACCGCGCCGCGGAGAGCGCCTCTCCCACACTCGCGGCGTGCACCCAGATCGCCCCGGGCGCAGCGCCTCGACCGCCGCCCAGACGCTCGCGCAGCCCCGCGCGATACGCGGGGCGCAGGACCAGCACCAACGCGCCGATCGGAGCCAGCACCAGCAGCGAAGACCACCAGAGCGCCCTACGCCACACGATCCAGCAATTCCTCGGCCATGTTCACGGCGCCTTCCGCCGCCCCCCCTCCCTTGCCCAGCGCCTTTCGCAGCGCCTCGAGAGCACTCTGCTGCTCGCGGCGGGCGCTGCCCTCCAGGAGCCCCTCGATGCGCTCCGCGATGGCCTCGGGCCGCGCGGCCTCCTGGATCAGCTCGGGCACCACTTCGCGCCCCGCCATCAGATTGGGCATGGCGAAGTAGGGGACGTGCATCGCGCTTCGCACGATCGCCGCCGAGATCGGGTTGGCGATCCCCATCACCACCATGGGACAGCCGAGCAGGGTGGCTTCGATGGTCACGGTTCCCGGCTTGGCCAGGCAGACATCCGCCGCGCGCAGGGCGAGGTGCGTGCGATCGCAGACGCGCACCAGCGGGAAGCCGTCGGGCAGCCCCGTTCGTTCGAGCTGCTCGGCCACCGCGTCGTCCGAGAGCGAAGAGGCTTCTGCCAGGAGGAATCGGAGATCGGGATGTCGCCCATGCAGCAGCCGCGCCGCCTCGAGCAGGCGACCGAGCTGATGGGCGACCTCGTTGCGACGGCTCCCAGGCAGGAGCGTCACCACACGGCCCCGTCCCTCGATGCCGAGCGCAGCCCTCGCGGCGGCTTCGCTCGTCGCCTCCGCGAAGGCTGAGATGGACTCGACGAGGGGATGGCCGACGTATCGGACGTCGAGGCCGCTTCCCGCGTAGACCTCCGGCTCGAAGGGGAAGATGACGGCCATGCGGTCCACCCGGGCCGCCAGCTTCCGGATGCGCCAGCTCCGCCAGGCCCAGACCTGGGGCGCCACGTAGTAGAGGATGCGGGCGCTCGGCAGGCGCTGGCGCACCCGCGCGGCGAAGGGAATGTTGAAGCCGCCCGAGTCGATCAGCACCACCAGGTCGGGTCGATGGGCCTCGAGCGCGGCGCCCATCCCCCGCCAGGCTCGGCGGGCCCGCCCCCGGCTGCCCGCGACCGCGAGCAGGCCGCCGACGGCGCGATCCCGCTGATCGGCGACGATCTGCGCGGGCCCCCGCGCAAGCTCCGGCCCCCCCATCCCGACGATCCTGAGCCCCGGACGGCGCTCGGCCAGGACGCGCGCGAACCCTGCGGCGTGCACGTCTCCGGACGCGTCTCCGGCGGAGATGAGGACGGTGCTCATCTCTCCTCGTCGTCGAGAGGCGCCATCGCCTCGTTCACGCGCAGGGCGGTCCGCAGCGCGTCGAGCCCGCCCTCCCCGTCGACGGCGGGCTTCTCGCGCGTCCTCACAGCGTGCGCGAAGGCTTCGAGCTGTCTCGAGAGCGCATCGCCCCGCCGCACCTCGAGCTTCTCCACCTCGATCTGCATGGGGCTGCCCTCCTCCTGCCCCGGCTTGCGGTTGGCCATCACCGCGGACTGCCCGAGGAAGTCCACGGAAAAGTAGCCATTGCGCTGGAAGAACCGGATCTTGCGCATCGGCGTGGGCGAGACGCGGCTCGCCGTCAGATTGGCCACACAGCCGGAGGGGAAGTGGAGGCGCGCGTTGGCGATGTCGACCTTCCCGGTGAGCACCGGCACGCCGACGGCCTCCACCCGATCGGGCTGCTCGCCGAGGATGCGCTGCAGGATGTCGAGATCGTGGATCATCAGGTCGCGAACCACGTCGATATCCGTGGCACGCGCCGGAAAGGGCCCCATACGGTGCGCCTCGATGAATCGCGGTCGTTGGATGTGCTCTCGAATGGTCTGCATCGCGCCGTTGAACCACTCCAGATGGCCGACCTGCAGGACACGACTGCGCACGCGGGCCAGGGAGCGGAGATCCTCTGCCTGCTCGAGGGTGGCGGCGATGGGCTTCTCGACCAGCACGTCCACGCCCGCATCCAGCAGATCGCGCACCACACCGTGATGCTCGATCGTCGGCACCGCGACCACCGCGGCGTCGAGCTGGCTGAGCAGGGCGTGATGATCCGTATGCGAAGGGACGTCGTACTCACGCCCGAGGGCTTCGCTTCGCGAGAGGTCGCGGTCGACGACGCCCACGAGGCGGAGGTGGGGAGGCTTTCGTCCGGACTCGACCAGCTTGCGCGCGTGCAGGCTGCCCATGTAGCCCGCACCGATCAATCCGATGCGAAGCGGCGCCGGGGGCTCTGCGGCGACGACGGCCCGACGCGAGGAGGGGATCTGCGGCAGCGCGTCCGAGATGGCGGTCCCCTGCTTCATCCCGCGCCCTCCCCGAACGCATCGACGGACGCCTCGAGGATCCCCGGCGTGATCCCGAGCAGGACGATCTCGGCGCGATCCGCCTCGCTCACCAGGCTCGGCCGGTCGAGCAGGAGGGTCTGCCCGGTCTCGAAGGCGAGCACCCGTGCCCGGCCCGCCATCGCGGCGCGCAAGGTGCCGGGCCCGACCGCCGGAACGTCGAAGCGCGGATCTTGATTCGGTTTGGCCAACTTGACGACCACGCCGCCCGGCCCGCCGAGCTCGCAGCCACGAGCGATGGCCGCGTCGGTTCCCTCGACGGCCTCCAACGCGAGTACGGCTCCGCGCGCCACCACGACCGTCTGACCGACGTCGAGCCGCCCGAGCTCGCGCGCCATTCGAGCACCGAAGCGCACGTCTTCCAGCTCCGCCTGCGTGGGCCGGTGGCGGCCCAGCGGACCGGCGGGCGCCAGCAGCTCGGGAACGAACTCGCTCTGGGCCCGCAAAGCGATGCCCTCCTCTGCGAGCAGATCGGCGATGGCGAGGAGCAGCGAGTCGTCCGCGCGATCGGCGAGCCTTCCCAGGACGCTCGATGCCATGGCGTCGAGCTCCAGTGAGTCACGATGCTGGTAGAGGTGCGCCTTGGTGACCTTCCCGGCCAGCAGCGCATCCTTGACACCGGCGCCGTGCAGGCTCTCGAGCACCGCGGCGACCTGGCCTAGCCGGACCCAATCGAGCCGGTCGACGTACTCTTCCAGCGAGGGGTCCGTGATGCCCGGAAAGCCAACGGCGTGGATGAGAGCGCCCGATCGATGCGCCGCCCTCGCGATCAGCGCCGGAAGGTCCCCATCGCCTGCAATCAAGCCGAGCCGCTCGCTCACCGCGCTCACTTCCTCCGCCATCCTCAACCGGGGATCGGGGGGGGAGTCTACACGAAAGGGCGCTGCACTAGCGACAGAAGCGACAGAAGCCACGCTCTGACTTGCAGAGGAACTCGACCAGGCGCTGCACCTCGGGAGAATCGGGGAGCTCCGACTCGACACGAGACACCGCGACCTCCAGGCGAAGCTTCGAGTTGAAGAGGAGGTGGAAGGCACGCTTGAGCTTCCCGATCGTCGCTCCGGTGAACCCCCGGCGCTTGAGCCCCACGCTGTTCAGGCCCGCCAGCCGCGCCCGATCCCCGGCCACCATGGCGAAGGGCGGCGCATCCAGGGAGAGCTTGGAGTTCGAGGCGGCCATCACCGACTCGCCCACCCGTGCGTACTGGTGCACGCCCGTGTAGGCACCGAGCACGGCGTGATCGCCCACCGTCACGTGCCCCGCCAGACCGCTGAAGCTGGCGATGATGCAATGCGATCCGATCCGGCAGTCGTGGGCGATGTGTGCGGTATTCATGATCAGGTTGTCGTCCCCGATCACCGTGCAGCCGCCGCCGCGAGGCGTCCCCAGGTGGATGGTCACGTGCTCGCGGATCACGTTCCCTGCGCCGATCTCCAGACAGGTGGACTCACCCGCGAACGCCTTGTCCTGAGGCTCCCCGCCCAGGCAGGCGTGCGGGAAGACCCGCGTCTCCGCGCCGATCGTGGTCCGCCCATCCACGACCGCATGCGCGCCGACCTGGACGCCCGGGCCGAGCCTGACCTGCGGGCCCACCACGGCATAGGGTCCGATCACGACGTCCTCCGCCAGCTCGGCGCCGTCTTCTACGATGGCCGTGGCGTGGACTGTCGTCACCTGATCCTCCTGTCGGCTACTTCTTCTTGTTCTTCTTGGAGCTGGCGCCGACGGTGTTGAACTTCTCGATCACCGTGTCGGTAATGTCTAGCGCTTCCCGCGAGTACATGACCCCGGGTGTATTCCTCATGAGGATGAGCGTAAAACCTTCATCGCGGCCGATCTGGTTGACGACCTCCACCAGACGCTCGCGGAGCGGGCCGATGAGCCTCTCGAAGTCCACTCGAAGTCGATTCTGCACCTCGGTCTGCTTGAGCTCGATCCGGCTCTGCAGCTCCGTGATGTCGAGCTCCATCTCGCGGAGCTTCTCGGGCGCCAGCAGGACGCGCTTCTGCTGATACTCGCCGGTGAGCTCCTGATAGCGCTCGATCATGGGCTGCAGCTCGAGCTCGGCCTCGCGCTTCTTGCGCTCGAGCTCGTCGCGTGCCGCCTTGCCACCCTCAGTGGCCACCACTGCCTGATCGAGATCCACCATGCCGATCTTTACACCATTGTCGTCGGCCCCGAGGCCGAACCCGAGCACGAGGGCCGCGAGTACGAGAACGATCGCTTTGGTCTGGCGCACTGTCTCTCTCCTGTCCTCCCCGCTTCGGTGGGGAGTTCCAATCCGAGATGGATTGGGGTTTTCGAATGATGTCGAGTCGACGCATCGATCCCACGCTGCGCCCGGCCGACTCTCGGACTCCTGCCTGGACTCTCGGAAGAGGCACTAGAGGCCGAATCCACCCACGGAGAACTCGAAGACCGGACTCTCTTCGAATTCCCTGGGATTCACGGGGAATCCCAGCACGAGTTGAAGCGGACCGAAGGGTGAAAACCAGAGCACGCCAGCGCCGTAACCGTAGCGCCACTGCGTAACGTCGAACAGGTTCTGACCCTCGTAGAAGGCATTGCCGCCGTCCACGAAGAGAACCCCCTGCAGCCCCACCTGTTCCGAGATCGGAAACCGGTACTCCACGCTCGACGAGATGAAGGAGTTGCCGCCGATCACGTCGGTCTCGATGGGGTCGGCGAAGTCCTCGAAGTCCCGGTCGTCCAGACTGTTGCACTGCCCATTCCCGTTGCCGGGCGTCGTGCCATCGTCCACGCAGGTCGCGACCAGCTTGCCGGTGACCTCCTCGAACTCGAGCCGACGGCCCACCGGCGTGAAGAGGTTGATCGACTGGTCGGCAGTCGCGCGCTGCAGGATCGGCCGGCGCGGCCCGACGGTCCGCTGGCGATATCCGCGGAGCTGGAAGGTGCCGATGCCACCCAGGAAGTAGCGCTCGGTGAGCGGCAGCCGGAGGTCTGTATCGATGTCTTCGAGCCTGCCGACGTTGACGCAGTTCTCGGGATTCGAGCAGAGGTCCGTCTCGACGAGGGAGAAGTCCCAATCAGAGATCTCGTTGAAGGGCAGCGCGTAGCCGATGCGCGTAGAGAGCACGAAGGTCGAGCGATCGATCATCCAGCCGGGTGCGCCGAGGTACCAGGCTCCCCTGGCCTCCACGCGCAGGAACTTCGCGAATCCGCCGAGCCCCGAGTACTCGATGTTCGCGCCGAAGTTCGTTCCCTTGGTGGCCGAGAAACGATCATCCCGCGTGTCGCGGGTGAAGGAGAGTCCGATGCGGCTGCTGCTCTCGTTGCCCTGGAGGATCTCGCGGAAGATGAGCGAGGCGGACTGGACCGAGGTGGGCTGGTTGATGCGTCGGCTCGACCAGTTGTAGGTCAGCGCACCCCGGGTCAGGTTGTCCTCCGACAGGGAGTGACCCAGGGAGAAGTTGAAGCCGCGCTCGAAGCGCTGGAAGGTATCGAAGACCACGTCGGTCACGAAGATCGTGCCGCCGAAGCTGAAGGTGGTGCCCATGAAGTAGGGGTCGCTGAGCTGGGCGAAGTAGCGATTCGTCCGACCGCCGATGTCCACCGAGAGATTGACGAAGTAGCCGCGCCCGAAGAGGTTCGACTGCGAGAGCGCCGCGTTGAAGACCAGCTGATCCTGCGACGAATAGCCGGCGCCGAAGCTGAAGGAGCCGGTGGGACGCTCGACGACGTTCACATTGAGATCGAGCTGACTCGGATCCTCGGTGGGCTGCGGCTCGAATGACACGTCCTCGAAGAAGCCGAGCCGGCGGATTCGCGTGGTCGAGAGCTGGATGGAGCGCGCCGAGTAGAGCTGCCCTTCGACCACCTTCATCTCGCGCCGCACCACCGGATCGATGGTGCGCGTATTGCCCGAGATGTTGATCTTGCGCACGAAGTAGAGCGGACCCTTCTCCACCACGAAGCGCACGTCCACCGTGCGATCCTCCTGCGAGAGACGAGTGCTGGGCTGGACGCTGGCGAAGTAGAAGCCCCGGTCGGTGTAGTGCTGCTCGAGGGATTCGACGTCCTGGGTCAGGAACGAACGATTGAAGGTAGCGCCTTGCTCCAGCAGGATCTTCTCACGCAGAGCGTCGAGATCCATCGTGTCGTCACCCTCGACGTCGATCTCGCCGACCTTGAACTGAGGCCCCTCCTTCACCTCGACGGTGATGAAGAGACCCTCCTCGGTGGCGTCGACGATGGGCTCTCCGATCTCGACCTGCAGATAGCCGTTGTCCGTGTACTTGCGCTCCACCTCGCGCACGTCACGCGCGAAGATCGGCTCGCTGTAGGTCCCGGAGTGATCGAGGAAACGCGTGGCCCACGACATCCAGTGCCAGGTCTTGGTCGAGAATCCGTCCTTCAGCGCCTTGTCGTCGAGCGCCTCGTTGCCCTCGAACGTGATCTCGCGGAGCTTGAGCTTCTCGCCCTCCTTCACCTCGAAGTCCACGGAGACAGAGCCCTCGGTGAACTCGTCGATCGAGAAGTCCACCTGGGCGAGGTAGTACCCCTCTGCCTTGTAGAGGGCCGTCACGCGCTCGACGTTCTCGTGCAGGAGCGGGTAGTCGAGGGAGGAGCCCGTTGTGAGCGTGAGGATCTCCTTGATCTTGTCGCCGTCGACGTTGTCGTTGCCCGAGATGGAGATCTGCCTGATCACCGGGTTCTCTTCGACTTCGAAGATCAGCCGCAGGCCGGACTCTGTGTCCTCCGCCAGCGCATAGACGTTCTGGAAATAGCCCAGGCCGTAGACCTCGCGAACGTCCCGGGCGAGGCGGCTGCGCGAGAGCGGATCGCCCTCGCGCGTCTCGATCCGCGTCAGGATGGCGTCCGACTCGATGCGGCGGTTGCCGCGGATCTCGATCTCGGAGACCACCTGGCCGACCTTCGCGAGCCCGCTGGCACCGAGGATCATCTCGCTGCGGATGACCTGGAACTTCAGCACGATGCCGGTGGCGTCGCGGTCCACCATCGTGGTCACCCGGGCGACGCGGTCGAGGGCCTCGATCTGCGCCTGGTCCTCGTTCACGAGCTCCGGGTCGTAGCGCGTACCGGCCTGGGACCGGAGCATGGCGCGGATCTCTGGCTCGAGCGGCCCTGCGCCCTCCATCTCGACGGCCACGATTCGGCCCGGATCCGCCCCACTCGCCACCGCGACCACCTGCTCGGCCAGCTCGCCCAGCTGCGCGATCAGCGCCTTGTCACCGTCGGCCGTCGTGACCACCGTATGGCTGCGTCGACCGACCTGCGCGGGCGTGACGCGCAGATCCAGGCTGTAGCGTCCCGCGAGCTCGGTCAGGCTGCCGGCGACGACGGCGTCCACTGCGAGTCGTGTGGCCAGTCCGCGCGACTGTGAGTCGGTGAGCTCACCGGCGATGCCCCCGGGCAGCTGCTCGAGCGCGGATGCGGGCGGAATCACCGAGATCTTGCCCGTGGCCTCGAGGCGTGCGGCGAGCAGCTCGGGGAGCGATTCGGAGAGGTGCTCCAGCGGCTTCGCGCTGTGGATGCGAAACGGCAGCACCGCGACACGGACCAGCGGCTCCGCGCCTTCATCTTCCGCCGCCCCGGCCTCGATCGCCGTTCCTTCGGCAGCGAGCAGCAGCTGCGCCAGCAGTACGACCAGCAGCAAGAAGAACAGCGCAGTCGACCGATGGAACGATGCCATCGTCGCCGCAAGCGGGCACACCTGCCCGGCTGCAGCTGCCCGCAACCGAACGCGCAATACGGCCGCGCGGGTGCTGGCGCGCCGCACACAGCGGGCGGCGGCGCCGGAATCGGGGCGCAAGGACTTCCTCCGGCAGGGATACGGTGGCGTTGGATCGGGGGGGAGTCGCTCTGCAAGAGCGGCCGGAGTCTAGTTTGGGCCCGCCCTCGAATCAACCCCGCGAGAACCCGATTTTCCCTGCGATCCCAAGGACTTGGCAGCGGAAGGGCCACCATCACGACGCGGCAACCACAATGCGCCGGGCGGTGTCATTCAACGTTGGGAGGCGATCGGCCGGACGCGTGCTCAAACGAGTCCGACGGCCGCCACGCCCTCCTCCAGGTGGCCCTCCGTCGTCATCACCAGGGTCCGCCCCAGCTTGTCGGCCATCCGCGCGCTGTGGGTCACGACGATCAGCGTAGTGCCATGCCTGCGATTCATCTCCAGCAGGAGCTCGGCCACCTGATCACCCGTGGCCGGGTCTAGATTGCCGGTGGGCTCGTCGGCGAGCACGACCTTGGGCTCGAGCACCAGGGCCCTCGCCACCGCGACGCGCTGCCGCTCTCCGCCGGAGAGCTTCCCGACCGCATGGTCGAGCCGATGGGAGAGGCCGACCTCGCCCAGCACCGCGGCGGCCCGGTCGCGCATCTGGGCCGGCGGGACGCGCTGCAAGAGCCCGGGCATCATCACGTTCTCGACGGCGCTGAACTCGGGCAGCAGATGATGGAACTGGAAGACGAAGCCGAGGAAGCGATTGCGCAGCTCGGCGAGCTGCGCGCTGCTGCGCGAGAAGACGTCCTCGCCCTCGAAGAGCACCTGCCCGCTGCTCGGGTGATCGAGGGTCCCCAGGATGTGGAGCAGCGTCGACTTGCCGACGCCAGATTGCCCGACGATGGCGACGCGATCGCCCTCGTACAGACGAAGGTTCACCCCCTAGAGAACCTCGAACGATGCCTCACCTGTCAAGAAGCTCTTGCGCAGGTCCACAAGCTCGATCAGCGGCTAGCACGGCTCGACGCC
>CAZQMY010000008.1:0-37781 GCA_964594405.1 uncultured Spirochaetaceae bacterium | reverse complement strand
AAGCCCTTGCCGGCCTCCCCGGCGCGCGCGGCCTCGATGGTGGCGTTCAGGGCCAGCAGGTTGGTCTGCTCGGCGATGTCGTTGATGAGCTGGACGACGTTGCCGATCTCGCTGCTACTCCGGCCGAGCCGGTGCACGATCTCACGCGTCCGTCCGATCAGCTCGACCGCCTGCTCCGTGACCTTACGAGAACGCTCGATCCGCGCCATCACGTCGTGGGCGCTGCCTTCCATCCGCTGGGTCGTACCCGAGATGCCCTCGAGCATCTGGCTGACCTGGTTCGCGGCGCTCGCCATCGAGCCGACCTGGCTGGCGGTGGTCTCGCAGTCCATGTCCATCTGCGTGCTGACGGATTGCAGCTCGACGCTGGCAGAGCCGAAGCTCTGGCTGCTGGCGGTGATGGCCCGGATCCGGACCCGGAGGTCGTCGAGCAAGCGGGCCAGACCATCGCCCAGCAGCCCGATGGCGTCGTCGCCGGAGACGTCCACCGAGTGTTGGAGCTGCCCCCGCCCCGCCTGCTCGACCACGGTGAGGATGTGGTCGACCTTCTCTCGCAGCTCTCGATCCTGCTCGCGCTCCAGAGCGCGCTGGTTCTCGGTCTCCTGACGAGACGTCTCCTTGAGCGAAGCCTCGTCCTCGAGCCGTGCCATCAGCACGGTATTCGCGATGAAGCCGTCGGTGATACGCACGTCGACGAATGCGGCGAGACCTACTGCGGTGGCGGCGAGGGCGCCGTGCAGGAGCACGGTGGCATAGCTGGCGCCCGGTGCGAATACGACGATGGGCATGCCGGCGACCTCGATCCCGGCCGCCTGGCAGTAGTTCGAGAGAAAGTGATGGACGACTGCGAAGCCGAGCGCGGTGAGCATGGGCATCACGTCCTTGTAGACGAGCAGGATCGTGACGGTGATGAAGAAGTGGAAGTGCATCTCGATCATGCCCATCTGCTGCTGGATGAAGATCGAGAAGAAGAGCATCTGGCAGAGCGCCATCGTATTTCGGCACATCGGCGTTCCCGCGCCGCTCCGATGGGCGAGGTGGCCGATGGCCACGGTGGCCCCTCCGCCGAGAGTGCCCAGCAGATAGGTGCCGTGGCTCCAGCTCATGACGAGCGCGGCGAGGAGCCATTGCGCGTAGAGGAGCCGCACCATGAACTGATCCGCTGATCGATAGTCCTCCTCCAGGGACTCGCTCGCCGCCGGGGAGAGGCTTCGTCGCGTCGGGAAGAGAGCCTCGGCCAGGCTCCTCTGGTCGGGATCCAGCGCTTCGTTGGTGTCCATGTCCAGTGTCGTACTCACGTTCTCTCCTCGAGGGCGCCCGCCAGGACCGCTGTCGTCGCCCCGCGCAGGGGAATGATCGTCTCGAGGCTCCATCGAGCGTCTTCGGACCGGGCTGGCGCCGTCACGGTACCCGCCTCGGCTCCCACCACGTAGAGCGACGTGGAGTGCGAGGGACCCCCACCAGGCAGATCGCCCGAGCGGACACCGAGGGTCCGCAGCAGGCGGGATTCGTCCTCGCGGCCGCTGCTCACCAGCCCGATGAACTCCGGCGAGAAGGTCCGGGCCCAGGCGCGGACGGATTCGGGTCGGCGGTTGGGATCGAGGTCGATGAAGACCACCGCCGCCCGCGGCTCGCCACTCCCGGTGGAGACCTCTGCGAGCCGGCTCAGCATGAGCGGGCATTGTCGGGAGCAGGCCGAATAGCCGAAGAAGAGTACGAGTCGGGTGGGGAGCCGGCCATCGTTCGCCGCCGCGAGCGCCGCCAGGAGCGGAGGCGGGGGGTGGAGCGCTCGGCCGGTCTGGAGGGGGAGGAAGGGAAGCGCGAGGAAGAGGGCGACGGCGAGGACGGGAGGCAGCAGGTGCGACGAGAAGCGCCGGAGCTCGCTCTTGGAGCTGCGTGCGAACCTGCGATCGTTCTCGCCGGGCCTGTGTTTCACCGAGGCTTGCCTCCGCGCAGCGATTCGGCCGCGCCCCGAGACGGCTTGAACGCCGGGCTCCCGTCGAGGGCTCACGGACTTCCTCTTTGGGGAGACGACCGGAGCCCAGGCTGGGGGCTGCGCCCCTGGGCTCCCCTCCCTTCCAGGGCAGGCCCCTGGCCGAGCGCGCGGCCGCGGCGCCCGAGCTCGGGGGCTCGCATGCGCGGCGCGGGATTGACGAAGCGGGTCGGCTCCAGAACCCTCTGACGATGCCCGCCACGATGACTCACGTCGCGCTGCACGTCGAGGACTTCGACGCCTGTGTCGACTTCTATCGGGACTACTGCGGCATGGCGCTGGTCCACGAGCGGCCGGGTCGCGATGCCGGAGAGAACGTGGTGTGGCTCGCCGAGCCCGGCCGCGAGCACGAGCTCATCTTCGTGCTGATTCCTGGCGGCAAGCGCCGGAGCGATCCGCCCGGCGACTTCTCGCACCTCGGCTTCGCGGTGGAGAGCCGTGCAGCAGTGGATGCGGTGGCCGAGCGCGCCCGAGCGCAAGGGTGCCTGATCTGGGCCCCCGTCGATGAGCCCTATCCCGTCGGGTACTACTGTGGCGTGCGCGATCCGGACGGGAACCACGTGGAGTTCTCGTACGGTCAGCCCCTCGGTCCGGGCGCCGATCCGGCCGCTGGCGGGAATTGACTTGTTCGATCCCGTTCTTTCGAGGCGGGCTCTGTACGGTCTCGAGCCGCGTGACTCAGCCCTCCGCCTCGTCGATCCGCTTCGGGCGCTCGGGTAGCCCACGCTGGAGGAGCGCGAGAAAGTCCCGGGCCGAGAGCGGCGGACTGAAGAGGAAGCCCTGCATCTCGTAGCAGCCGCGCTCACACAGGAAGCCCAGCTGCTCCTCGCTCTCCACGCCTTCCGCGATCAGCCCCAGCCTCAGCTTGTACGCGATGGAGATGATGGCCTCGGTGATCGCGGCGTCGTCTGCGTCGTCGAGCATGTCGCGCACGAAGCTCTGATCGATCTTGATGGTGTTGACCGGAAAGCGCTTGAGGTAGGCGAGCGAAGAGAAGCCGGTTCCGAAGTCGTCCAGGGAGACGCCCACGCCGAGCGCCGAGAGTGCCTCGAGCACGTCGGTGGCCACCTCCGCGTTCTCGATGAGTGCGCTCTCGGTCAGCTCGACCTCGAGGCGCCTCGCCGCCACCCCCGAGCGCTCGAGGCTACATAGGATCGCGTCGTTCACCGCGGCGTCCTGGAGCTGGCGGGCGCTGACGTTGACCGAGAGGCGCAGGTCGTCGTAGCCGGCTTCGTTCCAGGAGCGCAGCGCCTGGAGCGCCGTCTCCATCACCCAGTGGTCGACGCTGCTGATGATTCCGCTCTCCTCCGCGATGGGGATGAACTCGCTGGGAGCGACGAAGCCCAGCTCAGGATCCGTCCAGCGTGCCAGGGCCTCGGCGCCCACGATCCGCCCGTTGCGTGCATCGACGCGGGCCTGGTAGTAGACGGAGAGATGGCCGCGCTCGATGGCGCCTCGAAGCCTGCCCTCGACGTGGAGCTTGCGCTCCGACAGCGCGGAGAGCTGCTCGTTGTAGAACTCGTAGCTGGCGCGCCCACGGGCCTTGGCCTGATACATGGCGGCGTCGGCCTTGCGAACCAGCTCCTCGGGACGATCACCGTCGCGCGGATAGAGCGAGATGCCCACGCTTCCCGTGAACGAGTATTCCCGACCATCGACCCGAAAGGGGCGTGCGAGGGCGGCGAGGATCTTGTCGCCCACGAGACCGGCGGCGTGAGAGAGCTCGGGGCCCTGGACGAGGAGCAGGAACTGGTCACCGCCGACCCGCGCCACCATGTCGCTCTTCCTGGAGAGATGCGAGAGCCGATCCGCCATGGTGTTGATGAGACCGTCGCCGACGTCGTGGCCGAGCGTATCGTTGATGTGCTTGAAGCGGTCGAGATCCAGGAAGTAGATGGCGACCTGGCCGCGTGTGCGCCGGGCAAAGGCGATGCTGCGGGCCAGCTGCTCCTCGAAGTGGAATCGATTCGGGAGCCCCGTCATGGCGTCTCGGGTCGCGTGGAACTGCTCGCGCTGCTGCGCCTCAGCGAGCTCGCATTGGAGGCGGTGACGCTCCACCGCCGTCCTGAGGGTGCGAACCAGCAGGCGAGAGGAGAGGTGGCGCTTCACCAGGTAGCCGCGATCACCCATGTGCAGCAGCGCAGGCTCGTCGCTGCTCTCGATGAGGGAGACGATGGGGATGCCCGCCGTGACGACTTCCGCGCGCGCCATGCTGATCGGCCCCTCGCTGGCCGAGAGGGAGAGATTCAAGAGTGCGACGTCGACGGATCCGTCCTGGATCAGGTCGGGCGCGTCCTCGATGTGAGCGGCTCGGACGATCTCGAAGACCGTGTCCTGGGCGCTCTCGAGCAGACGGCAGATCGCCAGATCTTCATGAGAGTCGAACTCGATCATCAGCAGGCGGACGGTCTCGACTTCATGCGCCACGGTTCCGAAGGGTCCGATGACCAGCGGTGCATCGTCGGTGGCGATCCGCACGCCTCCGGGCTCACCGCCGGCCCGCCGGGTGCCCATCGTGATCAAGCCCTGGAGTCGTTGGCAGGCGGCACGGGAGAGCACGCACCCGTCGGCCGGATCGTCGCGAAGCTGCCGCATGTCTGCGACGGGGAGCCGGCGCTGCAGCTCACGGATGGAGAGACGGCCGTCGGAGATGAGCCCGCGCACCGCCTCGAGCAGGAGCTGGCCCTCCGTCCGATCCTCGTCCTCGCTCCTGGCCACGCGCTGCGCCCCCGCGATCACAGACCGCCGCGCCCCCTGCTGGACGGGTGGCCTACGGGACTCGGGTCGGCGGCCGGTTCTCGGAGCTTGAGCGGAGACGTCGGCTCCGGCTCGATCCCACCACCTGACCGGGAGAGGGCCCGAGGTCGCGCGCAGATCGGGGCAGAGCGCCGCGGATTCCTTGCGTATCCTTCGCGGGATGAGGTCCCGATGGGTGTGCCGATGAGAGAGGGCGTGAGGGCGCTCCGGAGAAGCGGCCGGGCCGCCGGCCCGCTGATCGCCATCGGGCTGGTCACGGCGCTCGCCATCGGGCAGTCCCGGGCGCTTCGTGCCGATTCGGGGGGCGCGGACCCGCAGCGCAGCGAGCCCGAGCACATCGTCCTTCTCCACGGGCTCGCCCGGGGCTCGGGCTCGATGAAGGCGCTCGAGGCGCGCCTCGCGAGCGAGGGCTACCACGTCCACAACATCGACTATCCATCGACGCGCCATGGCCCCGATGCGCTGGTCGACCTGCTCGCCGACCGCGTTCGGGCATGCTGCCACGGGCAGCGGGTACACTTCGTCACCCACTCGCTCGGCGGCATCCTCGCCCGCGCGTTGATCGAGCGTCGGCGACCGACGAGGGTGGGGCGCGTGGTGCAGATCGCGCCGCCCAACGGCGGCAGCGAGATCGTCGACTTCCTCGGTGAGACGAGCCTCTTCGCCTTCGTCTTCGGCCCCACCGCCGTCCAGCTCGGCACCGACGCAGGGAGCTTCCCCAATCGCCTGGGGCGGCCCGACTATGCGCTCGGCGTGATCGCGGGGAGGCTCACCGTCAACCCGGTCGGCTCGGCCATGCTGCCAGGGGGCGACGATGGCGCGGTCACCATCGCGTCCGCGGCACTCGAGGGCGCGGCGGACTTCCTCCTCGTGGATGCCACGCACACCTTCATCATGCGCAATGACGAGGTCATCGAGCAGGTGGTGCACTTCCTCCGCCACGGAGCCTTCCGGCGCGCGCAGGATGGCCCCGGGGACGAAGCGCCGACGGTGCTACCCTCCGCGCAAAAGGGGGCGCTGCGCTGAAGCGCGGCGCTGCCCACTCGATGAAGCGAGCGAGGACGTGATGACCACGAGGGACGCGAAGACCCCCGAGCCCGGCTGGTACGGCGCGCAGATCGAAGACGTCGGTCAGATCGAAGATCCCTATACGGGCTTCGCGGAGCTGCGCGAGACGCAGCCGGTCAACCTCACGCCCGACGGAAGCTGGCGTCTGTCGCGCTATGCGGACATCCAGCGCCTGCTGCGTGACGTGCCGGCCGGCGTCCGTCGCCGCGACGGCTTGATTCCGGGCCAGACCGAGGAGATCCCGGGCGCCGGCCTCTTCATGCTCGTGCAGGATCCGCCGTCACACACCCGGCTGCGCAAGCTCGTGAAGAAGGCCTTCACGCCGCGGGCGGTGAGCGCCTGGTCGCCGCGGATCGAGGCGCTCTGCGAGGAGCTGGTCGACCGCGTGGCGGATGCCGGCCGGATGGACCTCGTCTCCGACCTCGCGCTGCCCGTCCCTGCGACATTGATCTGCGAGCTGCTCGGCGTCCCCGTCGAAGACCAGGCGCAGTTCACGCAGTGGACCGCCGACGCGACGCACGGTCTGGTGACCATCCGCGGCTCTGGCGACGAGTCCATGGAGGCGCGTGTGGCCGAGGCTGGCATGGCGCTCACCGGCTACTTCGACGCCTTGATCAAGGAGCGCCGGGCCGACCCGCGCGAAGATCTGCTGAGCGTGCTCATCAGCGCCGAGGAAGAGGGGGACAAGCTCTCTCCCCTCGAGCTGCTCTCGCAGTCCATCGGGCTGCTGATCGCAGGCTTCGAGACGACGATCGGCCTGATCGCCAACGGGCTCACCACCCTGATTCGTCACGAAGCCGAGCAGGAGCGGCTTCGCAGGGCGCCCGAGCTGATCGACAGCGCCGTCGAGGAGTGCCTGCGCTTCTCGGGGCCGATCCTCGCGACCGTGCGATGCCTTCACGACGACGTCGAGTTCGGCGGCTATGTGATTCCCGCCGATACCGAGGTGCTCGCCGTACTCGCCGCCGCCAATCGCGATCCCCGCGTCTACACCGACCCGGAGCGCTTCGATGTGGCGCGCTATTCGGGGGCCTCGCCGGCCGCTCCTCACCTCGCCTTCGGCGGCGGCGCCCACTTCTGTCTGGGGGCGCACCTGGCCCGCCTCGAAACCCGCCATGCCATCGGCACCTTGATCCAACGCGTGCATCGGATGGAGCTCGAGCACGAGTCCACCGAGTGGGGCCGCTCGCTCTTCCGCGTGCCCGCCCGCGTTCCGGTCCGATTCGAGCGGCGGCGATGACGGCCCGCCTCGAGGGGCGCGCTCAGTCGCCGGGCTGGATGGTCTCCGTGGCGGCGCC
Source organism: uncultured Spirochaetaceae bacterium (assembly GCA_964594405.1). Lineage (GTDB taxonomy): Bacteria > Myxococcota_A > UBA9160 > UBA9160 > UBA4427 > CAZQMY01. Next base: position 30,665 of record CAZQMY010000008.1, on the reverse strand, counting down.
GTGGGTCGTCACGAGGCGCCTTCGAATCAGGACGGCGGTCACCACCAGCGGGTAGCCCACCATCGCGTAGGCACCGCTGAAGAAGGTCAGGTCGAGGCGCTCGAGCCCCGACATGGCGACGATGGCCGATACGGCGATGTTGCGCGCCGCGAACTCCACGGCGAAGGTGAAGCGATCCTCGGCGCTGAGTCGCAGCAGCGCGCCGACCCCCCAGCCCATCAGACCGGCGAGCAGCGTCCAGACACCCGCCGCCGCCAGGGCCCGTGCGCCGCCCTCCATGTTTCGCTGCTCCTCTGGCGCGGTCGCGATGCCCGCGGCGACCACGACGACGATCACGGCCAGAGTGACGCGCATCAGCACCGGTCCGAGCCGGTCGGCGCGATCCGGATGGTGGCGACGCATCCACATGCCGAAGGCGATCGGCGCCAGGAGCGTCAGCAGGAGCTGGATGATCAGCCGCTGGACGGGCACCTCGATGCTCGCGGTGCCGTCGACGAAGAGCCCCATCATGGAGGACGCGATCGGCGGGAGGATGATGGCGGCGAAGACCGAGGCCGTCGCGGTGAGCGTGACGGAGAGCGCGACGTTGGCGCGCGCCAGAGCCACGACGACGTTGGACATGCCGGCGCCCGGTGAGACGGCGACGAGAACGGCTCCGGCGCCAAAGGCGGGGGTCAGCTCGAAGGCGACGACCACGCCCCAGGTCATCACGGGCAGCAGAACCCACTGGCCGAGGGTGCCTCCCACCACGGCTCTGGGTGAGGCCAGCACTCTCCCGAAATCGGCGAGCGTCAGCTCCAGACCGACGATGGTCATGAGCAGGAAGAGTATGAGGGGGCCGGCGATCTGGGTGATGTCCATGATGGCGCCCCGATTCTCCGTCAGGCCGCGTCCGGCGGGCAAGGGGCCGACGCGGAAATCGGACGAATCACGACGGAGGGACCGCCGAGGTCGGCCAGTGCTCCACCCTCCACGAGCGTGACGCCGGCGCGCTGGCCGACGCAGGCTCGGAAATCGTGCGGTGCCTTCGTGAAACGTGGATCGGGCGGTCGCATCGATGCGACGGGCTGCGCGCGGGCGAGGGGGTGACGCCATCGCTCGCCTTCGCGCCGGCCCGCGGAGCGGCCCCGGGGCTCACGGCGATCCAGTCTCGTCCTCGGGAAGGAGCGCCTCTGGCTGCTACGCTGGGCCGTCCTGCGAGCGATTCAGGCGGCCCGGCCATACGGAGGCGATCGGAGCGGGTCGAAGGAGCGGACCTGATGAAGGCGTTGGTGATCGGCGGGGCGGGAGCCACCGGCATCCTCATCGTGAGGGGGCTTCTGGATCGGGACATGGAGGTCTCGATCCTGCATCGAGGCAGGCACGTGCCCGATCTTCCGGAGCGCGTCGAGCGCATCATCGCGGATCCATTCGATGAAGAGCAGGTGAAGGGGGCCCTCGAGCATCGGCGCTTCGACCTCGTGATCGCCACCTACGGCAACCTCCGAGGACTGACGCGCGCGCTCGTGGGCCATACCGAGCGTCTGATCTCGGTCGGCGGAGCCGCGCCCATCTTCAAGGGCTGGGGTGAGATGACCTCCATCAATCCCTGGGAGACGACGCACCCCACGCCCATGGGTCTGCCTGAGGATCACCCCCTCTCGATGGAGGAGGGGATCGATCGCTTCGCGGGGGCGGTCCGCAAGGCCGAGCGGGCGGTGATGGCCGCCCACGCCCATGGCGTCTTCCAGTCCACTCACTTTCGCTACCCGCTCGTCTACGGGCCGAACAACATCTGCCCCGCGGAGTGGGGATTGGTGCGGCGAGCCCTGGACGGCCGACGCCCGCTGATCCTGCCGGGGGGTGGGCTCACGGTGGTGGCGCGCGGCTATTCGGAGAACATGGCGCACGCCATCCTGCTCGCCGTCGACGCGCCCGACGTCTCTGCCGGTCAGGTCTACAACCTCTGTGACGTTCGACAGCAGTACAACCTGGAGTGGGTGCAGATCGTCTCGAGGATCCTCGATCACGCCTTCGAGCTGCATGCGATTCCCTTCCATCTACTGCCCCGGGGCTTCCGCGCGACCCCGCCCCAGCTCCTCTACCGCCATCACAACGCAATGGACGTGCAGAAGATCCGGAACGATCTCGGCTACGAGGATGTCGTGACGCTCGAGACGGCGCTGGAGCGTACGGTGAGGTGGTACCACGATCACCCGCTGACGCCGGGCGCCGAAGAGGAGCAGAACCTCGGCGACCCCTTCGACTACGCGTACGAGGACGGCGTAATCGCGGCCTGGCAGCAGCTCGAGCAGGCCTTCACCAGCGCCATCGTCGACCTGCCGCGCAAGGAAGTGGTCTGGCGCCATCCCTACCTCGACTGAGGTTTCCGCCGGGCCCGGGCGCGCCATCCGAGGCGCTTCGAGGGGCGGAGCAGCCGTGCGATGCGATACAAATGGGTCTCATGCCCGCGCAGCGTGCCTCCCCCGGCTGGGGCGAAGCGCGCGAGCCGGGGCACGTGCCCGCGGGTCGGGAGGCCCGCGGCCCGTTTCCCTCGCGGGATCGGAGGAGGAGTCGGCACATGGTGCAATTCGAGATCGTCTACGAGGGCCGCCTCCGCACCCGCTCCCGTCACGTGCCTTCGGATTCCTGCATCGAGACCGATGCGCCGCTGGACAACCACGGCAAGGGCGAGCGGTTCTCTCCCACCGACCTGGTGGCCTCTGCCCTGGGCAGCTGCATGCTCACGGTCATGGGCATTCGCGCGCAACGCGAGGGCTGGTGCATCGACGGCACGCGCGCCCGGGTGGTCAAGCACATGGTGGCCGAGCCCACCCGCCGCATCGGTCGCCTCGAGGTCTCGCTCGACCTTCCCGCCGGCGTCCCCGAGCAGGCGCGGCCGGTCCTGGAGGCGGTGGCGCGGGGCTGTCCGGTGCGAGAGAGCATCCACCCCGACATCGACCTCGAGCTGCGGCTCAGCTGGGGATGAGCGAGCCGCTGACGATGGGCGACCGCATCGACCTCCTCTACGGCCGTGAGGGCCTCACGCTGACGCTGCCGAGCGGCGTGCGGGCGACCATCGTGCGCAAGCCGCCCATGCCGCTCCTGGCCGATCCGGAAGACGCCGTGGCCCGCGCGCTGGACCGCGGGATGGCGGGCGAGGTCGTCCACCAGGGACTCCGCGGCGCCCGAAGCGCTTGCATCCTGGTCTGCGACGTGACCCGCCCGGTGCCGAACCATCTCTTCCTGCGCCCGCTGATCGAGCGGCTGCTCGCCCAGGGGATCGACCGCGAGGCGATCACCGTGCTGGTGGCCACGGGCCTTCACCGCCCCAACCTCGGCGACGAGCTCGCCGAGGTGCTTGGCGATCCATGGGTGCAGGCCAACGTGCGGGTGGTCAATCACGAGGCCCGGCGCGATGCCGATCACAAGCACGTCGGGACGACCTCGAGGGGGACGGTGGTGCGCCTCGACCGACGCTTCGTCGAGGCCGATCTGCGCATCGCCACGGGCCTGGTGGAGCCGCACTTCATGGCGGGCTATTCGGGCGGGCGCAAGGTGATCGCGCCGGGTGTCGCGCACGCGGAGACCATCACCACCTTCCACAATCACGCATTCATGTCCCATCCGCTCGCGGCGCCGTGCGTGCTCGAGGGCAACCCCCTCCACGAGGATCAGCTCGAGATCGTCGGGATGATCGGGGGTGCGCTCGCCCTCAACACGGTGATCGACGAGGCGCGGTCGCTGGCTTTCGTCAGCTTCGGCGAGGTCGAGGCAAGTCATCTCGAGGCCGTGGACTTCGTCCAGGCCTACACCCGCGTCTCCGTGCCGCGCGCCTTCAGGACCGTGGTCACCACCTCTGCGGGGCATCCCCTGGACAAGACCTGGTACCAGACCGTCAAGGGGCTGGTCGGTGCCCTGGACATCGTTCAGGAGGGAGGCGATCTGATCATCGCCAGCGAGTGCTCGGAGGGACTGGGAAGCGAGGCCTTCGCGCGCTCGCAGGCGCGCTACCTGTCGTCGGGGCGCGATCGCTTCCTGGCCGAGATCGCCGCGCGCGATCACGCCGAGATCGACGAGTGGCAGACCCACAAGCAGGCTGCGCCCGCCGAGCACGCGCGTGTCTCGCTGCTGGCGGGTGGACTGGACGACGAGGCCATCCGGCTCACCGGCGTCGAGCCCATCGAATCGCTGGAGGCGGCCGTGGCCGCCAGCGTTGCCCGTCACGGCGACACCCACATCGCGGTCATTCCCGAGGGTCCGTACGTCGTGCCCTCAGTCACGCCCGCGGGCTCTGCCTGAGCCGACCTGGCTTGGTCATTCTCCAGCGGCACTCTATTCTGCGGGCCCATGAACGACGAGGACAGGCACGACGATCGACTCGCCCGCTGGGCGAAGTCCGGCAAGGCGGGCAGGCCGCCCGTACCTGCCGCGACGGTGATCCTGCTGCGTGAGGGTGCGGGCGGCGTCGAGACGCTGATGCTGCGGCGAAACTCGAAGATCGCCTTCGGAGGGATGTGGGTCTTCCCGGGAGGTCGCGTGGACGCGGCAGATGTCGTCGGGCTCGATCCCGACGACGATCTCGCGGCGGCGCGCCGCGCCGCCGTGCGAGAGGCGGAGGAGGAGACGGGCCTGATGGTCGAGGCCGAGGCGCTGGTGCCCGTGTCCCACTGGACGCCCCCGCTGACGACGCCCCGCCGCTTCCTCACCTGGTTCTTCGTCGCCGCTGCGCCTCGTGGCGAAGTGCGCATCGACGAGGGCGAGATCCACGAGCACGACTGGATGTCGCCGGCTCGCGCCTTCGAGAAGCGCGACGAGGGTGAGATCGAGATCGCGCCCCCGACCTTCGTCACGCTCCACGCCCTGAGCCAGCACGCGCGCGCGGCCGACGCCATCGCGGCCTTCTCCGGGCGCGCTCCCGAGTACTTCGCCACGCGCATCTCGGTGCAGGACCAGGGTCCGGTCGCCCTCTGGCAGGGCGATGCGGGCTGGGAGCGAGCGGACGCGTCGATCCTGGGGCCGCGCCATCGACTCTCGATGCACCGCGGCGTCTGGCGATACGATCGCGACTTCGACGCCTGAGCGCCGGCTGACGTCAGCCCTTCCAGACCGGGGCGCGCTTCTCCTGGTAGGCCTGGACCCCCTCGGTGTAGTCGGGCAGGGTCATCATGCGCGAGAGCGTCTCGCCCGCGTCTTCGACGGCGGCCCGGACGTCGCGATGCAGATCGGTGTAGATCTGCCGCTTGGTCTCCGCGATGGACTCCGGCGCGACGCTGCGTGCGAGCTTCAGGGCGTAGTCCTGGACGGCCGGCCTCAGCTCGTCCCGCTCGAAGAGCTGCGTGATCATGCCCATCTCATGGGCCTCGTCGGTCATGAAGATGCGGCTGCTGATCAGGAGCTCCGTGGCGCGGCTCACGCCGATCAAGCGGGGGAGCAGCCACGAGAGGCCGTACTCGGCGGGCAGGGCGAGCTTGCCGTGCGCCGTGGTGAGCTTTGCGCCCGGGACGGCGAATCGGATGTCTGCGTAGCAGGCCAGCACCAGCCCGACGCCCGCGGCGGCGCCGTTGATGGCCGCGATCAGGGGCTTGCTGAGCCCGAAGTGATAGGCGAAGTCGGCGTCGAACTCGGGTCTGCGACCGTAGCCGGGGCACGCGATGTCGTCTGAAACGCCCGCATCGTATCGACCGCGCTCGACGTGTGTATCGAGCGCTCTGGTGTCCGCGCCTGCGCAGAAGCCCCGGCCGGCGCCGGTCAGCACGATGACGCGCACCGCGGGATCGCGCTCCGAGCGCTCGAGCAGGTGTCGGTACTCGGTGTGCATGCGTCCCGTCCACGAGTTCAGGCGCTCGGGGCGGTGCAGCTCGATGGTGGCCACCCGATCGACCACCTGGTAGCGCGTGACCTTGAGATCCATGTCTTCTCCTCGGCGCCGGCGTCCCGCCTCAGCTGCCGAGCGCCCAGTTGGTGCGCCGCGCGAGCCGCTCGAAGAAGCTCGCCTCGTAGGCCTCCTCGGGCGTCTCGCGAACCATCTCGTCCAGGGCCACGGCATCCTCGCCGACCAGTATGCGCCAGCGCTCCTCGCGCACGCCCTCGAGGATCGCCTCCGCGGCCTCGGTGGCGGTCATGGGCGCCTGATCGCGGAACATCTCGCCCTGCATGATCAGCGCCTGACGGATCTGCTCGTGGCTGAGCCCGGAGGCGTCGAAGCCCATCCGGATGATCCGATCGCGCGCCTCCTCCAGCCGCTCCTCCGAGAGCTCCTTCGGATCGAAGCCGAGGACCTTGCCCGAGTTGATCACGATGTCGGTGCCGATGTGGCCGGGCATGACGAGGGAGGCCTTCACATGGGGCGCGTTGAGTCGGAAATCGTTGACGAGGGCCTCGGTGAAGCCCTTCACTGCGAACTTGGCGGCGGAGTAGGCCGTGTGGGCCGAGTTGGGGCCCAGGCTCGCCCAGAAGCCGTTCACGCTGCTGGTGTTGACGACGTGGCCCTCTTCGGCGGCCACGAGGAGCGGGACGAAGGCCCGGCAGCCGTAGTAGACGCCATACCAGCAGATGTCGAATGTGCGTTCCCAGCCCTCGCGTTCGTCGAGGATGAAGCTGCCGCCGCCGCCCACACCGGCGTTGTTGAAGAGCAGGTGGACACAGTCGGTCTCATGCTCCCGCACGACGGCGTCGCGGAAGGCGTTCATCTGCGCCTCGATGGCCACGTCCGCCGCGAAGGTGGTGACACGCGTGCCCTCGGGCGCGCCTTCGAGGCAGAGCTCGCGGCTGCGCGTCATGTTCTCGTCCGAGACGTCGCACATGGCGACATGGCAGCCCGCCGCCGCGAGCGCGCGACACAGCTCACGTCCCATACCGGTGCCGCCTCCGGTGACCACGGCGATCCTGTCCGCGAAGTCCTTCATGCGCTGCTCCTCTGGATGGCCGTGACGATGCGGCGGGTGGAGCCTGCGAGCATGGCGAAGCCGGACCGTCCCGGCCAGCCATCGTCGCGGAGCGCGCTGTGCGTCCCCTCCGGCTCGTCGGCTACTCGACGGATGCGGGGGGGCCCGGCCGCTCGTCGAGGGCGGCGCGGGTCCGGGCGGCGCGCTCGGCGGCGTAGCTCGCTTCGGTCTCGCGCTCGGATCGGGAGAGGAGCGTCGCCAGGTCTCCCCAGCAGCGGGCCACGTGCGGATGGATCTGCCCGAGCGTCTGTTCGAAGACCTGCAGTGCCTCCTTCAAGCGCGTGTGCGCCTCGGGCAGTCTGCCCTGGAGCGCGTTGACGTTGCCGAGGCTGTGCAGGCTCATCCCGACCTCGGGATGCGGGCCTTCGTTGATGGAGCGCCGCAGGCCGAGCGCTCGGAGGTTGTAGTCTTCGGCGGGAATCAGGCGGCCGAGATCCACGTAGAGCAGGGCGATGTTGTGCAGGCTCTCGGCGAGGCGGCGCTTTTCGGAGACGAGCTCGCCCGAGGCGATCTCGAGCTGGTACTCGTGCAGGGGCTGCGGGCGACCGAGGTCGTCCTGGACGCGCTTGCGAACCACCGCCTGCTCCGTGGACCGCGCCGCGACGTAGTCGAAGACCGGGCCGATCAGGGTCTCGCGGATGCGATCGCGGCGCCGGCGGGCGGCCTCGGCCTCCTGCTCGCGCCCCTGCTCTTCGAAGATCAGGATCAGGTAGCCGAGGCTTCCGGCGACCTCCGGGTGGTTGATGCCGAGCGAGCGCTCGAACGCGGCCAGCGCGCCCTCGTGATAGCGTTCCGCCGCGCGGAGGTTGCCGCTCCGGCGGTGGGCCTCGCCCATCTCGGAGAGCGAGCGCGCCACCTGTACGTGATCCGGGCCGAGGCCGCCGGTGAAGATGGCCACGACTTCGTCCAGCAGCGAGAGCGCGCCGTCATGATCCCCTTCGAGGCTGCGCACGCGCGCGAGATTGCGCTTGACCCGCGCGGTGCGGAAGTGGCGGATGCCGGAGCGCCGACCTTCGGCCTCCGACGCCCGTTCGAGATCCTGCTCGGCGCCGGCGAGGTTGCCCGAGAGCTCGAGTCTGGCCGCGCGGTCCATCAGGTCCGACGCCTTCGGACCGAGCTCGAGCTGCAGCTGCTTCTCGCGAATCGCGAGCGCGCGCTCGTGCAGCGCCTCCGCCTCGATCAACCGGCCCTGCCGGTGGCGGAGCAGTCCGAGGTTGGAGAGCGCGTTCGCCACGCGTGGATGCTCGGGCCCGAGCGTCTCCTCGCGGATCCGGAGGGATCGCTCGTAGTGGATCTCGGCCTCTTCGTAGCGCTCGAGGGAGACGAGGACGGACGCGAGGTTGTTCAGCGCGACGGCCACCTCGGGATGATTGGGGCCGAGGCTCGACTCACGGGTCGTGAGGACCTCTCGATAGAGGGGGATCGCCTCGGCGTCGCGCCCGGTGTCGTAGTAGAGCGAAGCGAGACTGTTGAGGCTCGTGATCCGCGTCTCGTCCTCGAGATCGAGGGTGCGAGCGCTCTGGAGCGCGTCCTCGAGCTCGGCCCGGGCGCGCTCGAAATCGACATCCGTCGATCCCGGCCGGCGGCGTCCGCCGATCTCGTGGGCCGATCCAGCCAGCCCGGGGCCCGATGGGTCGCCGGCGGGATCGAGGCCCAGGGCTCGGCTCACGTCACGGATCAGGGCGAGGCTGATGGCATCGAACTCCCCGACGCGACGGTAGTAGGTGCCCGACCAGATCTCTTCGCCATCGGGCACCTCCAGCAGACGCCCCTGAACGAGCACCCAGTTGCCCGCGGTGCTGGTGGATCCGCTGAGCATGGCATCCACGTCCAGCCGACTTCCGATCGCGCGCGGTGTGGGCGAGGGTTCATGTGGAAGCGGCTCGGGGGCAAAGACCGAGAAGTCACGTCGCCGACTGAAGGCCTCCAAGAGGTCTTCGCGGAGCTGGCCGCGAAGCCTCTCGGCGCTGATGTCGGAGTCGTCACCCGTGAAGTGCAGCAGCGCGATCGACTCCATCGGGGCAGGGCTGAGCATGCGCTCGAAGGAGCGCTGGATCTCGGCTGGCCCCATCACCACCAGCGACCCGAGGGCCGCCAGGAAGCCGCCGCCCACCACCACGTGCGCCATGCGGCCACGGGCGATCTGCAGGCCCGAGGCCACGCTGCCGATCAACGCGGCGCTCCCGCCGCTGCTGTCCGAGGCCGAGAAGATCCGCACGGTCCCGGCCTCCTCGGAGACGCGCTTCTCGCCGAGCTCCGTGAACTGGAAGCGGCGCTTGCGCACGAGCAGGGCGTGGACCTCGCCGGAGATGAAGACCTCGCCCGCGGAGAGCTGCCGCAGGGTGCTCACGACCTCGAGGCCGTTGGCCTCGGCCCAGTCCGGATGCTCGCCGGCATCCGCCTGGTGGATGCCGAGCTTCACGACACATTGCGCGGCGGGCGCCACGTCGGTCATCGCCGCCTCGATGGCTTCCTGCATCGCCAGCCCGCAGCGGAGGGCGTCCGTCGGATCGTGGAAGAGCACGACCAGCTGGTCGCCGCCGAGGTCGAGCTCTCGTGCGCCGAAGCGCTCGAGGGTCCTTGCCAACGCTTGACGGCACTGGCTCAGGAGCTCCGGCTGGATCTCGGCATGCCGCTCGCCAGGCACACGGGGGGCGAGGGCCGCGCTGAGCAGCGTGGCCCGTGCACCGCTTCCGGAGGTCGGCGTCTCGGCGAATCGTGCGTTCATCGGGGAGTCTTCGCGAAGGGGCTACGGCCGCCGCATCGCCGCCCAGGCGAGGCGGGCGCACCCGGATCCAACCGGGCCAGGCCGCTGAGGCGACAGCATAAACCGGCGGGACCTCTTTCGTGTCTAATGAATTCGGATGAGTCAGCCCCAGCGCGTCACCCGTCGATCTCGATCGGCACCAACTGCACATGTCTTGCGACTCGCGGCGGCAACGGAGGGCCCGGCAGAAAGTGATGCGGCTCGTCGGGGCGTCGGCAGTTGATCTAAGCTCGTGGTCGTGGTCGTGGTCGTGGTCGTGGGGGAGAGTCCGCGTGTCGCTTCGGAAAAAAGAGGTGGAGCCGGCGAGGGTCTCGCCGCGTGCGGGCGCGATCCTCACGCTGCTCCTGGCCGCCGCGGGCTGCTCCGCCGCACGGCTCGAGGCTCCGGAGGCACCAGTGGAGAGCGTCACCGCCTGGCGTCACTACGGCGCAGACGCGGGCGGCTCCCGGCACGTCTTCGCCGAGACCATCACGCCGGAGAACGTGAGACGGCTCGCCCGGGCCTGGAGCTACCGTCATGGCGATGTGTCGGATGGTCGCGCCGAGATCCCGTCGACCACCGCATTTCAGGTCACGCCGATCCTGCTGCATGAGCTGCTCTACTTCTGCACGCCCTTCAATCGCGTGATCGCGCTCTCTCCCGTGACGGGCGAGGAGGTCTGGGCGCACGATCCCCAGATCGATCTGTCGGGTCGCTACGCGAATCAGCTGATCTGCCGCGGGGTGGCGGCCTTCGAGGATCGGCGAGCCGAGCGTGGGGGCGCGTGCGCGAGTCGCATCTTCACGGCGACCAACGACGCGCGGCTGATCGCTCTCGATGCACAGAGCGGCCGGCGCTGCGAAGGGTTCGGTGTCGGGGGCGAGGTCGATCTGAACCCCGATGCCGGAGACCAGCTCTGGAAGGGGGAGTATCAGGTCACGTCGCCCCCCGTGGTCTTCGAGGACATGGTCATCGTCGGCTCCGCGGTCGGCGACAATCAACGCATCGACGCGCCGAGTGGTGTGGTGCGCGCCTTCGACGCGCGCACCGGGCGGCTGCGCTGGGCCTGGGATCTCGCACCTCCGGGCTTCGACCACTCGCGCGGGATGGTGAGCCGGGCGGGCCATGCCCTGGGGACGCCCAACGTCTGGGCCCCCATGTCGGTGGACGAGCGGCGGGGCCTGCTCTACGTACCCACCGGCAACGCCGCGCCCGACTACTTCCGCGGCACGCGCAGCGACATGAATCACTACGGAAGCAGCGTGGTCGCCCTTCGGGCGCGCAGCGGTGAGGTGCTCTGGCACTTCCAGACCGTTCACAACGACCTCTGGGACTTCGACGTGCCGAGTCAGCCCACTCTCTCCACGGTGGACAAGGAGGGGAAGCCCCGTCCCGCGCTGATCCAGGCGACGAAGATGGGCCTCCTCTTCGTGCTCGATCGCAAGACCGGCGAGCCGCTGCTGCCCATCGAGGAGCGACCGGTCCCGCAAGGCGGTGCGCCGGGCGAGGTGCTCTCACCCACGCAGCCCTTTCCCGCGATCCCCATCCTGGTTCGCGACAGCATCGGGCCAGACGATGCGTGGGGGCTCACACCCTGGGATCGGGGCGCCTGCAGGAAGGAGATCTCCAGCCGACGCTTCGACGGCATGTACACGCCGCCGACGCTCCAGGGCTCGATCATGTATCCGGGCAACGCCGGCGGCTCGAATTGGGGGGGCATCGCCGTGGATCCCGATCGCCAGGTGGCGATCGTGCGCAGCACCGACCTTCCCTGGGCGGTCAAGCTCATCCCGCGCGCCGACTTCGAGACGGAGCGGGCGGGCGCCGCGGGCAAGGAGCACGGTCCGCAGATCGGCACGCCCTACGGCATGCGCCGTGAGCTCCTCATCTCGCCCCTCGGACTGCCCTGCATCGCGCCGCCGTGGGGAACGCTGAGCAGCGTGGATCTGCGCAAGGGCCGCATCAACTGGCAGGTGCCGCTGGGCACGCCGACGGACATCGCGCCCATCCCCATGCCCTTCGATTGGGGCGTCCCTGGCCTCGGCGGGCCGATGATCACCTCGAGCGGCGTGATCTTCATCGGGGCCGCCATGGACGACTATCTGCGCGCCTTCGACATCGAGACCGGCGAAGAGCTCTGGAAGGCGCGCCTGCCCGCCGGCGGCCAGGCCACGCCGATGTCCTATACGGTGCGCTTCGAGGACGGGCGTACCCGCCAGTTCGTGGTCATCGCGGCGGGCGGACACGCCCGCGCGGGCACGACCCTCGGCGACTCCCTCGTCGCCTTCGCCCTGGACGAATGAGCGGCGACATCGGCCTCGGCGAGAAGCTCCGCTTCATCGCGGAGAGCCTCGAGTGGCGTTCGCTGGCTCTCCGCCTGCGCCGCTGCCCCATCTGCGGCCCGACCCTCTTCCTGCGACTGGCGCAGGATCAGCTCGCGACCCGATGCGTGCGCTGCGGGGCCTCGCCCATCGCCCTCGGCCTGGTCGCCGTGCTGCGCACGCGCCATCCCGACCTCGACCGGCTGCGCGTCTACGAGGCGAGCAGTCGTGGGCCGGTCTTCGACTTCCTCAGGGCCCGCGTCGGCGAGCTCGTCTTCTCCGAGTTCTGGGAGGACGTCGCGCCCGGAGCCGAGCGCGATGGCATCCGCTGCGAGGATCTGCAGGCGCTCACCTTCGCCGACAGGAGCTTCGACCTGTGCACCAGCACGGAGGTCTTCGAGCACGTGCCCGACGATGCGCGCGGCTTCGCCGAGCTCTACCGCGTGCTTCGGCCGGGGGGCGCGGTCGTCTTCACCGTTCCCCTGAGCAGGCAAGCGCAGACCGTCGAGCGTGCGCGGATCGAGGGAGGCGAGGTGGTCCACCTGCTCGAGCCCACCTATCACGACGATCGGATCCGGGGACAGGGCGGTGTGCTGGTCTTCCGCGACTACGGCCTTGACATCGTCGATCGTCTGCGGGATTCCGGCTTCGCTTCGGCGAGCATCGTCGACGCGGGCGATTTGAGCGGCTGCGGTCATGCTTCGCCCGTGGTGGTGGCCGAGAAGGCGGCCGAGGCCGGGTGAACGCGCTCGATCCGCCCCGAGCTCGAGCAGCCCGACCCGTCCGGCGCCGCCCCGCACGACCACGGGGTTGTGCTGGACATCGTCCTCGCGGTAGTACTCTGCACAGAGTGAGAGATCGCGCCCGCTGAAGATCCGCTGATGATCTCAACGACGCCTGGCTCGTCTCGAGATCCATCGCGAGACGAGCCCGCCTCATGGCGGCCCGGCCGGTGCCGGGCGCGTGAGGTCAGGCAGACCGGGCGCGGAGTGTCGTCCAGGCGAGGGCGGGGGGAGCGGAATGGCGGAGAAGCGGATGCCGGCGGTGGCGCTGGCTGCGGTCCCGGGGCGGCGGCGGGCCACCATCGAGGTGGCGAGAGAGATCGAGCGTCGAGGCTTCGCGGGCATCTACTGTGCGAGCGTCGGAGACGGGATGGGGCTCTGTCTCGCGATGGCCCTCGGGACCGAACGGATCATCCTCGGCACGGCCATCGCCAACCTCTACGCCCGGGCTGCGAGTGACTACGCGCAGACTGCGGCGCTGATCCACGAGCTCTCCGGCGGTCGCTTCCGCTTCGGGATCGGCGTCTCGCACGCGCCGATGCTCGAGCGCCTGGGCGTGGCATACGGAAAGCCTCTCGCCGACATGCGGGCCTTCGTCGAGCGCTTCCGCAGCACGCCGCGGACCGGTGAGCAACCGCCCTTGATCATCGCCGGATTGCGAAGAAAGATGGTGGCGCTGGCGGCCGAGATTGCGGACGGCGTTGTCTTCGCGAATGGGGCGCGCTCACACATGGGCGCATCGCTCGCGGCGCTCACGCACGAGCAGCGCGCCTCGGATCGCTTCCTGAAGGCCTGCATGATCCCCACTTGCATCAGCGCGGATCGGGCCGCGGCCGCGGCTGTGTGTCGCAAGACCCTGACCTTCTATCTCGGCCTGCCCAACTACCGGAACTACTGGAAGGAGGCCGGCTACGTCGAGGAGATGGAGGCCGTGGAGAAGGCCCTCGACGAGGGGCGACGCGAGGCGTTGCCCTCCCTGATGAGCGACACCTGGCTCCGCGATTGCACGCTCCACGGACCGGCGGAGACGGTCCTGGAAGGCCTGGCGGCGTGGTACGATGCCGGCATCTCGACGCCGATCCTGGTGCCTTCGTCTGCGGAGGGCAATCAGATGAAGGCCTTCGAAGAGCTCTTCGAGCTCTTCTGATCGACCGCCCCAACGCGGCCCTCGCAATGGCTCATGTGCGGCCCGCTTCGCTGCGCTCTCCTTCGGCCATGATGAATCTCGATGGGATCCAGAGGTCCACCGAGGGCCTCTTTGCGGGCCTCCTCGGAATGCGCTTCCTCAGCGCGGACGGTGAAGAGATCCGCGCGGAGCGCGCGGAGATGGACGCATCCCTCGCCCTGTGCACCCTGCCGGGCCGGATGCATGGCGGCGCCATCATGGCCTTCGCGGACACCCTCGGCGCCTACGGGACGGCGATCAATCTGCAGGCCGGCGAGGGCACCACGACCATCGAGTCCAGGACGAACTTCTTCGCCGCCGGCGTCGAGGGCGGTCGGAGTGAGAGCCACCCAGACGAGACCCGAGCGCGCGCGAACCGTCACCCGCTGCCCGTCGAGGGAGCCGGCGCGGACCGTCGCGACGTCGCCCGGATGCAGGGAAGCGTCGCTCGGCCGGCGCTTCGAGCATCAGGATCCGGCTCGAGGTTGCGCCTCCAACTCCTCATCGGACGTCTCCGATGCTGGCCGTGGATGCGTCTCGGGATCCTCCTCGGCCGACATGGAGAGCGTCCAGTAGTACCGGGTGATCGCGATCTGGAGGCAGAGCACGGTCATCGTGACGAAGAGCGCGGCCAGCGTGAGCCCGGGGCGCTCTCCCAGCACGGCCACCAGGAGCCCGAATGCACCGACGGCGCCGCCGAAGGCGTACGAGATGCTGACCTGGTAGAGCGTCGGCGGCTTCCTCCGCACGAAGTACTCCGCGTTGTCGGGATCGAGTCCCGCGCGTCGAATGAGATCGATCGAGATGGTGGTGGCGATGGCGAAGAGCGCGGCCATGCAGAGCAGCCAGATGGCGACTCGGCCCGGGCCCATCATCGAGATCAGTGAGAACTCGAGCAGGCCGATCGCAAAGGGATTGACGGAGTCCCGGGTGGAGGGGGTCCACGACAAGGGCATCACGATGCTCATATAGACGAGCCAGATCAGCACGATGCCCAGCAGGATCGTGACGACCTGGATCCATCCCAGCAGAGCGTCTACGCCGCCGTTCCAGAGGAAGGAGCTCTCGCCGAGCCGCGACCAGACCAGCTCGAGGGAGAGGGCCTGGATGATGCTGAGCAGCGTCATCAGCATCGCGGGCAGCTGTGTCTTGGCGCGTTCGCGCACGGTCTTCATGGGCTTGCTTCGGTCCATGCCTCGCTCCGGCGTTCGGAGCCAGGAACAGGGTCAAGGGTAGAGCACCATCTGCGTGCAGCGGAAGAGTGCGATCACCTTGCTGCGATCCTGATTCTCGATCTCGACGTCCCAGACCTGTGTCGTGCGTCCGATGTGCGCCGGGCGGGCGCGACCGAAGACGGCCTCGCCCGCCCTGGCGCTGCCCAGGAAGTTGGTCTTGAGCTCGATGGTGGTGAAGCTCGCCTCCGCGCCCGACGGGAAGTTCAGCGGCGTACCGGCTGCGCAGAGCCAATCAGCGAGCGTGATCACGACGGGTGCCCAGAGGAAGCCAGTGCCGGCGACGCCGTCCTCCCGGACCACCAGGCGGCCGGTCACCTCTCGGGCCTCGCAGCTGAGGATCTCGACGCCCACCAGGCCGGGATGCTTGGGCGCAGCGAACGCATTCAGCTCGTCGACGCGTTCCTGGGTCATGTGGGCATCCTCTCGCGATGGGCGGCCGCAGCATGGTACGTCACGGAAGGGGGCGTCAAGGCGGGCCTTCCAAGTGTCCTGGCGTCCGGGTCAATTCCACCTCAAGCGCATGCCATGCGACGAGGGCCGCTCGGCGCCACCGTGCTCGTCTCCTCTCTGGCCGTCGATGCCGAGGAGCCGGGATCGGTCCGCTGCTGGCGTCATCCCGAATCGGCCCTAGGCTGGAGCCTTCCCTTCGGTCGCCCAAGAGGTCCTTCCATGGCGCTGGAACCGCCTCCGTCGCGCGTCACACTCGCCAACGAGTGGCATGCCCGTCCCAGTCCGAGCATGTCGCCTCCTTTTCGTTGCACGCACGTGGTGGCGCTCGTGCGTGAAGTCTCGGTGGAGGACCGGCGGGAGGCGTTCGCGCGGACCTGTCGCGCAGCCGCGCAGGCGGAGCCGCCCGCGAACGCGAGGGCGCATTCCGTCGAGATCGGTCCGTGCAAGGTGAAGTGGGAGAGCCACACCGAAGCGGTGAGCCACTCCATCTACGCGGCGGGCAATGCGCGCCCGCCCTTCGCCGAGACCGCGATCGATCTCGTCCCCGAGGCGCTGCGGTCGTCGCTGCTCGAGAGCATGTTCGTAGGCGTGCAGGTCGAAGTCCTGGCCTCGCCTGGCGAGCAGGATCCCTACGGATACGAAGCCGCCCAATCCCTGCTCGGGACCAGCGCGATCTACGGCGGGTGGATGTCGGCGCGGACCGCCGCCGTCTGGTCCTCCTTCAAGCTCGATGCACGGGGCTTCCTGAGGTTGGTCATCTTCGTCCTCGAACACAATGAGGAGCGGATCTCGCGGCTCCTCCAGAGGCTCCTCGATCTCGAGAGCTACCGGATGCTCGCCATGCTCGCGCTGCCGCCCGCGCGCGATGTGATGAGCGCACTCGTACGACTCGAGCCGGAGCTCGACGAGGTCATGCGGGCTCTCGCCGTCGATCGGGAACGCGCCGACCTCGAATCGAGCCTGATCCGGATCACGTCGCTCGCGGCGCGTGTGGAGCACATCGTTTCGTCTCATGCCCATCGGTTCGCCGCGGCTCGAGCGTACGCCGCCATCGTCGACCGACGCATCGCCGAGGTGGACGACGAGGTGCTCCTCGACCACCAGCGCTACACCAACTTCCTGTCCCGCTCGCTCCAGCCGGCCATGCGGACCTGCGAGGCCGCCGAGGTCCGCAGCCACGATCTCGCCGAGCGGGTGAGCCGGGCCGCGGGGATGGTCGACACGATGTTCGACGCCATCCGAAAGCAGCAGAATCAGCAGATCCTGCAGTCCATGGCGTCGAGCGCGCGCCAGCAGGTGCGCCTCCAGGAGGCCGTCGAGGGGTTCTCCATCGTGGCCATCAGCTACTACGGCGTCGGTCTCCTCGCCTACGGCCTGAAGTCCCTCAAGTCGGCCGGGGTCGGCGTCGATCCCGACCTGCTCTCCGGGCTCGCGGCGCCGCTCGTCCTGGCTTCCGTCTGGTTCACGATCCGATCGGTGAGGCGCCGGCTGAGCGTCGGCAGCGGGGCGGATGGGGATCGCGACGTCCGCTAGATCATTCCGCCTCGGCCCCGAGAATCCGGATGGCCTCCGACGCGTCGATCAGTCGGCGTGGCGCGATCAGCGGTGACCGCGGCTGCGAGGCGCGCTCCTGGGCGAAGCGGGCGAGCACGCGGGCCAGAATGCGCATCTTGCGAGTCGTCGAAACGATCGCCCGGCCTCGGAGGACGTCGAGGTTCCGCCGCTCGATCTCCCGGCCGATCTCCGCATAGATGCGCGCTGCGGCACGGACGGCGAGGGCCGAACGGGGCTCGAGATGCTTCATGCCGATCTCACCCGACACGTAGAATCGATCGGCCTCGTCGAGAAGCTGCTTCACCGCGGAGGCGATGGCCCCCTCGGCACCGTCCGGCAACGCCGGGCGTGGATCCGCGAGGCGCGCCTTCCCCATCCAGCCGGCGAGCGGCTCGCCGAGCAGGGCGGCCGGGATGTAGACCCGGCCGAGCCGCCAGTCTTCGGCGACGTCTCGACAGATGTTGGTGAGCTGCATTGCGATCCCGAGGTGTGCCGCCCGGGTGGCGGCATGCTCGTCGGTGACGCCCATGACGTGGCACATCATCAGGCCGACCGTTCCTGCGACGCGCCAGCAGTAGAGCAGCAGCTCGTCCAGCGTGCCGTACCCGATGGCCTCCACGTCCATGCGCATTCCGGCGAGCAGCTCGAGCGGATACTCCACCGGGATCGCGCGCCGTTCGACCACGGCCTGGAAGCATCGGTGGATGGCGTCTGCCTGCGGCTTGCCCGCGTAGACCTGTCGCAGCCCCTCCTCCAGCTCGGCGAGTGCATCGGACTGGCGATGGGCGGGCGCCGTATCGATCGCATCGTCACAGGTGCGGCACCAGGCGTAGAGGGCGCCGACCTCGTCGCGAAGGGGCTGTCGGTACAGGCGTGAAGCCAGAGCGAAGCTCTTGGAGTGCCTCGCGATGATGGCGCGGCACGCCGCCCAGTCATCAGACACGCGCGAGGTCCGCACTCAGCGTGGCCACCGTCGCCTTGGCCGAGTTGATCACACCGGGCACACCGGCGCCCGGGTGCGTTCCCGCACCGACGAGATAGAGGCCGGAGATCTCCCCGTCGCGATTGTGTGGCCTGAACCAGGCGCTCTGGGTGAGGGTCGGGGCGACCGAGAAGGCCGAGCCGTGGAGCGCCGCCAGCTCTCGTTGGAAGTCGAGTGGCGTGAAGAGCCTCTGCACCACGATCTGCCGACGCAGGTCGGGAAGATGGCGCTCCAGCCCGGCGTAGATCCGCTCTGCGTACTTCTCTGCCTCGCTCGCCCAGTCGATCGCCGCTCGTCCGAGGTGGGGCACGGGACTCAGGACGTAGAAGCACTCGCAGCCTTCGGGCGCCATGCTCGGGTCGCTGACCGTCGGAGCGTGCAGGTAGAGGCTGAAGTCGTCGGGCAGCGTGTTGCCGTGGAAGATGTCGTCGAGCAGCCCGCGGTAGCGCGGTCCGAGGATGACCGTGTGGTGAGCGAGCCCTTCGTAGCGGCGACGCGTGCCGAAATAGGCCAGAAAGAGCGACATCGACCAGTCCATCCGCTCGAGTCGCCGGGTGCGTCGCTCGGCCGCCGGATGCCCTCGATAGAGTCGTGCGTACGTGTGGTGAACGTCGGCGTTGGAGACGACGGCGTCGAAGCGGACCTCATCATCGTCCGTGCGGACCACGTGCCGTCCGTCGTCGGCGACCTCGATCCGTCGGACCGGCGTGCCCAGACGCAGACGGCCGCCCATGTCGACGAAGCGCTCCGCGATCGCCTCGACGAGCGCCCCTGTGCCGCCGCGCACGAACCACACGCCCTCGCTCCGTTCGAGGAAGTGGATCAGCGTATAGATCGAGGGGGTCTCGAACGGATGTCCTCCGATGAGCAGAGAGTGAAAGGAGAGCACCTGCCGGAGTCGCTCGTCGCGGACGTAGCGCGCGACGCTCCCGTAGACGGATCGGTCCGCGCGCAGGCGGGCGAGGTCCGGGGCGACGCGCAGCATGTCGCGGATCCTGAGGAAGGGCCGATCGACGAGCTCGCGATACCCCTTGTCGAATACGCGCTCGCTGTAGCGGTGGAACTCGTGATAGCCCTCGAGGTCGTCGGGCGCGAGGCGTCGGATCTCTGCGACGAGCCGATTCGCATCTGCTCGATAGTCGAAGTGTTCCCCATCGTCGAAGAGGATGCGGTAGAAGGGATCGTTCGGGATCAGCTCGACGAAATCACCGAGCGTCTTGCCCGACGCGGCGAAGAGCTCTTCGAGGCATGAAGGCGCCGTGATCACCGTGGGGCCGGCATCGAAGGTGAATCCACTCTCGCGGTACACGTACGCGCGACCCCCCGGTGCGTCGCGTGCCTCATAGAGTGTGGTGTCGAATCCAGCAGATTGGAGACGAAGCGCCGCCGCCAGGCCGCCGAGGCCCGCACCGACGACGGCGATCCGCTTGTCCGGCATCGCGCTGCTCCTCCACCCTCTCGTCGGAAGAGCGTAACCGTCAGGCCTTGGTTGTCGACCGCGTGACGCGGCAGGTCGGTCGTCCTTCGTCTTCGTGTTCCGTGGTGTTCGTGTTCTCTGACCCCATGGGGTGAAGCCTGGACCCACGTGCTGTGACCCTGCTTCATCGGGTGGGATCGATTCTTCGAGTGCACTAGGCTGATGACCGTGCCGATCCACTCCGAACAGGCGCCACAGCCATCGACTGCCGATCTCCTCGACCGCGTCATTCTGGTCGATGAGTTCGATCGGCCGCGCGGCACGGCGGCCAAGCTCGACGCCCATCGCGATGAGGGCGCGCTGCACCGTGCGTTCTCCATCTTCGCCTTCGATCGCGAGGGCCGCATGCTCTTGCAGCAACGCGCGGCAAGCAAGTATCACTTTCCGATGCTCTGGACCAATGCCTGCTGCAGCCACCCTCGACCGGGCGAGTCCGTGATCGATGCGGCGAGGCGACGCGGGCTGGAGGAGCTCGGCGTCGATCTGAGGCCGTGCCCCGCCTTCTCTTTCGTCTACGAGGCGCGCGACCGGCGCACCGGTCTCATCGAGCGTGAGTTCGATCATGTGCTGCTGGCGCGCATCGATGCGCGGCCGATGCCCAACCGCAGGGAGATCGAGGCGATCGATTGGGTCGATCCGAACGCGCTGCTGCTCGATGTGGAGGCCCACCCGGATCGCTACACACCATGGCTCTGCGTCGCGATGCCGATGCTCGCCGAGCGCGGGCTGCTCGCGCCCCCGGCGGCGGCCTTCGAGGCCGAGTCCGCCAGCGGCCACTGATCCAGTCGCTCGTGGGCGAGCGCGGGCGGCCGTAGGTCCCCGCCCCTCAGCGGGCGGGCCGTGCCGTGATGACGCGGGTCTGGAGTGGGAGCGAGGTCGGTCTCATCGTGACGCTCTCGAAGCCGGCGGACTCGATCATCTCGCGCAGGCGCCGGGCTGTCCTGGGTCGGCCACTCCCCATGGCGAGCAGGTAGAGGCCGAAGTAGGCGTCCCCGATCGTCTCTGCACCGCGCGTCTCGGACATCGGCTCGGCGACCAGCAGGACGCCGTCGTCGGCGATGACGCCTCGCACGGACCGCAACAGAGCGAGCGCCGGCGCATCGTCGTGGTCATGGAGGATGCGTACGAGTGAGACCAGGTCGGCCCCGCGCGGCAGCGCGTCGCGCAGGAAGTCGCCGCCGACCACTGATGCCCGATCCGCCAGCCCCGCGCAGTCGAGGCGCCGCCGTGCTCTCGATACGACCGCGGGCAGGTCGAAGACGATGCCTCTCAAGCTCGGGGCCCTCTCCAGCGCGGCCTGCACGAAGGCCCCTTCGCCGCCGCCCACATCGAGGAGGGTACGATGCGCTGCAACGGGATGGGCATCGAGCACCTGATGGGCAACGAGCGACTGCGAGGTGGCCATGAGTGCGCTGTAGCGGGCTACGTCTTCTTCGGAGAGCGTGGTCGGATCACTCGCCCCGGCGTAGCGCCAGTAGCGGCCCAGGGATGTCGGCTCCACCTCGCCGCGCAAGAGCGCGACGGGATCCGAGAGATCGTCATAGAAGTGCGGGTGGTGCTCGATCATGGCCGCGATGCCCGGATCGCCGATCAGGGCGGCGCCCAGCGGACCGAGTCCGAAGCGATCGCCACGCCTTCGCTCGATGAGGCGCAGGCTCGTCGCCGCGTCGAGGAGACGTCGCGCCGCCTCTGCGTCGAGGTCGAGCTCAGCCGCCAGCGATGCAGCCGAGCGTGGGGCGTCGAGGAGTCGGGCGAAGAGATCGAGGCGGACGCATGCGAGCAGCACCTGCGAGTAGACGAAGCCTGCCGTGAGGTCGAAGAGCGCGCGCGCACGGCGTCGTGCAATGGGCCGCGTCAGCGGGAACCGCATGGACCAGCGGCGAAATCCTGGATCGGCGAGCAGGCGATCCCGCAGCTGGAGGATCCGCTCGAGCCAGGACGCTTCGGGCGCCAGTTTAGCCTCCTCTCTGACCCCGCTCTGACCCCGCTCTGACCCCGTTCGGACCCCGCTCGGACCCCGCTCGGGCAGCGTCGCGCAGCGCTGATCCGACCCGTTCGCGCCGCGCCCTGTCCGGGGCGCTCCCCGGGGCCGGCGGAACGACTCGTGTAACCTAGAAGAGATGTCGAAATCAGGTCAACGGTCGAATCGCCTGCGGTGCGGCCCGTGAGCCGATCGCGTGTCGTCGTGGTGGGTGCGGGCATCGGCGGGCTCACGGCCGCCGTCGAGCTCGCGCGCGCGGGGCTGGACGTCGAGCTGGTCGAGCGCGCCCCCCGACCCGGCGGCAAGATGAGAGAGGTCACCGTCGGCGATGCGCGGATCGAATCGGGTCCGACCGTGCTGACGATGCGCTGGGTCTTCGACGCGCTCTTCGAGCGCGCCGGCACGTCGCTCGACGAGGTCCTCACGCTCTCGCCGCTCGGCGTGATCGCGCGACATGCATGGAGCGCGGACGAGCGGCTCGACCTGTACGCCGACGTCGACCGCTCGGCCGACGCCATCGGCGACTTCGCGGGTGCGGCCGAGGCCCGTCGCTACCGCGCCTTCTGCGATCATGCCGAGCGCGTCTTCGATGTGCTCGACCGACCGTTCATCCGGAGCGACCGTCCTTCGCCCATCGGTCTGACGCTCCGCACGGGTCCGAAGGGCGCCTGGTCGCTCGCGCGTGCCCGGCCGTTCGCGTCACTATGGCACGTGCTCGGCGACTACTTTCACGATGCGCGGCTTCGGCAGCTCTTCGGCCGCTACGCGACCTACGTCGGGTCGACGCCCTTCGAGGCGCCCGCGACCCTCGCTCTGATCGCACACGTCGAGCGTGTCGGTGTCTGGGTCGTGGAAGGCGGTCTGTCGCGCCTCGCGGATGCGCTCGCCGCTCTCGCGCGAGCGCAAGGGGTGCGGCTGCGGCTCGGGAGCGAGGTGGACGAGCTCCTGATCGAGCACGGACGCATCCGCGGCGTGAGGCTCGCGTCCGGTGAGGAGCTGGAGGCGTCCACCGTGGTCTCCAATGCGGATGTCGCAGCCCTGGCAGCCGGCCGATTCGGAGCGGGGGCCGCCGGGGCCATCCCGCCGCGCGCCCGCTCATCGCGGTCGCTCTCGGCGGTGACCTGGGCATGTCGAGCACAGACGTCGGGCTTCCCCTTGCACCACCACAATGTGTTCTTCTCCCGCGACTATGAGAGCGAGTTCCAGCAGATCGTGCGAGATGGTCGCCTGCCGGACGATCCGACGGTCTACGTCTGTGCCCAGGACCGTGGCAGCAGCGGAGGGGCCCGTGAGGCGCCGGTCGGCCCCGAACGCATGCTATGCCTGGTCAACGCGCCGGCGGTCGGCGACGACCCGGGACTCACGCACGCGGAGATCGACCAATGCGAGAAGAGGACTCTCGAGCGGCTTCGCCGCTGCGGGCTCGACGTGGATTGGGCCGCCAGCCCGAAGATCGTGACGACACCGGCCGACTTCGAGGCGCTCTTCCCGGCGACGGGCGGAGCGCTCTACGGCGAGGCCTGTCGCGGATGGCGCGCGCCCTTCCGACGGCCGGGGCCGCGGACGAGACTGGCGGGGCTGTACGTGGTGGGCGGCAGCACGCATCCGGGACCGGGCGTGCCGATGACGGCCCTCTCGGGCCTGCGCGCAGCGGAGGCCGTGCTGAGGGACCTCCGTTCGACGGGGAGACCGTTTCGCGCGGCTATCAGTGGTGGTACGTCGACGCGCTGAGCGACGACGGCCAACACGCGCTGACGCTCATCGCCTTCGTAGGCAGCGTCTTCTCCCCCTACTATGCCTGGGCGCGTCGACGGGGAGGGGAGCCGGACCCGGAAGACCACTGCGCGCTCAACGTGGCGCTCTATCCACCTGGCGGCAAGCGCTGGTCGCTCACCGAGCGCGGGCACCAGGCAGTCAGCCGCGATCCGCTGACGCTTCAGCTGGGGCCGAGCCGGGTCGACTGGGAGAGCGGCGAGCTGGTCTTCCGGATCGATGAGATCACCGCGCCCATCCCTTCGCGTCTGCGCGGCGTGGTTCGCGTGCAGCCCGGTGCCGGGCTCGACTCACCCATCGAGCTGGACGCGCATGGCCGCCATCGGTGGTGGCCGTTCGCCCCGATCTCGCGCATCGCCGTCGACTTCGAGCGCCCGGCGATCCGCTGGACCGGGGGCGCCTACCTGGACTGGAACGGCGGTGACGAGCCGCTCGAAGCCGCGTTCGAGTCGTGGCACTGGTCGCGTGCCCACCGGCGGGACGGCTCGGCGCTGCTCTTCTACGACGTGGCCCGCCTCGACGGCACTGCTCTGGCGATGGGTGTCGAGCTGCACCCGAGCGGTGCCCATCGGCGGATCGAGGGCCCGCCGGCCCGCGCCCTTCCAGCGACGGGATGGCGCATCCACCGCCGCGTGCGTGCGGACGCGGAAGGCGCGACGCGCGTGGTCGCCTTGCTGGAGGACACGCCCTTCTACGCGCGGTCCCGTATCGCGACCCGCTGGCTCGGGGAGCCGGTCGACGTGATGCACGAGAGCCTCTCCCTCGAACGGTTCCGGGCCACCTGGGTCCAGGCGCTGCTTCCCTTCCGGTATCCCCGGCGGGGCTAGCGGGCTCGGCGTGTCTGCGGCCCATTGTCTCGAGAGGTGTCAATTTGAGTTGACGTATAGAGCTGTCTCGTTAGAATGACACTCGCGGCGTGGTCGCCGCCCAGACGGACCCCGGAGGCCCAGCCACTTGCCGAGTCACGCACCATGACAGCCGCGCCGGCTTCGCCCTTCGAGCAGGGCCAGCCAAGTCCGGCTGCCCGGCGGGGCGCGGTGATCCCCGTCCAGCCGGGGATGTCTTCCACCGCACCGCCGCATCGGGATCTGTGCACCGATTGCGGGCTCTCGCGCACGCGCGCGCCCGAGCGCTGTGGACGAGCCTGTCAGTTCATCGCCCCTCGCCACGCAGAGCTCGAGCGCAGGGTCCACGGGCGGTCGCGTAGCGGTGATCGTCGCGACGAGCTCCACTTCGGTCCGCATCTCGAGATGCTCCGTGGCCGGCGCGTGAGCGCAGCGCCGGGAGCGCAGTGGACCGGGATCACGACGCGCGTCGCCGAGCGGCTGCTCGAGACGGGCACGGTCGAGGCGGTGCTGGCGACCGCTTCCGATCCGGCCGACCGATGGCGCCCGAGGCCCGTCCTGGTGACACGGCCCGAGGACATGGTGGCGTGCCGCGGCATGAAGATGGGGTTCTCCCCGATCCTCGAGCGGCTCGACCAGATCGAGGCGGCCGGCATCCGCCGACTGGCGGTGATCGGAGTCCCGTGCCAGGTGTACGCGCTGCGGTCGATCGAGCGCGAGCTTGGCCTCGACGCGCTCTACGTCATCGGGACGCCCTGCAGCGACAACACCACCACCGAGCGCTTCCACCGATTCCTCGAGCTCCTGACGGAACGCCCGGACGAGGTCGAGTACCTGGAGTTCCTCCCCGACTATCGCGTCGAGATCCGCTTCTCGGATGGCGGGCGGCGCTTCATCCCCTTCCTCCAGCTCCCCATCTCGGAGCTGCCCGACGACTTCTTTCCGCTCACCTGCCGCACCTGCGTCGATTACACGAACACACTCGCCGACCTGACGGTGGGCTATCTCGCTGGCGATGGCGCTCAGTGGCTGATCGTTCGCAACGAGCGCGGTCGCTCGATGCTCGAGCTGCTCGAAGGCGAGGTCGAGACCGCGCCCCTCACGTCGTCGGGGCGGCGGGAGAAGGCGGTGCGGGCGCACGCCGAGAGCCTCGGTCGGGCGGCCGGGGGGCTGCCTCGCCGGCGCATGCCCGATTGGCTGCGCCCCTTCGTCTCGTGGCTCCAACGTCGACTCGGGCCGCGCGGTCTCGAGTTCGCTCGAGCGCGAATCGAGATGAAGGCCCTCGAGACGATCTACACGCTGCGGGCCCACAGGCCGCGGCACATGCGGCGTCTGGTGCCGACCTCGACGTGGATGCTCGCGGCTGCGTACGGCGTCGAGGCCCGGTGCGGGGAGCGCGCCGCTTCGGGACAGGAGGAGTCATGGTAGGAGAGCCCATCTACGATGCCGTCGTCGTCGGCGGCGGACCTTCAGGCGCGACAGCGGCCGACGATCTCGCGGAGCTCGGCTTCCGGGTGGCGCTCCTCGATCGCGGAGGGCGAATCAAGCCCTGCGGTGGCGCGGTCCCGCCGCAGCTGATGCGTGACTTCGACGTGCCCGATGCGCTGCTGGTCAACCGCATCGACACCGCGCGAATC
Organism: uncultured Spirochaetaceae bacterium; assembly: GCA_964594405.1. Lineage (GTDB taxonomy): Bacteria > Myxococcota_A > UBA9160 > UBA9160 > UBA4427 > CAZQMY01. The sequence goes on along the minus strand of CAZQMY010000008.1, from coordinate 4,791 downwards.
GTCTCGCCACGCGGGCGCCGGGTCGACATCCCCGTCGGCGACGGGTTCGTCGGAATGGGCGACCGCGAGACCTTCGACGAGTGGTTGCGGGTCCGCGCCGAAGAGCATGGCGCGGTGCGCGTCGCGGGCAGCTACGACCGGATCGAACGCCACGGCGGGGGGCTCCTGAGCGTTCACTTCAAGCCGAACGATACGCACCGGGGCCGCACGAGCGCGCTGCGGACGCGTACCGTGATCGGCGCCGATGGCGCGATGTCTCGCGTCGCCGCCCAGGAGATCGCGGGGCCCTCGCCGCGTGACCGGGTGGTCTTCGCCTACCACGAGATCGTCGAGTCGCCCGAAGAGCCGTTGTCCGATGCCTTCGACGCGCGCCGTGCCGATGTGTACTACGAAGGCGGCCTCAGTCCCGACTTCTACTCCTGGGTCTTTCCGCACGGCGATACCACGAGCGTCGGGACGGGGACGAGCCGGCCAGGGTTCTCGATGCGGGACTCGGTCAGGCAGCTTCGCGACAGGGTGGGGCTCGGACAGAGCGACACGGTCCGGCGCGAAGGCGCGCCCATCCCCCTCACGCCCCTCAAGCGATGGGACAACGGCCGGGACGTGATCGTCGCCGGGGACGCGGCGGGCATCGTCGCCCCCTCTTCCGGGGAGGGCATCTACTACGCGATGACCGGTGGTCGGCTGGCCGCGCGGTCGGTGGCCGAGATGCTCGAGAGCGGACGACCGGCGGCGTTGAGGCGGGCGCGGCGACGCTTTCTCCTCGCACACGGTCAGGTGTTCCTCGCGCTCGGCGTGATGCAGCGGTTCTGGTATGCCAACGACGATCGGCGCGAGCGATTCGTTGCCATCTGCGAGGACGAGGATGTCCAGCAGCTCACCTTCGACGGATACATGAACAAGCGGCTGGTTCGCAGGCGTCCGCTGGCCCACGCCCGGATCGCGTACAAGAACATCGGCCACCTCACCGGATGGATGACCCCATGAGCGCTTGTGAGACCTTCGATCGCGAATCGATGAACGTGGCCTCTGATGTGTGGGGCGCGGACGGGCGCGAGGCGGCGTGGCTCGCCCGGGCTCGCGACAGCATCGAGTGTAGACTGGCCGAGGAGTGCGAGATCATGGCCCGAGAGCTCACCAGCCTCGCCGCTGTGATCGAGAGCGCGATCGGTACTCGAGGCCAGGCGGGAGGTCGTTGGCGACCCATGCTCGCTCTCGTGGCGACCGAGGCATGCGGGCGCCCCGCGGAGGAGGCTCTCGATGCGGCGATCGCGGTCGAGCTCACGCACACCGCGTCGCTTGTGCTCGACGACCTGCCTTGCATGGACGACGCCGACGAGCGCCGCGGGCAGCCCTCCACACACAGACTCGTGGGATCGGCCGGGGCCATCCTGCTGTCGGTGGGATTGCTGGCCCGATCCGCGGAGCTCCTCGGGCGTCAGGCCCGCTGCGGTGGTGCGCTCGCCAGGGCTTGGGGGGAGACCTTCGGTCTCGGCGGCATGGCCGGTGGCCAGGCGATCGACGTCGCGTCGACGGGCCGGCTTCGAGGCGCCAAGCGCCGGCTGCACCGGGCGAAGAGCAGCGCGCTGCCGGCGCTTGCACTCGGCGCTGGCGCACACATCGCTGGCGCTCCGGCGCCGGTGCGCCTCGGCCTCGAGGGATATGGCCGCGCCCTCGGATGGGCCTATCAGCTGCTCGATGACATCGAGGACGCCCGCGAGGACGAGGCCCTTGGACGCGGCTCATCGGCGTCGCTCCATCCGGCGAGCCAGAGTGCACGCATCATGCGTTGGAGCATGCGACGCCTGCGGGCGTTGCCCGGTCTCGAGCCCGACGCTCGCGAGATCATGATCGCGTTGTCCAGACGCGTGGTTCCCGTCCTGCCGCCGGATGGCTTGGCGGCGGACGGACAGACGACCTGCAGGCAAGGCAGGCAAGGCAGGCAAGGGAGGCGCTGACTCGATGTTCCTTTCACTCGGCATCGACCACAAGAGAGCGGATCTCGCCATACGCGAGCGCCTTCACGTCGACGAGGAAGAAGTCGAGGCCGTGGTCACGCGGATGTCGGCCGCTGGGGCACACGAGCCCATCATGATGCGGACCTGCAATCGCATCGAGGCCTATTGCTGGTGGCCCCATCCCCACCCCTCGCCGCTCCTGCGCCTGGGCTCGGCGAGCTGGTCGCTCGCGATGGCGTGGGCCGACATGGACCCCAAACGCGCCGAGCTGGTTCTGCGACACGGTACGCTCCGACGCGGTGGGTACGCCATCCGACATCTGCTGCGGGTCTCCGCCGGACTCGAATCCCAGGTGCTCGGCGACATCCACATCCTGGGGCAGCTGCGCCGGGCGTTCCTCGAGGCCGCAGAGGCCGACCGGATCGGCCCGCACATCCACCGGCTCTTCGAATCGGCACTCCGGCTGGGCAAGCAGGTGCGCCGTGAGACGCAGCTCGTGTCCGGGGGCAGGGGCGTCGGCTCCGAGGCGGCGCGATACGCAGCGCGGCAGTGCGGCGACCTTCGCAGCGCTCGCTGCCTGGTCGTCGGCAGCGGAAAGATCGGGACGCAGGCCGCGCGAAAGCTCCAGGTGCTCGGCGCGCAGAGGATCGACGTCATGAGACGAAGGCGGCATCGTGCGCAGGTGCTGGTCGCTGCGCTGGGTGGTGGGCGGGCCTTCGGCCTCGAAGACTTGCGGTCGAGGATCGCAGAATCCGATGTCGTGATCGTCGCGACGGGGGCGCCGGAGCCGATCCTGAAGGCCCGGCACCTGACTCCCCAGGCCGAGCTGCTCGTGATCGACGTCTCGGTTCCTCGCAATGTCGATCGCGACGTTGCACTCGCCCCTTCCACGAAGCTCGTGGACCTGGACACGCTCGACCCCGACCACGACGCGAGCGAGCGGACGCGACTCGCGGCCATCCCCCAGGTGGAGGCGATGGTCGAGCAGACGGCTGTCCAGATCGAAGAGTGGGTCGAGCTGGCGGCGGCGCGGCGCGAGCTCCAGCCCTTCCAGCGAAGTCTGCTGGAGGCATGCCATCGCGAGCTGACGCACCTGCAGTGCGAGACACCCGACGCGGCCCGCGCGGCGGAGCGGATCGTGGCGCGCATGATGGCCGGGCCCATGTCCGCTCTGCGGGGCGCACGGCGTCGCGGAGACGATCTCGACCCGACGGCTGCGCTCTTCGACTCCCTGCTGGTGTCAGATCGAGCTGCGAGCACCTAGATACGGAACCGTGTGTGATGCCCATCGCCTGCAATCTGGACAAAGCGAAGGTGTGGTGAGGAGGTTGGCCCCCATGATCAAGCGGCGACCAGCTCTGGAGCACTCGAAACCACTCGGTGATGCGATGGGATGAGCACTGTTCGCTGTTCCCGATTCGGCACAATCCGCCGGCGTCGTCACGACCGGAGCGGGGGCAGCGCGGCTCATGAAGTTCCCATGTTTCGGCTGGCATGTTAGAAAGGAGGGGTGAACGATTCGCGATCAGCACACAAGCTCCCGCTCGCCGCTGATGCTCCCCCGCGCCGGAGAGGTCGACGACGCGGTCCTGCGAATGGCCGCCATCTTGATATCTGCTGGCCATGCTCCCCACGATCCCGCGGACTCTCTCCACGTTGCCCCTGCCTCTGGCCGGGCAACGGCCGACCAGAGCTCCGCAAGGAGGCTGCGCGAATCGCGACCGAACTCAACGCCGCCCTCTGGACGCGAAGTCGCGTCTCGAGGCGAGTTCGCAGCACGGAAGCGAGGTCGCGACATGCCGACGCCACTCCGGAGAACGCCTGACTCCAACGACGCCGATACCGCTGGTGAGAAGGCCCTCTCTTCTCTCCTCGACATGCGCGCACGTCTGCGCGCAGGCCTGGTCACACCCGCGGAGGAGGACCGCACCGCCCCAGACGATCGATCGTCCGACGCCGAAGCGCTCCTGAGCTTCATCGGCGGCGAGATCATCCCTCGACTCATGCTCGCGCACCAGGTCGCCTCCGATGCCGAGTCAGCGGACGAATCAGGGCTCACGCCCGAGATCCATGCACGATTCGTCGAGATCGTGCTCGACGGGACCGAGCTCGAGACTCGACACTTCGTCGACCACCTGCTCGCCCGGAACGTGTCCCTCGAAGTCATCTTCGTCGAGCTCCTCACGAATACCGCGCGGCGCCTCGGCGAGCTGTGGGAGAACGACGAGCGCAGCTTCGGCGAGGTGACCATCGGCTTGCTGAGGCTCCACCACGTCCTCCGCGAGCGACGCCTCGACAGTGAGTCGCGTCGGCCCGCACATGTCGACGGCGGCCGGTCGCGGATCCTCCTGGTGACGGCTTGCGGTGATCAGCACGTATTCGGCCTGCTGATGGTCTCCGAGTTCTTTCGCAAGGCCGGGTGGTCGGTCATCAGCGAGCCCGGCAATGGACGAGATCAGATCGAGAGCATCCTTCGCAGGGAGGTATTCGACCTGCTTGGTCTTTCGGCCAGCTGCACTACGGTTGCGGAGCAGATTCGGGACGAGATCGAGGTCTATCGCGCGGCGTCCTGCAATCCTCGAATCAAGGTCCTGGTTGGCGGTCGGCTCTTCGCGACGGCGCCCGATCTCGTCGAGTACGTCGGCGCCGACGGGGCGGCGCTCGACCCCTATCAGGCCATCGATACGGCGGAGGCGCTCGTGGGCCGGACAGTGGTCTGCGGCTGACTCCCGTCGCGGAGTCGCACTGGTGTTAGTCGAGAAGGGAACAGGGGCAGGAAATCGATGAGCTCGCCCTCGACCGCAATGCAGGCCAGGATCGACCTGGTGGATCC
>CAZQMY010000007.1:0-41427 GCA_964594405.1 uncultured Spirochaetaceae bacterium | reverse complement strand
CGGTGTTGTTGAAGGTGGGATCGACGTCGAAGATCACCCCCCGGAAGTCGTAGAGTCGATGCTTGACGACGTCGCCGATGGCGAACCTGGCTGCTCTGATTTCCATGCGCTGCGGCCACCCAGCTCGTTCGGGGGGAGGCTAGCAATCTGGACGGCGGGGTCCTCTCGGTTCGGCAGGTCCGGCGGGAATGCGGCGGACGCGCTGATCTGTGCCATCATTGCCCGCACATCCGGCCCCGAGTCCGGGGCCCAAGGGGGAGGTAGACAAGGATGTTCGCAGTGATGGCGGAGAGGGTCGTTTCATCGCGAGGCCTGGCCAGGAGCGGGCTGCTCGGCGCAGCGCTGATCCTCGCGCTGCTCACCTCCGTGGGATGCGCACCGCGCGCCACGCGCGGCGGCGAGGGCACGGGCAACATGGCCATGGACGATGCGGCCATGAGCACGACCCTCGACAAGATGGACATCGACTACCTGGTCGCGCGCAACCTCGATGCCCTCTATGCCTCGCCCTTCTGGAACAACACCGTGGCGGGCTCGCCCTCGGCGCCCATCGTCGCCATCTGGCCCATCGAGAACGCCACCTCCGAGCACATCGACGACCAGATGCTTCAGCTGCTCTCCTCCATCGAGACCAGCCTCATCAACAGCGGCGAGGTCCAGGTGGTGGCGCGGTCGCGGCAGGAGGCGCTCGCCCGCGAGATCGGGATCCAGCAGGGGGCGACGTACAACCCCGCCTACGCGGCCCAGATGGGTCGTCAGCTCGGCGCCAAGTACTTCGTGACCGGCAAGCTCACCGCCGTGGACGAGCGGCTGCAGAAGACGCGCCGCGTGCAGTACGCGCTCTTCCTGCAGGTGCTCGAGCTCGAGACCGGCCTGGTCAAGTTCCAGAACGAGACGGCCCGAAGCAAGGCCCTCAAGCGCTGACGTCCATCCGAGCCCCGCAACGGGTCGTCGAGGAAGAGGCCTTGCCCCGCCGTCTGCCGCTCCTGCTGATCGTCGCCACGCTTCTCCCGCTGATGGGAGCGGGATGCGCGACCTACTCCGACAAGATGTCGAAGGCCCACGAGGCTGCGGCAGTCGGAGACTGGGAGGGGGCGCTCACCATCACCAACGGGCTGATCGGCGTGAAGGACTCCGCCGCCCTGCCCGATTCGATGGACAAGGACGTGCCGCTCGCCGTGCTCGAGCGGGGCGCCATCAAGCAGGCCGTCGGAGACTACCAGGGCAGCAAGGTCGACCTCGGCACGGCGGACAAGTCGCTCGAGTTCCTCGACATCTCGGGCGACGCAGCCGGCGAGATCGGCAAGTACATCTACAGCGACAGCGCCACCAAGTTCAGCGCCTCGGCGACCGAGAAGCTCGCGCTCAATACGCTGAACATGCTCAACTACCTCACGCTGGGCGACCCGCGAGGCGCGCGTGTCGAAGCACGACGCTTCACCGTCATGCGGAAGTACCTGCGCGAGAACTTCCCGGACGACGTGAACGGCACGGCGGGAGCCTACCTCGCGGGCTTCACCATGGAGCAGCTCGGCGAGTACGGCCCGGCCATGCGCTACTACGACGAGGTCCTCCAGAACCGGTCCCTGGAGAGCCTTCGTGCGCCGGTGACCGCCCTCTCGAAGCTCACCAACTACCGGGGCCAGGCGATCCGGCCGTTCCTCGCGGCGGGCAAGGCGAGCCGGAGCAGCTCCGGAGGCGATCTGCTCGTCGTCATCAACATCGGCCGCGTGCCCCACAAGGTGCCGGAGCGGATGCCGATCGGCGCGGCCGTCGGAGCCTATGGCGCGTTCATCTCCGGCAACCCCGACGTGCTCGGCTACAGCGTCTTCAAGGTCGTGGTCTACCCCGAGCTCGTCGACTCCAACAGCATGGTGCGCGAGGCCAGCGTCGTGGTGAACGGCCGGCCCGCCCCCCTCGAGCTCGTCAGCAACTTCGGCCTCGAGATCAGGCAGGAGTACGAGCACATCAAGCCGCGCATCATCGGTGCGGCGATCTCGCGCATGATCGTCCGCGCCGCGGCCGCCGAGGCCGCGAGGGCCGCGGGCAATCAGGACAGCGCGGGGCTGGGCTGGGCCCTCGCCCTGGCGACCGAGGGCCTGATGGTCGCCATGGACAAGCCGGACACCCGCTCGTGGCAGTTCCTGCCGCAGACCATGCACGTCCACCGCCAGCGGCTCCCTGCCGGCAAGCACGAGGTCAGCGTACAGCTGGGCCCCGGCTCACAGGGCCAGTTCACCCGGGAGGTGGAGATTCCCGAAGGCGGCTACGCGACGGTCGTGGTCACGGCGCCGCGCTAGTCAGCCCAGCAAACGGCGGCCCCCCGCTCCACCCTCAGCGGAAGAAGCCACCCAGCGCCGCGAAGGGCAGGAGCGCAATGTCGAGCGGCACCGTGAGAATCATCACCGCCGGCTTGAGGGCGGGCTCGAGGGTCGAGCGGATCAGGCCCTTGGTCAGGCCGAAGATGTACTCGGTCGTGTAGCCGCCGTCGCGCTGCTCGAGGTCGAGACTGTCGCGGCCCTGGGCCTGGGCGAGCACGTAGGGGACCTGCGTCGAGCCCTCGTCCGCGTGGGCGTAGCCGGCATCGCGATAGGGGATGCCGCGGTCGGCCGAGTGCGCCGGGGCCGTGGCGACGAGCAGCGCGAGGGCGAGCGCGAAGGTGGTGGCGATTCGGAAGGGGCGAGCGGTCATGTGGCGAACTCCCATGCGATTCCCGCGGACCGTCGATGGGGTCCGAGGCGCGTAGCAGATGGGCGGTCGCACTCCCTCGGCGGCCCCCCTCGGAGTCCCAGTATGCCTCGGATGCCCGACACTGGCACTTCGGGCCGGCTCCGCTCAGGCGGTGGCGGGTCGCGCAGCCGCCGCGGCGCCGCTCTGCTGCTCGCGCCGGGCGTCGGCCTCGCGATAGAGGGCGTGCACGTCCCCCAGACAGCGGAGCAGTCGACCGTAGAGGCGGATCTTCAGCCCTTCGAGCACGGAGAAGCCGATCAGCGCGAAGATGCTCGACGTCAGAGCCACCGCGAGCGCGCCGAGCTGCAGGGAGCTGTTCGAGAAGTGCATCGACAGGAAGAGGATGAGCATGCCCCCCGTCGTGCCGATGAACCCGATGGGCGGCAGCAGGCTCGCATACATGCTGATGAGCCGGGTGTAGTTGTCGTCGTACTCGTTGATCACGTACTGACGCGTCGCATCGAAGACGAAGTCCGAGGGGTGGCGCTCGCTCTCGTTGTTCTCGCGCAGCGCCTTGCGCAGGATGCGCATCATCAACAGCGCGATCGGCTCGACGCGATACTCGTCGTGGCCGTCGCCGCCCTTGCGGAGCCGCGCCGCCTCGACGCGCGAAGTGGCGGTCCAGGCCTGCAGCACCAGCTTGAAGCCGCGGAAGAAGGGCAGCCAGACGGCCACGAGCGAGAGGGTGGTCACGACCCAGGTCATCGCCTGGTCGCCGGGTACGAAGGATTCCACGATCACTTCCTTTCGCGAATCGACGCGAGGCCTCGGGCCGCGCGCGCTTCCCTTGTTGGTGGAGATGGCGTCGAGTGTGCCGCAGCTTCGGCTACTCGCCCCACTTCCGATCACGCAGCAGCGCCAGTGCGTCGACGAGGCTGCTCTGCTCGCCCACCGGGTAGTCGACGAGCAACGCGTCCTGGCCCGTGTAGCGCCGCTCGATGTCGTCGATCACGCCCTGCACCAGCCGCGGATAGCGCATCTGCACGAGGACCTCGGCCTTGAGGAAGCGCAGGTTCGCGTCGGTGGCCATCACCTCCGGATGCGTGCTCTGCCACTCGGCGCCGAGCAGCGGGTCGAGGTGCCGGCCCATGTAGTCCACGAGGAACGCGTCGAAGACCGCCTGGCCACGGCTGTCCCGTCGATCGACGAGACTCGCGAGCGTGGCGTGGAAGGCGGTCATGTCGCGCTGGGCTCGGATCAGGTCCTGCTTGCGCTGGTAGAGCGCTTCGCCGCCGAGCGGCGCCTCCACGACGGTGGCTTCGGCCCCGTCTCGGACGTAGCCGGGCGGACCACCCGCACAGCCGAGCAGCGCAAGCGCAAGGCCGACGGCGGCAATCGCCGTGGCGCGGGTGACGCGCGCGGGGTTCTTCGAGGTGGGCGTCATGATGGGCTCCTGATCACTCGTCGTCCGAAGCGCCGCCGGGCCGGGTCTCGTGGTGGAGCCGGCGAAGCAGCGTGTGCAGGGGATGATCGCGCCGTCCGCGCAGATCGCGGATCAGCTCGTCGGTCGTGAGGGTCGCCTGGAAGAGCGGAAGCGCCCGATTGCGCGAGGCCAGCTGCTTGTCGAGCCGTGCGAGCAGCTGCTCGCTCTGCTCCACCTCCCGCTGCATCTTCGCGCGCTCGATCACGCTCGACTCGGACGCGGCAGCGCCATCGGAGGATGGCGCCTGCGCGGCAGGGCCGGGCTGCATGGCGACGCCGCCCGATCGCAGCTGCGCGAGGCGCGCCTCGACGGCGTCGCGGCGCCCCTTGAGCTCGGCCAGACTGGTCTCGAGCTCGTCCAGTCCCTCCGCGTCCGCAAAGCCCAGGTACATGATGGCCAGCTCGTCGGACATCGCGCGCCGCAGAATCGCCACCTCCTCGGCACCCTCCTCGCCATCCTCGATCCACGCATCGAGGTGTCGCGAGCGCACCGTGGCGTCCGCGATGGGCCGCGCCAGGGCGAGGAATTGATTCGATCGCCCCTGACGCTCCAGGGCGCCCGCCAGGGCCGGCCAGAGATTGCGATCGAAGGGATAGAGGCGGAGGGCGAAGAGGTACCGCTCGACGGCCTTCTGGATCTCCGCCGCGCTGGGCGTACTCGCCGAATAGTGGAGGAAGCTGTCGCCGAAGCCCTTGGCCGCCTCGTAGGCGGCGAAGTGGGCGGAGTCGGGCACGAAGGGCGCGCCCTCCTCGGTGGCGAACGCCTCGAAGAAGGCGAGATAGACCCCATAGGTCCTGGCCGCGCTGCGGATGTGTTCGTCGGCCCGCGTCGGCTCGGCGATGCTGCGAGTGAGGTAGTAGTCGGCCGCGTTGAGGCTTGCCTCCTGGATCTCTTCCCACAGCCCCTGCATCGAGGCCACGTACGACTCGAAACCGGTGCGACGATATCCCTCGCGCTTCCAGTCGTCCTCGATCCCCGCCGCGTGCAGATCGCGATAGACGGCAATGGCGCCCTCGATGGTGAGCGGCATCTCCACGTAGGGGTCGACCCCGAGGCGCTGTTTGGCCGCCCAGACCTCGCCGAGCTGCCGAAGCACGCGCGCATAGACGGCCCCCTCGCCCTGCAGCGTCTCGGCCAGACCAAGCGCCGTCTGATATGCGCCGGTCGCGACGCCCATCGCCTTGATGGTCTCCTCCGAGAGCCCCTCGCTGGCCAGCAGGCCGCGCGCCTGGTCGTGGTACTTGCCCGCCTCGAAGAGCATCAGGGTGAAGGTCAGGCTTCCGCCGTCCGACGCGGCGCCGTCCAGGCGCGCGATGATGCGGTCGAGATAGGCCTTCGAAGAGGCGTCGGGCGGAATCACTTCAGGATGCGCGCCCACGCGGCCCGCGCCGAGCATGCGCACCACCGCGGCCAGCGGATCCAGATCGCGATGCACGCCCATCTCCTGACTGCGCAGCAGGATCATGCGCGTGACGTTCTCGAAGACGTAGGGCAGCGCCGACACGAAGCCCGAGTTCGCCGACTGCGAGAGCGAGAGAGCCTGCAGGGTCTCGTAGGGGCTCTCGAGCGGCACCACGACGTCCATCCAGAGCGCGAGGATCTCGCGCGTGAAGTCGCTGGCGGCGCCCTTGTCGAGAGCGCGATGCGCCATGATGTAGTGATGCCAGTAGAGGTTCTCATGCCGGCCGTTCTGATCACGGAACTCCGAGATCAGATCCACGGCGCGCGCCAGGCTCTGGGGCTCGCGCGTCGAGAGATAGTCGAGCAGATGAGCCACGGCCAGGCGGCGGGTCTTCTCGTCGTCCACCAGCCCCTGATCGCCCGCCTCGCCGCCCTCGATGGCGATGTACTCGGCGAGCGTCATCTGCGCCTCCTGTCCGTACTGGTCGAGGCGCTCACGCAGCGTGGCGGTGTCGGCGGATACGTACACATACGCGTAATCGAGATACGCCTCCCAACGCGAAGTGTCCACCAGCTCCTGGGCCGACGCGCCCGTTCCGGGGCCGGTCCAGCAGACGAGGACCGCGAACAGAACGGCGAGTTTGCGGATCATGGAGGTTCCCTTCATCGAATCGGCTTTCTGGGGTACGTGTGCGACCGGGATCGTGACCAGGCACGCGCGGAGGCTGGGATGGCTAACGACGCTGCTGCCGCACGCAGTCGATGGCGTATCGGAGCTCGACGCAGCGATCCGCCACGGTGCGCCCCGGCGCACGTTCGATGCGCATCAGGAAGGCGTTGAGGTTCTTGGTCTCGACGAATCGATAGGTACCCGACCCACTTACGCACTCCTTCTGCGTCGTAACGGCCGCGACGAGCTTCTGCTTGAGCAGGTCTTCCTCGCGATCACTCACGCAGGCGGCCAGTGATCCGAGCGGCACGCCCGCGAGCCGGGCGTCCGGAGTGCCTGCTGCGCGGGATCGCTGCGGTCCCGGCGCGGTGCGTTCGCCTCGTCGGGTCGGCGCCCGCGACGGCATCGCGGCGGCCGTTCGCGTGGCACTGGAAGCGGGCAACGCCAGCGAAGGCGCGGGCGCGCTGGGCCGCGGCGCCGCGCGGGGCGCAGCGCGCGTGGTGCGGGCAGGCGCCGCCGGCACGGGCTGCTTCGGCGCGGTCATCGCCGTCGGCAGGGCGAGATCGGGCGAGGGCCGATGGCCCTGCGGAACGGCCGGCGCGCTGCGGGCGCTTCGCCCCGGCCTCGTGGGCGTGGCTGGCGCGTCGGGTGCGCGCGATGCGATCACCGGCGCGAGGTCCGGTCGGGCACTTCGCGGCAGCGGCTTCTGACGAACGGCGGCGAAGCGCTCTGCACGCGGCGCCGGCGCTTCGTCCACAGCGAGCTGCGCGACCGGCTGCAGCTCGACCCGCGGCTTCGGCGCAGCGACATCCGGTCGCATGCTCGGTCGAACGCGCTCGGCACGGGTGGGTGCGGGCACTTCGGGCGCGTCGAGGGCGGCCATCTCCAGCTTCGGCTTCACCGCTCTCGGCGGCTCGGGCCGCGCGCGGAGCGGCTCGCGTCGCGCCACCGGCGGGGGCGCGAGGGGCCTGGGGAGCGCGGTCGGCTTCGGCATCTCGACCCTGGGCTTCGGCGGCGGCGCCTTCGCGATCTTCGGCTCGGGCGGCGGCGGAACGACCATCGGCTCGGGCTTCGGCGCGGGAGGCGGTGGCTTCTCGGCGACCTTCGGCTCTGGGATCGGCTCGGGCTCGGGCGGAGGGACCTCCTCGACCACCGGCTCGACGACGGAGAGCGGCTCCGTTCGCATCATCACCACCGTCACCGCGCTCTCATCGATGCGGTCGCGCACCACCGTGACGAAGAAGCTCATGACGAGCGCGATGCCGAGCGCGAGTGCGGGCGCCGCCGCGACCATACGGCGCAGACTGTGCCCCTCGGCGTGCAGATCGGCGCGGAGGCGCGCGATGCCCTCGAAGAGCGTGTAGGGCCGGCTCGGGAACTCGAGCGGCTCCGCGTTGAGGCGGACGTTCGCAGCTCCGGCGCCGTAGCGTTGGTCGACTCGCCAGGCGCCCATCTACGGCTCGAAGACCCGGGCGACGGTCACGCGGCGACGACCCGGCCAGAACTCCTCGATCAGCGCAGCCGCATCGAGCAGATCCTGGGAGCGCGAGTCCTCGTGCGGCGCCAGCAGCGGTCGCGTCCCCCCGCGCGCGGAGAGTCCAGCGAGCTCGGTGCGCAGGGCATCCACCTCCGCGAAGCGCATCGGCGCTTCATCCGACTCGCCGCCGAGCACCACGAGCTCGAAGGCGCCGAGATCTTCGGCGCCTTCGCCCGCCATGGGATGCACGCGCAGCTGCCACGCCTTCGAGGCGCCGGTCTGCAGCTCGCCCGTGGACTCGGAGCCGATCCGGGGAACGACCATCTCGCCCAGATCCACCGCCTGCGGATCGACGTCGCTGGCGAGCTGGGTCATCGCGATCAGCATCAGGAACGCGAGATCCACGAAGGAGAAGAGCCAGGAAGGCGCCCCGTCGGTCTGAACGGCCATCGATCACCCCACACGGAGACGGCGACCCCTGGCCGCTGCCTTCCGTGATCCCCCGCCCGGGGGCTCTTGAAACTGGAAGAGCAAGCGGCGATGCCCCCTGGTCATCGCCGCACGCCCGATCTCGTATGGTTGATTCGTCGCTAGGACGGCATCACGTCGAAGGCGATCAGCTCGTCCAGCGCTCCCGTGATGCCGGGCGAGCCGTTCATCACGGTGCCGTAGTCGCCGACGCGCCCATGCAGGGCCAGGTAGTTGAGCACGACGGTCTCCGCGAGCAGCGCGGGCGAGTTCGAGATCGCCGCGGACCTGCCCGAATGCGAGGTCTCCACCGAGCCCGAGCTCTTGAATACGCCGATCTGCGCCCTCGCGGGATCGGTCAGATTGGGTCGGCCCGCCGCCCCGTAGGCGAGGATGAAGGCCGCTGCGGTTCCGCCGCTATCACCCTTCCATACTGGCTTGCCCACGGCGTTGTCCATCTGGCCGTTCGATGACACCCCACCGTCGGTGAAGCAGTAGATCATCAGGTCGCGGCCCACCCTCGAGGCATACTCGAGCGCGATTCCGATGGCCTCGCCGGCCTCGAAGTCCCGGCGCTCGCCGGTGCTGCGGGTGCTGTCGTGGTAGTCGTAGCCGCCGAGCTCGACGGTTCCGGCCCCGGCCGTGCCGCCGACCACCAGCTTCGCCACCGAAGCGGCCTTGCGATACGTGCGATCGTCCTCGAGCTCGTCGACGCTGGCGAAGATCGTCGTCGGGGGATCCGGCGCCGGGTCCACCAGGGGCACCATGTGCAAGTCCTTGGTGGGATCGAGCGCATCCTTGTCGCTGAAGTTCCGGACCAGGTCCTCGCTCTGGCTGTAGACGCAGTTGATGAACTCCTGCGTCTCGGCGCTCTCGCCGGTCAGCCCGACCTTCGCTCCGCTGATCGCCGCCATGGACGCCATCACGTCGCCTGCGTTGCCGGCGCCGAGCATGTTGGCGAGCTCACCCGTGTCCACGAGGCCCGTCGCGTCGCTGGGGCGGTCCACCTTGGTCGGGCGGTACTCCGGATCGAGCATCGCCGCCGGCGCCATCGAACGACCGCCGGAGTCCGTGGACGACGTACCGATCAGCTGGACGAGCTCGCCGTTGGCACCGGCGCGCCGCACACCGTAGATCGGATTGTGCGGATTCTGGTTGGTGTCGTCGTTGGATCGACAGCAGAGCACCGTGCCGTTGATGCGCGATCGGGTGTCCGCGCTCGTGCGGGCCATGATGCCGGCCAGGAGGGCGCTGTCGCGATGGAAGAGGAGTCCGAGCTCGTCGTTGAAGACATCCGTGCCCAGCCGCTGGGGCGTCAGCTCCTCGGGGAGTCCGAGCTTCCGATAGCCCTCGATGGAGAGCTCGTCGAGCTGGCCGCTGGCACCGACGAGCACGTTGGATCCGGCGATGTTCGCGCCCCCCGCCAGGTCGAAGCCGATGAAGGGGATCTGGGGCACGCCGCCACCGAGCGCTGCGCACGCCGCCCGCGCCTGCTTCGACGCGGCGAACATCGAGAAGAGGCTGGGCATCGTGATCAGTGCGGCCCCGCCGAGGAAGCCCCTCGAGAGGAACTGCCTGCGCGTGACGGGGCGCTTGTGGTCCGGATGGAGATACGGACCGACGACTCGCTTCTTCAGATCTACCTGGTTCATGTTGACCACCTTCTTCGTCGTTTCCATCGGCGCGCTGGACGAATCACTTGCGCATCGCGATGCGGGGTTGCGGTCTCAGTGCAGCGTTACAGCACCACTGGCGAGCACCGCCATGCAGGCCCCCTTGACCGCCGACCGCGTGTACTCGGCGTCGCAGGTCGTGCAGTTGTCGCGCAGGCTCTCCAGCAGGGTGCGCAGCTCGAGCTCCACCTCGGGCACCGTCGGCAGACTCGAGACGCCGAGGTTGCCGATCACCTGCTCGGCGAGCGGGTCGGTGATCTCGCGGATCAGCGACTCACTCGCGAACGCCGCGCTCGGGACGGCGCTGAAGTCGAAACTGGTCACGGCGAAGAAGCTCGCTCCCGGATCCTGGGAGGCGGCCGCCGTGTCCACCAGCTCCTCGCAGTAGGCGAGACCGAGCTTGGCCACGCCCACCTGATGGGCCGTTACGAATGAGCGCACGTCGTAGTCGCTGGGCAGCTGCTGGAGCAGCGCCCGGTAGGTGTCGTCGATGGCTGCCGTCCCTGCATCGACCCCGGTGATCTCGGCCATGGACTCGTTCACGCGACTGAACTCGCGAAGCCCGGTCGCGGGCACGGGATCCACGTCGTCGTAGTTGTAGTCGATGGTTCCGGGGTCTCCCCAGGAGTACCCGTCGGCCGCGCCGCCGAGGCCCTCGAAGGCGATCTGGAATGTGTCGCCGCCGGGCGGGGGCGTCTCGGGCCTGGGAACGAGCGTGCAGTGGTTGGTGAGCTGCTGACGGTCGCTCCCCACCACCGAGTTGACCCGGGTGAACGCCTGTCCCTGGTCGTATATGGTGCCGTTGATCTTGACCCGGAGCCCGCGCACGCGAAGGCCCGTGGGCGCGTCGACGATAGTCGGCTGGCAGAGCAGGTAGCTCTCGTCGTCGAGCTGCGTGAGCGACATCTCGACCTTCGCCCCATCGCCGGCCCAGTCGCTGATGTCGAAGTTCAGGCGAGTTCGCAGCCCGACTCCGGCGAGGTAGTTCTGCTCGATCTGCTGGCGCGTGAGCGCGGCGTTGTGGATGGCCACCATGCGCACCTGCCCCACCCAGCCGTTGTTGCCCCCCTGGCCGATGATGAGCCGGCCCTCGCGCTCCCAGTTCCAGAGCTGGCTGCCCCCGAAGTCGTCGTCATCATCGGTGTAGGCGCCGTTGACGTAGATACGTCGGCCCAGCAGTCGATCGAAGGTGAGCACGGCGTGCTGCAGGCCAGCCTGCAGGTCGCGGTCCTGGTCGTAGGTGAGCAGCTCGGGCGTGCCGTTGCGCTCGTTGATGCCGCTCGCGAGGCTCACGTTGCGGAAGTCGTACTGATAGAGACGCTGGCGGATCTTGAAGTTGTTCGTCCCGCTTCGTCCGCGGTACTGGATGATGTCGGCCGACTGGTTCGTATTCGCGGCGACGACCCAGACCTCTACAGAGTACTCGCCGGAGCCCTGGAAGGGATCGGCGATCCTGTCGTAGAGCTTGTACCCGGTGTCGAAGGAGCCGATGGCGACGTCCGCGCGAAGGTCGATGCCGTAGGAGTCCATGAGATCCACGTCGTCCCGCAGGCTCAGGTCCATCGCGGGCGCGATGCCGCTGGTATCACGCGCCACGGTCTCGCCGACGCCCTCGTCGAAGAGCCACCTCGCGATCACGTTGGCTTCGTAGCGCTCTCCGTTCTCGATGATCTCGCCCTCACCCGCCCCGACCTCGGAGCTCACGAGCGTGCCCGCGGTCTCGACCTGCTCGCCACCGCCCTCCGAGCTGCCTCCGCGCGCCTCGATCTCGGCGACCCAGTCCTGGATCGCTGAGAGCATGGCGGCGCCGTCGAGATCGCAATCGCTCCAGCAGTGATGCGAGTCGCGATTGAGCCTGCGAACGAGTCTCGAGTCCGAAGGATTGACGAAGTCGACCTTCTGACCGTTGATGATCGAGTAGTAGGCCGTCGTCGAGCTCGAGTCCGCGAGGTCGAAGGGCGCGCTGCCCGCCGCGGTATGGCAGTTCTTGCAGGTGCGCTCGCGGAGCACCGGATAGACCGACGCCTCGAAGGCCGCGACCTGCTCGGCCTCGGAGAGGCCGCTCGGCGCGCCGACGAAGTTCCCACCGTTGCCGCTCGCGGGAATGCTGTCACCGCCGTCGTAGCGGCCGCAAGCGACCCCGAAGAGGGTCATCCCGAGCAGGCAGACGAGCCGGATCTTGCCAGTGAGAAGGGGGCGGAGATGGGTCTGGGGGGGATTCATATCGGTACCTCGGATCGCACACATCATCGAAATCATCCGGCGCTTCGGCTCAGAGCGCGCCGTCGGCGCGCGTGCAGTACTCCGCCACCTCGGCGAAGACGCGCCTCAGGCCGTAGCCGTTCTGCTTGAAGGATTCGGTGATCTCGGTGATGGCGGTGCGGTCCTCGTCCGACTCGTCCGGTCGGAAGCAGACCTGCTCGAAGACCTTCTCCACCTGGCAGGTGGCGAAGGCGTCGCTGTTGCCCACCATCTCGCCCATGCTCTTCGGCCCGTATCCGCTCTTGGGCGACGAGGGCCAGCCGAG
This sequence comes from uncultured Spirochaetaceae bacterium, assembly GCA_964594405.1. Classification (GTDB taxonomy): domain Bacteria; phylum Myxococcota_A; class UBA9160; order UBA9160; family UBA4427; genus CAZQMY01. Next base: position 29,058 of record CAZQMY010000007.1, on the reverse strand, counting down.
GCGCGAGTTCTGCCCCTGCAGCCAGTAGTTCTCCCAGCGATCGTCGCTGGTCTCGTAGCCGAAGGGGAAGGTGTTGCCATTGATGAGATATTTGGGCTGGACGTTGCCGGGCGTGAAGACCACCCGGCCATTGTCTGCGTCGTCGCCGTCGTCGCCCTCCACCCAGTCGAAGTACGCGTAGGCGCCCGAGAGCGGGTCCATGCCGTTGTGACAGCCCGAGCACGAGTTGAGGAAGAGGCCGCTGTCGCCGCCGGGGCTGCGCGAGATGTCCTGCCGGATCCAGTTGGAGGGCACGGTCGTATCCTGCAGCTGCTCCATGTCCCGGCAGAGGTAGTTGATGGCCGTGAAGCGCCACATCGCGCGGTTGGTGCCGGCGCTGAAGAAGGCCTTCCCTGCGGCGCGGGTCGTGACGACGCCCGCGGTATCCGCCACCGGAAGGCGCGGGCCCGGCAGGTCGGACGATTGGCTGATCGAGAAGAAGTCGCTCGTACTGCGCAGGTTGACCCGGCGGTCTTCGAGCTCCTCGTAGTGGATGTTGTTGCGCCGGGAGTAGGGCGTGTCCACCGGCGCGTCGGCGCCCGAGGTGCGACCGACGTAGATCAGATCGGTGGAGAGCACCGTATTGAAGGGCACGTCGTCGCGGATCATCCCGATCACCAGGGCGGTGTAGTCGTTCAGGGGCGCGAACTTCGTCTGCTCCTCGTTGGTCCAGGGGGTGATCCACGTCTTCAGCGTCGTGGTGTAGAAGACGTCGTGGTCGAGCGCGTAGAGCGCCGCGGCGATCACGTCCTCCTTGACCTGCCCCGGCCCCATGATGTCCACCATGGCCTGCAGCCGCGCATCGTCCGGTGGGACGCCCACCAGCCGATCGTGGATCCGCTTGGCGCGGGCGTACTCGTCGGCAGCGACCGGCGCTGCCATTCCGACTGCGCAGAGCAGCACCAGACAGGCGGGCCAGAGGCGCCGCCGCCAGCGAAGGCACCGCGGCCACGCGTCGGCGCCGACCATCTCGATTCGCTGGGATCTCAGCGACCTGTCCCTCGTCCTCGTCATGACCCGTCGTCCTCCGACATCCGCCCCAGCCTCGATTCCGAAGAAGTGGGGATTGAGCTCGCTTCTCCGGTCTCAGTGATCGGGCTCGAGGACTTCTTCTCGGTGACTTTCCTCACAAACCTGGGCTATTTCTCCCACACTACGTGTGAGATCGGATGCATGGCGCGCCCGAGTCATGCAATCTGCCTGCAAATCGGCCGCACGGCGCCGAACCCACGTGATGCGAGCCACACCGAACGCTCTGGGCGCGTGGTCGCTGGCAACCGGAAGGGACGAGCGCGCGCGGTGCCGCTCGGGGAGCGGGTCGGGTCAGATCGCACATGTTGATGCCTGCAGACGTCGATAACGGCTGGCGCAGCCGTCCGGATCGGACACGTCCGGGTGCCCGGGGTGGGAGATCGGAAGTGGCGGAAGTGAAAGCGGGAGAGCAGAGCGACCTCGGCGTCGCGCGCGCGGCCATTCGCGCATGGAGCCGGATCCTCCTCTGGCTCGTCGTGCTCCACATCTCGGCCGGCTTTGCGGCCGCCAGCGCGATGGCGGGCGATCTCCCGCCCGTGCCCGAAGGCGCGCGTGGCGAGGGCGCCATCCAGCGCGGGGACTCGCGCGTCCGGGGGCGACTGCTGATCGATCCACCGCGGAGCGAGGCGGCGGCCTTCCGGGTGGGCGTCCTCTTCGACCTCGATCCCGGCTGGCACATGTACTGGCGCAATCCCGGGGATACGGGCCTGCCGACCCGCCTCTCCTGGGCGATCGACGGCGGCTCGGTGGGCGAGGTGCAGTGGCCGGCCCCGATGGCATTCCGGGAGGCCGACGGGATGTTCACCACCTTCGGCTACGAGAAGCGCGTGCTGCTCTTCAGCGAGGCCGCCTACGACGCAGACTGGACGGGCGAGCGCTACGCGCGCGTGAGCGTCGAGCTGCTCGTCTGCAAGACCCAGTGCGTGCCGGCCAGCTTCGAGCTCGAGCGCTCCATCTCTTCGATCTCCCCGGACTCGCGCGGGACGGCGAGCGAGCGCGCCGTCTTCGACGAGTTCGCCGCGCAGGTCCCCGTCTCGCCGGAGTCCATCGGCCTGGACGTGAGCGTCCTCTATTCACGCTCCGCCATCGCCCCGGGCGAGGACTTCGAGGGTGCGCTGCTGATCCGCAGCTGCGCGCGCGCGGCCCTCGACGGCGACTGCGAGAAGCACCTGGTCGCTGCGGGCGACGATCAAGCGGACGCGCTGCACGGAAGCCGGGACGGCTTCATCGTCGACCTGCCCGACGAGTTCACCTTCGAGGCCGGGAGCGCGACCCCTCCCGATCCCTCCGGCGCACAGCTCCTCGACTTCGAGGGCAACCGGATCGACGGTGCCGAGATCGAGGACGTGCGGCTGCGCGGCGTGCTGAACCTGGTCGGAGAGAATGGCGGGCCCGTCGCCGTCGAGCTCGACCTGCCGATGCCCCTGGCGATGGCCGGCGAGCCGACCGAAGAGCTCGGCCGCCACTGGGCTTCTGCCGCGGCGAAGTCGCAGGCCGCGGCGCCTCCGGCCCCGGAGCAGGGGCTGCTGGGCGCCCTCGCGCTGGCGCTGCTCGGTGGGCTGATCCTGAACCTGATGCCCTGCGTCCTGCCGGTGCTCGCCATCAAGGTCTTCTCGGTGGCCGAGATGGCGGGCCGATCGCGCCGGGAGGTACTGACCAGCGGCGCCGCCTACGCGGCGGGCATCCTGCTCTCGATGGCGGTGCTCGCCGGCGTCGTCCTCGCGCTCCGCGCCGCCGGGACGCAGGTGGGTTGGGGCTTCCAGTTCCAATCGCCCATCTTCGTGGCGGTGATCTCCACGGTACTCGTGACCTTCGCCCTGAACCTCTTCGGCGTCTTCGAGATCAGCGTCGACGTGAGCGCGGCGGCGGAGATCGGCAACGAAGCCGTCGGCGCCCGGCGGAGCTTCTTCGAGGGGCTGCTCGCCGTGGTGCTCGCCACGCCGTGCTCCGCGCCCTTCCTGGGCACTGCGGTCGGCTTCGCGTTCGCGAGTCCGGCGACGCACATCGTCGCGATCTTCCTCGCCATCGGCGCGGGCCTGGCGGCCCCCTTCGTGCTCGTCACGCTGATCCCCGCCTGGTCGGGCCTCATCCCCAGGTCCGGCCCGTGGATGCTCAAGCTGCGCGCGGGCCTCGGCTTCGCCCTGCTCGCCACGCAGATCTGGCTCTTCTCCATCATCGGTGGGCTGTCGGGGCTGCAGGGCGTGGTGCTGCTCTCGAGTCTGCTGCTCGCGCTGGCCTTCGGCCTCTGGATCTTCGGCAACCTGCAGGGAAGGCCCTCAGGCCGCTACACGGCGGCCGGCGTCGCGATCCTCACGATCGCGGCGCTGGTGCAGCTGGACGGGGTGCTGGGCGAGGCGCGTCCGGCCTCCGCGAGCGCGGCGCTCGCCGTCTCGGGCCCGTGGGAGCCCTGGAGCGAGAAGGCCACCCGCGAGGCGCTGGCCACCGGCAAGCCGGTCTTCGTGGCCTTCTCGGCCGACTGGTGCATCACCTGCAAGGTGAACGAAGAGCTCGTGCTCTCGGACGAGCGCATCCTCCAGGCGTTCGAGGAGGGTGGATGGATCCTCCTCTACGGTGACTGGACGGCCCGCGACGAGGCGATCCGCCAGGAGCTCTCGCGCCATGGACGCGCCGGAGTTCCCGTCTACCTCCTCTACGGGGAAGGCGAGCAGGGGGCCCCCAGCGTTCTCCCTGAGCTGCTGACCGTGGATGGCCTGCTCGAGATGCTGGGCAGAGCCAGCGGGCGCATGGTCGCCCAGGGGCCGAGCTGAGCCCGGCGCTTCGAGCTACGAAGGGAGCTGCGGAGCGGCGGGGCTCCAGCCATGAATCCGTCGCATTGCCCTCAGCCTCGGGCCGCGAACGGTCGATGGAATGAGCAGAACCCCGGATCCAAGCGTGGGAGATCACTCATGAGCGAGCCTCGGCAATCGAACCTCGCGAAGTCCGTCGCGCTCTTCGCCATGGTGGGAACACTCTTGTGTGTTTCGCCTGCATCCGCCGTGGAGCCCGGCGACAAGGCGCCGGCCTTCGCGATCTCGCTGCTGGGCGGCGACGGGAAGCTGAGCCTCGCGGATTATCGGGGCAAGGTGGTCTGGCTGGACTTCTGGGCCTCCTGGTGCCCGCCCTGTCTCAAGTCGATTCCGGACCTCGAAGCGCTGCGCAAGCAGATGCCCGCCGAGCACTTCCAGATCGTCGCCGTCAACCTCGACCAGGACCCCACGAAGGCGCTCAAGTTCCTCGAGAAGCATCCGGTGGGCTATCCGAGCGGCAGCGATCCCAGGGGCGCCCTCCCCGAGAAGTTCGAACTCGAGACGATGCCCACCTCCTATCTCATCGATCGCGATGGGCGCATCGCCAAGGTCCACGAGGGCTACAAGAAGGGCGACATCGAGAAGATCCGCGCCGAGATCACGGCGCTGCTGGGGAAGCGAAGATGACGCGCCCCGTCCGTCTTCTCGCAGCGTTGTCCTGTCTCTCGATCCTCGCCCTCTCCGGCTGCGCGGCCGTGAAGCCGTGGGAGCGCGAGGCCTTCACCCGCACCGAGATGGCCTGGGACCCCGCCCCCCTCCGGGCCCAGCTCCAGAATCACGTCCGCTTCTCCAAGGAGGCTGCGCTTCCGGTGGGCGGAGGAGCCGGGGGTGGATGTGGCTGCAACTGAGCCCAAGCCCCAGCTGCACTCCGGCCCGAGCCCGCTCGCCGCCCTGACCTCGAGCGCGCTCGCATTGCACGGGCTGAACGCCGGCGAGGCACGCGCCGACTCGCCCGTGGATCGCGTCAGCGCCGACTACCGGTACTCGTACTACCGCGAAGACCCGCTCGCCGCCGAGAACTTCGCAGCGGCCCAGGGCGGCAGCCAGAATCGCTATCAGATCCACGCACATCAGTTCAACGTCGTGGCCCCCGTGACCTCGCGCATCGATACGGGCATCGACCTCGTCTACGAGACCATGGCGGGCGCCACCCCCTGGTACGTCGTCCCTGGCCCCGAGCCCGATCGGCCCCTGCAGGCCATGACGGGCGCGACCATCGAAGAGCAGCGGGTGGACGTGAATGCGCGCGTCACCCACTACTTCGATCGCAGCACGCTCAACGTGAGCGGCGGCATCTCCGACGAGAACGACTACTTCGCCGGCAGCTTCGGCTTCGGAGGCACGCGCAGCTACTTCGACAAGAACCTGACGCTGGCGCTGGGCTTCGGCTTCTCCTGGGACACGATCGAGCCCACCGACCCCACCTCCCATGGCCACCTGCTCGGTGCCAGATACAGCAAGGAGACCACCGCCATGGACTTCAGCGCCAGTCAGCTTCTGGCGTGGAAGGCCATGATGCAGCTCGGGCTCTCCTGGAAGGCCGGAGAGGGATTCCTGAGCGATCCCTACAAGCTGGTTCGTGCGGGCACCCGGAACATCAGCGACAGCCGCCCCTCCACCCGCGACCAGCTCGCCCTCACGCTCCGCTATCGCCAGCTCATCGAGCCCGCCGATGGCACACTCCACATGGACGTGGGCTACCACTGGGACAGCTGGGGCACGAACGCGCTCTCCGTGGAGGTCTCGTGGTATCAGCGGCTGGCGGAGCGGTGGCTGGTGACTCCGCACCTCCGCTACTACAGCCAGAGTCAGGCCGAATTCTACGGGCCGATCTTCCAGTCCGAGAACCCGGAGTTCGCGACCAGCGACTATCGCCTCTCGCCCTTCGGTGCCATCAGCTTCGGGCTGAAGGGCGCGGCCGAGCTCGAGGAGTGGCCCGTCGACTCCATCGATACGATCCTCTCGCTCGGCTACGAGCGCTACATGAGCTCGGGCAGCCTGAGCCTCCGGACCGTGGACGTCCCCTCGCCGGGCCTGATGGACTACCACATGGTCTCCGCGCGAGTCGGCGCGCGCTTCTAGAGAGCGGACGCGATGCTGGTCCGTGTCCCCTTCAGCGTCATGGGGAGCCCCTGCGAGCTCCAGCTCCACGCAGAGAGCGAGTCGGAGGCCAGAGGCGTGGCCGACCAGGTGATCTCGGACCTCGATCGGCTCGAGGCCAAGTACTCGCGCTATCGACCCGACAGCGTCACCAGCCGCATCAATCGGATGGCTGGCCGAGAGGCCCTCCGGCTCGACGACGAGACCGCGGGCCTCCTCGACTATGCGCATACGGCCCACGCCCAGAGCGGGGGCCTCTTCGACATCACCTCCGGCGTCCTGCGCCGGGTCTGGGATCTGAAGTCGGGCCGCATCCCCGACCAGTCGGAGATCGACGCGATCCTGAAATGCGTGGGCTGGCAGGAGGTGGAATGGTCGCGCCCCTTCTTCCGCCTGCCTCGCCGGGGCATGGAGATCGACTTCGGGGGCTGCGTGAAGGAGTACGCGGCGGATCGTGCCGCATCGCTCTGTCGCATCCAGGGAATCGAGTCGGGGCTCGTCGATCTCGGCGGGGACCTCTGCGTGATCGGCCCCCATCCCGATGGATCGCCCTGGCAGATCGGCGTCCGCGACCCTCGCGCGCCGAGTCGGGCGATCGCCACCGTCCCGCTGCACCGGGGCGCCATCGCGAGCAGCGGGAGCTACGAGCGCTTCATGCTGGTCGAGGGCAGGCGCTATTGCCACATCCTGGACCCGCGAACCGGCTGGCCCGTCGAGGGATTCGCGGGCGTCTCCGTAGTGGCCGGGCAATGCCTGATCGCCGGCACCGCGAGCACCGTCGCGATGTCGGCTGGTCGCGAGGGGGGCCTGCGTTGGCTCCAGCAGCTCGGACTCCCGCATCTGTGCGTCGACGACGAAGGCGCGCTCTCGGGCACCATCCGCTGGTGGCCGCCACGCGCTCGGCCCGAGCCGGCCTCGGCTACTCGCCGGCGAGCTCGTTCTCCGTCGGCAGGATCATGAGCTGCGCCTGCCAGCCCTGGCTGATGAAGCGCTCGGCCAGCTCCGATGCGACGGCCATGCTGGGCAGGTCGGTGACGTAGACGTCCCAGACCGGCAGCCCTCGGATGCTCCAGGCGGTCACCCGCGTGTTGAAGCCGTCCTCTGCGAAGCTGCGGGCGATGTCGTGCGCCTGATCCTCGACTCGCACGGTATCGAGCAGCACCGCGTAGGGGGCGTCGGAGCGGACGTCGAGGTCGTGCACCCGCGCGATGGCGCGATCGAAGTTGATCTGGCGCCGGATCGACTCCGCGATGTCCTCTTCGCGTGTCCTCAGGACGCGCGCGCTCACCACCACCACGAGATCGTCGTCTCGAAGCCCCCTTCGCTCGGTGCGGAAGTAGTGGCCGAAGAAGGGCAGGTCCATCAGAAAGGGGACTCCGCTCAGGGAGGTGACCAGGTTGCGGTCCGTCTGGGCGCCCATCACGGCGAACTCGCCATCTCGCAGCTTGATCTTCGCCTCGAAGGTCCGCTTGAGGATCGTGGGTCCGACCTCCGCGGGATCTCCGGCCAGAGACGTCGCGATGTCGCTGACCTCGAAGAAGATCTCGAGGTCCACCGTGCCCTCGAGTCCCACGGTCGGCTTCACACGCAGCTCGACACCGACGTCCTGCCGATCGATGTTCTGCCTGACCGTGGCGCTTGGGCCCTGGGCGGAGCCCGGGGTCCCGGCCTCCTCATCCGTGGCGTCGCTCCCGCTCCCGGACGCCACGGGAATCGGGACGTTGTTGCCCACGAAGACGCGGTGCTCGTCCCCGGAGAGCACCACGATGTGGGGATTGATGAGCAGGTTCGCGCGGGCGTCGGACTGACCGGCGTTGAGGCTCAACGAGGTGGCGTCCGTCGGCAGTCCGAGGGCCTCGATGGGGATGCCGTCGATCTCCGTGACCGGGAACGCGATGGGCGCACGGGTGAAGCGGCTGTAGAGCGCGGCGTTGGGATCGGGCACGCCCGGGAGGAGGCCGCTCGTATTCGAGCTGAAGAGGACCAGCAGATCGTCCTCGTCCTTGGGCGAGTTCAGCGGCGTCGTGAAGTCGATGCCGAAGACGTAGTTGGCGGGCCGCGAGAACTCGAAGGCGACGACGTCCACGGAGACACGCGGCGGAACGCGATCGAGCTGACCGATCAGGGCGAGCAGCGGCTCGAAGCTCTCCTGGTCGGTCTGGATCAGGAGGGAGCGCGTGGCTCCGTCGACCGCGATCACCGTGTCGGTGTTGAGGAGCCCCCGATTCGAGAGGGCTCGCGCTCGGGAGTTCGGAACGCGACCCCCGACGCCTGAGCTGACGTCGTTCTGCCCCTTGACCATCTCGCGCAGGATATCGGCGACCTCGTCGGGATCGCGGTTGCGGACGGGGATGACGCGCAGCTCGCCGCTGCCCTCGTTCATCACGTCGAATCGATCGATGAAGTCGCGCAGATCGTCGAGGCGCTCCTCCTGCCCAGCCGCGATCAGCAGGTTCGTCCGCTGATCCGTGAACAGCTCGACCTGGTGCGACTGGATCACGCCTTCGTTGATCACCTCGCCCACCAGCTCTGCGAGCCGGGTCGCATCGACGTAGCGGATCTGTCTGACCAGCAGCTTCGACTCGCCCACGTCGTCGATGGCCGACGCCAGGAGCATGACGCGCCTCAGTCTGGCTTCGCTGGACACGAGGATGAGGCTGTTCGTCTCCTCGGTGGCGAGGATGATGCCCTTCTCGCCGATGTAGGGCTTGAGGGTGTTCACCACGTCCTGCGCGCTCACGGACTCCATGGGCAGGAGCGTGGTGATGAGCTCCTCGCCCTCCTCGTCCTCGATCTCGCGCAGGCTGACCGAGGGGAGGCCCGTCTCGACGGGGATCACCTTGTAGGCGGTGTCCGCGATGGGAACGGCGACGAAGCCCTTCAGGTAGAGAGCGGCGTTGAGCAGCTGGACCGCCTCTTCGGGGGTCACCCGCCCGGGGACCGTGATGGAGACCCGACCGCGCACGTCGTCGCCGAAGATGAAGCGCCGGTCGATCGCGCGGCCGACGTCGCGAATGATGTCGCGCAGCTCCTTGCTCTTGTACTGCATCGGCACGCCGCGCAGATGGCGCGTCTTCACCGCGCCCGCCGGCACGGCGGAGAGCAGGACGAGGAGCGCGAGCAGGGCGGGGAGCGCCCGGCCGGCGATGATGCGGAGGAGGCTGGCACGCACGCCGGGAGACTATCGGAGCCCCCGGAGCGCTGCTATCGAGCGGCTCGCGCCCGGCGCCTCAGATGTTCCGCCAGGGGTTGAGGAAGCTGTAGAGCAGCACGCGCAGGGCGAAGCGGCCCTCGTGGCTCGACAGGCCCACCGAGTAGGGGCCCCGGTTCACGGGGTCTGCGGCGGTCGTGCTGTCGAAGAAGCTGCTTCGCCCAGTCCCGGAGTCGACGTAGCGGTAGCCGGCCTCGAGGGCGACGATCGAGGTGAGCTCGTACGAGAAGCCGGTCCCCACCTGCCACGCGAAGTTGATGGTATCGCCCTGGCCGAGGTGCAGATTGTCGATGCTCGAGAAGCTCAGGCTCGAGAAGCCTACGCCGCCGCCCACCTGGAAGTCGGTGCGATCGAGGAACTTGGAGACGCTTCGCGGTGTCCGCCCGAAGAGCTTCGCGATCGGACGATCGAGCAGTCGCAGCGGAACGTCCTGCCAGAGGTTCACGCTGAAGTTCCAGGTCGAGGCCTCGCTGAACATGACGGGAAAGGCCGTGATCGGATCGCCCGTATCCACGTTCGTGAAGCCCGTCGTCCGAGCCTCGACCTGACGCAGCCCGGTGAACTCGACCTCGACGCGGGTCTTCCAATCCGGCGGACGCCAGCCGAAGGGCAGATTCCAGGGCGCCAGCTCGTCGAGGGGCATCTGCACGCCCAGGGACATGCCGATGGCCGGGGTCGTATCGCTGCCGGCCTGGTCGAGCAGCAGCACCGGCACGCCCTCGCCATTCAGCCCGCGACGGACGCTCGTTCCACGGATGTCCGCAGTGGTGACGCCGATGCCCATCTGACCACTCAGGTAGATCGTCCAATCCGCGAAGGCCGCGGGCGCCACGAAGAGCGCCGCGAGCGCGCCCAGGGTCGAGCGCCGCAGCGCATGAAGAAGCGTGGATCGGTGCATGGGCTCGATGTTCTCCCCGGATGGCGCGCCGAGCGGCAGCCACGGTGCAGGTCCCTTGTGATATCGATGGATTCCCCCGTGATCTTGATGACCGGTGTCACATTTCCCCTGGCGCGCCGCGAAGGCGGCCGCGCTGCGGTCCTTCCAGGCTCATGCGAATCCGTCGGAAGGGTGGCAGGGAGTGCGCAAGGGTCGGCTTCCCCTGGGATACCGGGGACCTCCGCGTCACCCACGCTATACGGGAAGGAACGAACGTAGTAAGCTCGAAGCTCTTCGGAGCTCACCCTCTTCGGTGCCTACCCTCCTCGGTGCTTCCAATGACCCGCGTCATCGCCGTGATTCCCACCTACAACGAGGCGGAGAACCTCCCACTCATCGTGCCCGAGGTCCTGGATCAGGACCCGCGCATGGAGGTGCTGGTGGTGGACGACGACTCGCCCGACGGGACCGGCAAGATCGCGGACGAGCTCGCCCTCGGCTCCCCCGGCCGGGTCCACGTCCTCCACCGCAGCGAGAAGCAGGGGCTGGGCCCCGCCTATCGCGCGGGGCTGTCGCGCGCCCTCGAGCTCGGGGCCGACTACGTGCTCCAGATGGATTGCGACTTCTCTCATCCGCCAGACACGATCCCCGAGATGCTCGAGGCGATGGAGGACCACGACGTGGTGCTCGGCTCTCGATACCTCAACGGAATCACCGTGGTGAACTGGCCCATCGAGCGCATCCTGATCAGCTACTTCGGCAACGTCTACGCGAAGAAGATCACCGCCCTGCCGGTCTCCGACACCACCGGCGGGTTCCGCTGCATGCGGCGCTCTCTGCTCGAGAAGATGGGCTTCGAGCGGATCCGGGCGAACGGCTACGCGTTCCAGATCGAGATGAACTACCGATTCGTGAAGCACGGCGCGCGCATCAAGGAGCTCCCCTTCTTCTTTCTCGACCGGACAAGGGGGACCTCCAAGCTCACCTTCCGCATCGGCCTCGAGGCGCTCTGGGTCGTGTGGTGGCTGCGCATCAGCGATGCCCTCGGCCGGCTCTGAGAACCCGTCCCCGTCCGCCGCGGGAGAGGGCCGTCCTTCGTGAGCGACACGGGAGCCGAGCCCTGCCGGGTGCTGATCCTGAACGAGCGCGATCCGCTCCATCCGAAGGCGGGGGGCGCCGAGACGCACGTCTACGAGATCTTCGGCCGCCTCGCCAGACGCGGCTACGAGGTGCACCACTACGCCGCGGGCTTCGATGGCGGCGCCGAGGTCGAGGACGTGCAGGGCGTTCGGGTGCATCGACTGGGCGGGCTGGCGCGCTACTACCCGAGCGTTCCCGTCCAGACCGCGCGCGACACCCGGCGGGGCCTCTACGACGCCGTCGTCGAGTGCCTGAACAAGGTGCCCTTCTACTCGCCCGTCTACGCGAAGGCGCCGGTGCTCGCGCTCTGTCATCATCTCTTCGGCGAGGTGGCCTTCCAGCAGGTGCCCTGGCCCGTCGCCGCCGGCGTCTGGACCAGCGAGCGCCTGATCCCGGCGCTCTACCGCGGGCGCCCCTTCGTTGCGATCAGCGAGAGCAGCCGCACCGACCTGATCGCTCGGGGCATCCCCGCGCGCGACGTCGTGGTCAGCCATCCCGGCGTCGACCCGCCGGCATGCATGGTGGATCTGAAGACACCACGCGAGCCGCACGTGGTCTACGTGGGCCGGCTCGAGGTCTACAAGAAGGTGGATGTGATGCTGCGCGCCATGGCGATCCTCGCGCCGCGCTTTCCGCAGGCGAGGATCACCATCATCGGCCGCGGCCCCGCCCGCGATGATCTCGAGGCGCTCGCCGGGACGCTCGGGCTCGGCGAGCGGACGCGCTTCACGGGCTTCACCCCGAGCGCCGCGCGCGACGCGATCCTCGCGAGCGCACGAGTGTGCGTCTGCCCTTCGGAGAAGGAGGGCTGGGGGCTGACGGTGATCGAGGCCAACGGCGCGGGCACGCCCGTGGTGGCCACCGATGCCGATGGTCTCCGCGATTCGGTACGCCACGGCGAGACGGGCTACCTCGTGGAGGACGAGGACGTGGACGGCTTCGCCGCGCGCATCGGGGAGCTGCTCGAGGACGACGCGCTCGCGCTCCGGATGTCCGCGGCGGCGCATCGCTGGTCGCTCGCCTTCGATTGGGATCGTTCCACCGACGACATGGCGGATGCCATCGCTCGCGCACGGGCAGCGCCGTGACCCGCGACCACACGATGAATGACGATCGCGCCTGGACCGCCGCCGGATGGGGGCTCCTCGCCATGGCGGTCTTGCTCCGCGTCTGGAACGGCGTCCACTACCCGACGCGCCTGGGCTTCGACTCCGTCGAGAACGTCGAGTACGTCACCATGTTGATGCGATCGTGGTCCCTGCCTGCCCCCGACGCCGCATGGGCCACGTCTCACCCTCCCCTCTACTACTACGTCTCCGCCGGCATCGGCCGGGCGCTGCTCGCCCTCGGAGAGCGCGACTGGATCCTTCCAGGCCTGCAGCTCTTCTCGGGCGGGGTCGGGCTCGGCATCGCGGGGCTCGCCGCCGCGACTTCGCTCCATCTGCATCCGGGCGACGTCCGTCGTGCGGCCTTGGCCTTCGGCCTGCTCGCCTTCCTTCCGGTCCACGTCTACCTCGGGGCGATGATCAACGAGGAGACGCTCGCGGCCTTCCTCGTCTCGGCGCCCCTCGCCCTCACCCTGCGTTTCGGCTTTCGCCGCAACGAAGACCATGAGCTGGATGTGTCGGCGCCCGGCCCCGGCGCCGCGACGCTCGTGGGCATCACTGCGGGGCTCGCGCTGCTCACCAAGCTCTCGGGGCTGCTGGTGATCGGCAGCATCGGGCTCGCATGGCTGATCGCGGGGGGGGCCGCGGAGCGCCCCTCCCCCTTCCTGAAGGCGGCGATCTGCTTCGGGACCGCGGCGCTCGTCGTCGGGGGTTGGTTCTATCTTCGCAACCTCGCCCTCTACGGCTACCTCTATCCCCAGGATCTCTCGGTGCACGCGTTGATGTTCGACATGCCTCCGGGCGAGCGATCGATTCGGGACTACGTCTACGTCCCGCTGGCCACCTTCTGGGACCCGCAGCTCCTCAATCCCGCCCTGCTTCGCTCGATCTGGGGCAGCACCTACGCCACGCTCTTCTTCGACGGTCATCGGCACTTCCTCCCCCAATCGCAAGAGGTGACGGCCCTGGGACGCGCGCTGCTCGTGCTCGGCCTCTTTCCCATGCTCGCGCTCTGCTCGGGGCTGTGGCGTGGCGTGCGACGGGCGATCTCGCGGCCGCAGGGCCCCGACACCCTGATGCTCCTCCTCATTGCCTCCACCCTCGCCGGCTATGTGGCCTTCACCTCGGGAAATCCCTGGTTCGCCACCGTCAAGGCGGGCTATCTGCTCGGACTCTCCATCCCCTTCGCCTACTATGCGAGCGATGGAATGGTGCGATTCATGGACCGCTCGCCAGGCCGCGCCGGGCTCGCGGTCTCGCTGCTGGCCGCCCTGCTCGGCGGCGTGCTCTTGACCTTCAGCTTCGGCCTCGTCTTCGAGAAGACCGATGGGCCGGGTCTGCCCTGGAAGGCCGCGGCTGGAGTCGAGGAGCCATCCCTCCGATGAGTGGAGAGATGCCTCGGGAGATCGACCCTTCGAGCCGCAGGGCAGCGCCTTCCACGAGGCTGCTGCGTTGGGGGCTGCCCTTCGTGGTGACGGGCGTCTGCTTCGCCTTCATCTTCGCCACGCTCGACGTCGGCGCGGCCCTCGCCGCCTTCACGCCGCGAGTCGCGCTGGTCTTCGGCCCCGCGCTGGCGGTCTTCCTGGGGGTGAGTCTGCTCATCGAAGCGATCTGCCTCGTGCGGGTGATCGACAACGCGCACCTCCACCCCGAAGGTGAGCATCACCGGCTTCGCGATCTGCTCCTCACTGCGCGAATCAAGGCCGCGAGCTATCTGCTGAGCATCGTCAACTACGCGCTCGGGGCCGGTGCCGTCACCTGGCTGCTGAGGCGCCGCGCCGAGATGCCGCTCGCCGACGCGGCGGGGGCGGTGCTCCTGATCGCGCTGCTGGACGTGGGGAGCCTGCTCCTCATGGTGATCCTGGGCGTCGGCTTCATGGGCGCGCAGACGCCGGGGCTCCGGGCGGGCGTGGTGCTGGGCGCCGCGGCGCTGATCGTGCTGGGCTTCGTCGTGCTTCGCGCGCCCGTCGCCATGGGCCCGCTCGATCGCCTGCGCGCTCTGCAGATCTTCGAGGCCGCGCGCACCCGCCCCATCTCCCTGCTGATCGAGCTCGGTGTGCTGCGCCTCCTCTTCGTCGGCTGCTTCATCGCCCTCGCCCACTTCCTGCTCTCGGCCTTCGGAGTGCGTGTCCCGGCCGCGAACCTCTTCGCCCACACCTCGGTGCTGCTCGTCATCTCCGCGCTCCCGATCGCCGTCGCGGGGCTCGGCACCGGCAACCTCGCCTTCGTGGAGCTCTTCGGTCGCTGGGGCGACCGCGACGTCCTGATGGCCGCGAGCCTCACGCTCTCCGCAGCGCTGATCGTCACACGCACGGCGATTGGTCTGGTCTTCGCGCGCGAGTTCACCGCGGAGGCCTTCAAGGCCAGGGAAGAGATCACGTGACCGCGGCGCTAACGACGGCGCAGACGGGATCGAGACGATGACCCGGCTGCTCTTCACGGGAGAACGCCTGCACGAAGGCAGCCGGCTCTTCGGCGTGGACCTCATGCGCCATCGCGCCGCGTACCACTTCGCCATTCGCCGCGCGAAGGAGGAGGCATGCGAGCGGGTGCTCGATCTGGGCTGCGGGACGGGCTACGGGACCGCGGAGCTCGCCGAGGCACTGCCGCGGGTCTTTGCCATCGACCGCATCTCACCCGATGCACAGGCCCGCCACGCGCGCGCCACCTTCATCCGCGCCGACCTGAACGGCATGCCGCTGGCCGCCGATCTCTTCGACATGGTGACGAGCTTCCAGGTGATCGAGCACCTCGAGGACCCGACGGTCTACCTCCAGGCCATCGCGCACTGCCTCAGACCGGGGGGCGTCGCGCTGATCAGCACGCCGAACCTGCTCACCTCCGACAGGGAGAACCCCTTCCACGTCCACGAGTACGAGGCCGACGAGCTGTCCGAGTGCCTGCGCGCGCACTTCGAGCAGGTGGAGATGCTCGGCGTCACCGCCACCCCCGAGCCCATGGCCTACTACGACGCGCGGCTCCGTCGCATCGCCACCATCGTGAAGATCGATCCCCTCGGCCTGCGCAGGGTGCTGCCCCGCGGAATCATCGACTTCCTCTTCGCGAAGCTCGCCATCGTCGTGCGCACGGGCATCGCGGACAGCGGCGGGCTGCCCGACGTCACCCTCGACGACTTCCCGATCGCCCCCGCCGAGCCACGCTGCCTCGACCTGCTGGCGGTCTGTCGCGGCCCCCGCGCCGCGGGAGAAGCGCGTTGAAGGAGCGCGTCTTCCGCTTCCGTGCCGTGGAGAAGCGCATCGCGGCCTCGCGGCCGGGCTTCGAGGTTCTCGACGTCGGCTGCGGGCGGGGCGACAACCTGCGTCGCCTGCTCCGCTACGGGGGCCGTGCGATGGGCATCGAGCCCGCCCTGGAACGCGCCCGGGAGGCGGCCGACATCGCGCCGGTGGCCACGAGCGTCGGCGAGGCCGTTCCGCTGGCGTCCGATCGCTTCGACATGGTGTATGTCTCGCACGTCCTCCACCATGCGACGGACGTGCCGGCCGCGGTCTCGGAAGCGTGGCGACTCCTGCGCCCGGGAGGGCTCTTCTTCGTCATCGAGACCATCGACGACAGCCCGCTGATGCGGCTGGCCCGGGCGCTGCAGCCCAGCTGGGACGACGACCAGGTCCTCAACCGCTTTCGCTACGTGGACCTCGTCCACCACTTCGAGCGTGCCGGCTTCGAGGTGCTCTCCGGTCAGAAGTTCAACTGGATGTACTTCGCCTGGGAGCTCGTTCCCATGGCGCTTCGTCCCCTCGAGCTGCTGACGCCCCTCTTCATCTTCATCGAGACGCTGCTCCATCGGCCGCTCGGCACGGTCTGGGGCGGGCACTGCTGGCTGGTGGCGCGCAAGCCCGGCGAGCCGCGCTTCGGCGTCGAGGGCTGAGAGCCGGGCCCCTGGGACCACGCCCCCCCGGAGCTAGTCGAAGTAGGGCTCGACACTCTTGTGGGAGAGCTTCACGCCGAGTGTCCCGGAATCGAGGAAGAAGCGGACGATCTCGCCGCCACGCAGCGCCTTGAGCTCGATGGTCCGGCTGGGATCGCCCGAGACCGTGAGGCGCTTCAGGGTTCCCGGATCGAAGACCCGCTCTCCGTCGTAGCGAACGATCTGATCACCGACCTCGATGCCCGCCTCGGAAGCCTGTGAGTTCGAGAGGATGTCGGTGATGATCACCCGATTCCTCTGCGAGGTGGCGTAGAGCATCGCGTCGTAGGAATCATCGCCGAGATCGCGACGGAGCTCGGCTCGCAGGCGCAGCAGCTCGCGGCGGCGCTCGCCGGGACGCAGGGGCGGGTCCGTTTCGCGCGGATCCGTGAGCGCCAGGCGATCGAGGACGAAGCGCTCCCAGCGTGCCTTCGTGCGATCGGCCTCGGCGGGCGAGAGCCCGAGCGCCACCAGCTCCTCGGGCTGGAACCAACGCTCGTCCTCGGCGTCCGTCGCATCGCCCTCGGGCGACGCCGCTCCGCCGTTGCCGGCGGAGGCCGCGCCGCCCTCGCCCGCCCCGCCTCCCGAGCCCGCGGCCGCGATGCGCGCCCGTGATTCGCGCAGCTCCTCCACCACTCCCTCGAGCGCGCGGACCCGATCCCGGAGCGTCCGGTTCTCCGTACGCAGGGCGACCACCGGCACCTCGTCCTGCACCGCTGAGCGCTCCGGGTCGCCCGGGACCGAGCCCTCCGCAGGCTCCTTCGTGGACCGCCCCACCACGAGCCCGAGTACGATGCCGACGACGAAGATGATGAGCAGCCGTCCCATTGCTGTAGATTAGCATCGCGAGAATCTTCTCCCCGCGTATGCCCACGCTCTTCACACTCCCCACGAGAGAGCCCGCGATGCAGCCCACAGAGCCAGGCCGACTCGCTGGCGCGCGCACGATGCTCCTGCCGATGGCGACGGCTCTGGTCGCCGCCCTGGCTCAGTGGCCTCTCTTCGATCGCATGCTCGTGCCCATGGACGAGGGGCATCTCGCGCTCGCCGCCAGCTGGATGCTCGACGGCAAGGCGCTCTATCGCGACATCCACACGGGCATCTTCCCGGGGGTCTACCTCCTGACGGCGGGACTCTTCCGGGTGTTCGGCGAAGATCTGCTGGTCACGCGCGTCGCCGCCCTGCTCGTGAACGTGGCGATCGCGCTCGTCCTCTTCCTGGTCGGAAGGCGCATGCTCCGAGTGCATTGGGCGCTCGTTCCGCCCCTGCTCCATCTCGGCCTCTGGTTCGTGTCCTTTCCGGTCCTGGCCATGTTCAACTACTCGACGCTGACCGTCTGTCTCGGCCTCGTCTCGCTCCTCTTCGCGCTTCGCTATCTCGAGCGGGGGGCGCTGGTCGATGGGCTGCTGCTCGGATTCTTCATCGCCTGCGCGGGGCTCACCAAGCAGAACTTCGGCGGGCTGGTCTTCGTCGCGCTGCTGGTCGGCTTCTTCTGGCTTCGCGGATCGTCGGCGCTCGCCGAGCGCCCGATCTTCGCGGCGCTCTGGCCGGTGGTCGTCGCGGGCGCGCTGCCGACCTTCGCCGTCGTGGGGGGCTTCGCGATGAAGGGCAGCCTCGGCGAGCTCATCGCCTCCACGCTGCTCATGCTCGGCGGCTCACAGATGAAGGACTACGACAACCCCATCCCACCCCTCCTGGGCGCGCATCCGCAGGGCGACGGGCGCTTCCTCTTCCTCTATCTGCCGCCCTCGGCCTTCAACTACATGGTGCACGGAGAGGGGCCGTTCGGCATCCCGATCAGCAGCTTCCTGCAGTCGGCGCTGATCCGCGCGAGCTATGGCCTGCCCCTGCTCCTGCTGGCCTGCGGGCCGGGGGCGCTCTTCGCCCTTCGCGAGGACGTGCGCGACGAAGAGCAGCGAAGCGCGAAGCTCGTGGTGCTCTTCGCGGTGCTCTTCTTTCCCGGCATCTTTCCATCGGCGATCTGGTCCCACCTCGCCTTCGTCCTCATCCCCCTGCTTCCGGTCTTCGCCCTCGTCGGCGATCGGCTGGAGCGATCGCTGCGAGCCCGCGCGGGCCCGGCTGCGGCGCTCGCCGTGAGGATCACGGCGGCGGGCCTCGCGCTCGCGCTCCTCGCCTTTGCCCTGCGGACGGGCATCGACGTCGTCCGCTGGAATCCGGCCCCTCTGGCGCTCGCGCGTGCGAGCCTCTCGGTCTCCAGCCAGCAGGCCGATCTGCTCGAGGGCGCGGTGGCCTTCGCGACCGAGTGCGCCGCGCCCGATGAGGCGATCCTGGCGGCGCCCGACATCCCGGCGGTCTACTTCCTCGCCGATCGCCCCGCCCCCACCCGCTTCGACCTCACCATTCCGGGGCACGTGGACGGCGCGCTCATCGCCCGGCGAATGGAGGCGCTGGGCACGAAGTGCGTAGTCTTCAATCCGCAGATGTACCTCGAGTTCCCGCCCTTCGTGCGCCTCTTCCCTCGGCTCGCACGCTACCTCTCGACCCACTTCGAGCGGACGCGGATCATCGGAGGTGGTGAGACGAAGTGGTGGGGCATGGAACGCAAGCGGGGCGCAGCTCCGTAGCCCGGCGCACGGCTCGCTTGTAGTGCCCGAGAGCCGCTCATATAATCGCGCCGTGTTGGATGGATTGCGGCGCCTCCTGGGCTCCGGCGAGCCCGATTCGGGCTTCTCGGCGGGCTCTCTCGGAGCTCAGCTGGGTGTCGCCCTGCTGAGCGCAGCCGTGCTGTGGCCGCTCTGCCGACGCGGCCTGGTCCTCTCGGACGAAGGCTACCTCCTCCAGCAGGCCCTGGATCTACTGGAGGGCCACGTCGTCTACCGCGACATGGACTCCTTCGTCGCTCCGGGCGTCTGGTTCCTGCTCGCCTTCCTCTTCGCCCTGGCGGGCCCTTCGGTGCTCGCCTCGCGCGTGCTCGTCCTGGTCTCGCTGGTCGTGCTCTGCGTCGTCGGCTTCCGCATCGCGCGACGGCTCGCGGATACCGGCACCGGCCTGATGGCCGTGCTGGGGCTCTGGCTCTTCACCGTCTGGGCCTTCCCCGCCTGGACGTTCGCCTTCTACTCACCTTTCGCCGTGCTCTTCGCACTGATCAGCCTCGAGCGACTCCTCAGCTGGCACCAGCACGGTCGCCAGAGCGATCTCTTCGTCGCCGGCTTCTTCGTCGCGCTCTCGGCCTGCTTCAAGCAGAACTACGGGGTATTCGCGCTGGCCGGCGTGCTGGCCGGCTATGCGGCCATGAAGCTCGAGCGGCGAGGCCACATCCTGCCCGAGCTGGGGATCGCCGCGGCCGGCTGCTTCGCCGCCGGCATGCCCATCGTGATCTATCTGCTCGCGCACGGCGCAATGGACGACGCCTTCCAGAGCCTGGTCGTCCACCCCTTCGAGTTCAGTGGCAAGCACGACATCCCCTTCGCCTCGATCTCGGAGATCTTCCGCGGCGACATCTATACCGAGAGCGTCGAGCGGCTCACCTATCTCTCCTACCCGATGCTCACCACGCCGCCGATCTGGGCCGTGCAGCCCATCCGCCTGATCCATCGCATGCACGCGCTGCTCTACTGGCTGCCGGTCGTCGTACTCGCCGTCGGCTTCGTGCTCGCGCTGCGTCCGAACTGCACGATGCGCGAGCGCGCGCCCGTCGACTGCGCGCTCTTTGCGGCGCTCGCGGTCGCGGGGATGATCTTCCTCGGCGTCCTGCCGAGGGCCGACTTCAATCATCTGGTGAACGTCTACCAGGGCATCGTGGTCATCACCCCGGTGGTCCTGGTCCGGGGGATGCGGCGGTTCGGGCCGTCGCGCGCGGGCATCAACCGCGCCATCGCGGGACCCGCCGTGGTCATCGGCGTCGCCTACGCGGCGGTGGCCATCTACTGGTACGCGCATCTGATCCGCATCCTCAGCGTGCCGCTCGAAGGGGAGCGCGCGGGGGTCTACGTCCATCCCCTGGATGCAGACAAGATCCTCCGGATGATGCGCGCCGTCGAGAAGGAGACGGAGCCCGGCGAGCCGCTCCTCACCGTGCCCGATTTGACGATGATCAACTTCCTCACGGCCCGCCCCGTGCCGAGCGCCTACTACAACCTCTACGAGCACCACATCGCCTTCGACGAGGGTCGATCGGTGGTTGAGGGCGCCGAGGCGGGCGGCGTGCGCCTCGTGCTGACGGGCTACGACAACTTCTTCTCGGATCGCGTGGGCCTGCTCGAGTACGCGCCGCGCCTCGCGAGCTACCTCATCACGCACTTCGAGCGCGCCTATGTGGGTGGCCTCGAGCGCTACATCGCCTATCGCCGGCGCGAGACGCCGCTCCCCCAACATCCTTTCACCAACGTCCTCGAGAGCTGCCAGGGAGAGCACTCCGGCGATGGTGAGATCGCCCACCACCTGCTCTTCAGCGCCCTCTACCATGGCGACTCCATCGTCGATCCGATGCCCGCCGAGGGCCGGGAGACCCGCTGCCGGCTACGCGTCCCGGAGCGCGGCGGCGTCCTCGCCCTCGAGCTCGGCTACCGGCGCCCCTTCCAGGCCCGCCCCGCCAGCCGAATCGCCGCCGAGATCGCGATCGAGGCCCTGGACGGGGGTGGCGAGGTGTTGCTGCTCGAGCAATCCCTGCCCGTCGTGGTCCGGCGGGCGCTCACCATCGAGCACCGCTATCGCAGGGTGGAGATCGATCTGGCGGAGTTCGCCGGGCGCGATGTGGAGCTCCGCTTCCGATCGCGCCTCACGGGCGCCGTACAGGCCCACCCCCTCGACTATCGCGGCTTCGCCCAGGTCTTCCGCGACGTCCGCCTGCAGAGCGAGGCGGGAGGTGCACGCCCTTGAGTGAGCTCCAGCGATTCGAGTTCGACGCGCTCGAATACGATGCGAACGCCGACCTCACGCCCGTGCGGATCCGGATGGAGGGCCAGCGCGAGACGGGCTGGCAGATCCATCGCAACGGCGCACTGCACCTCGAGCTGGGCGAGGGCTACGTACCCGTCAGGACGCGCTGCTGCGGCGTCTGCTCCACCGACCTCGACCGCCACTTCCTGCCCTTCCCGCTGCCCCAGATCACCGGCCACGAGCTCGTCGGACTCGACCCGGCCGGGCGGCGCGTGGTCGTCGAGATCAACGCCTCACATCGCGCGCGGGGTGACGTCGCCGCCGGAGACTGCCCCTTCTGTGGCGGCGGGCTGCCCACCCACTGCCCGCAGCGGCTCGTGCTCGGGATCCACGACCTGCCTGGCGGCTTCGGGCCCGTCGTCCTGGCGCCCGAAGGCGCCGTCCTGCCTCTGCCCGATGCCCTCCCCGACAGCGCCGCAGTGCTCATCGAGCCCTTCGCGGCGGCCCTGAACGCCGCCGAGTGCGTCGCCCCGCGCGCCGGGGAGCGCATCGCGGTCCTCGGACCGAGGCGACTCGGCGCGCTGGTGATCGCTGCGCTGGCGAGTCTTCGCCGCCGTTCGGGCACGGATTTCGAGCTCGTCGCCCTCTCGCGCCACGAATCCCTGCGCGCCCTCGCGCGATCGCTCGGCGCCGACCACTGCCCGGCGGCGTTCCAGGACGATCTCCACGCCTTCGACGTCGTGGTCGACACCACGGCCTCGCCCGACGGGCTGGATCTCGCCATCAGGCTGGCGCGCCGCGAGGTGCACTTGAAATCCACTCACGGACAGCCCGCCCAGGGGCTCGAACGACTCACCGAGCTGGTGGTCGACGAGCTCGCCTTGAGCCGTCTCCCTTCGACCAGCGAAGACGCGCCTCGCCTGCCGCGCGATCCCGCCGAACCGCTCGTGCTGGCCCTCGGCGGCGCGCCGGTGCCGTCCTGGCTTCGCGATCGCGCGCGGATCGTCGAGGCGGAGCAGCCGCTCGCCGCGCGGCGCGCCCTCGCCGAGACGGCGAGCCGCGAGGGCCTGCCGCGTGCACACGCCGTGATCGTTCGCAGCCTCGAGGCGATCGACCGCGCCATCCGACCCAGCCCCGACGACGAGGAGGCGCTGGTCCGTCCGCGCGGCGAGATCTGGCTCGCCGGCGGCGTCGACGGGGACGCGAACAGTCCACTCGCCCGGGCCGTCGCCCGGCGCGGCCTGCGCCTCTCGAGCTCGCGCTGCGGCCGCTTCGCCGACGCGCTCGAGCTGATGGCCAACGATCCATCGCTCGCTCGCCTCGGGGAGCGCATGATCACGCATCGCTTCCCCGCAGCCGAGCTTCGAGCCGCCCTCGCCAAGGCGCGATCGCGCGAGAGCATCAAGGTGCTCGTCGAGCACCGCGCGCAGATCCCCTAGCCCGCTCAGGCCTCGATGGCGGACTGGGGGGCGCGCTTGGGCAGGTCCGGCGGGCGGAGCGCCGTGGAGAGCACGTACCAGGCGGCCAGGTAGATCTCGCTCGACTCGATCTTCGAGGCGCCAGCCTTGCGCTGCTCGAAGATGATGGGGATCTCGCCGATCTCGAATCCGCAGTGCGTCACCCGCCACACCATCTCCTCGAGGAACGAGTAGCCCGAGGATCGGATCTCGAAGGGCTCCACGGTCTCGAGCACTTCGCGGCTGTAGCCGCGGAAGCCAGCGGTGCAATCGTGCACTCTCAGGCGGAGCAGGGTGCGCGCGTAGAAGTTGGCGAACCACGAGAGCATCCGTCGGTGCAGAGGCCAGTTGACGACGCCGCCTCCGGGCACGTAGCGCGATCCGATCACGGTGTCGTAGCGGCTCAGCGCCTCCAGCATGGCGGGCAGATACGTGGGATTGTGGCTGAAGTCGCAGTCCATCGTGAAGATGTAGTCGAAGCCCTGGTCGAGCCCGTGACGGAAGCCCGCCAGGTAGGCGGTCCCGAGGCCGAGCTTTCCGGGTCTCCGGTGCAGATGGAGGCGGGACTCGCTCTTCGCCGCCTCCGCCACGAGATCGCCGGTTCCGTCGGGGCTGTTGTCGTCCACGACGAGCACCTCGATGCTCGGATCCTGCGCGAGGACCATGCTCGAGAGCTCGAGCACGTTGTCCGCCTCGTTGTAGGTGGGCAGGATCACGAGAACGCGGCGGCTTTGGGCGTCGGGGCGGGGGGACACTTCGGGGACGATCCTTCGAGGCCGGCGGGGGCGGGCAGGCCGGCGGAGCGAGCACCCCAGCATATCAGCTCGTGCGCCGTGGGTACAGAAGAACACGCACCGAAGGCGCTGCGCGCCTGCTGCGCACGCGCGGCGCGCCGCGCGCGCGTCAGCGACCGTCGGCGAGGCGGCGCTCCAGCTTGTCGACCTGCGCCTTCAGCACCGCCACCTCCTGAGCGAGGTTCTTCTGGCGGATGCTCGAACGCGAGAGTCGAACTGCGTAGTTGAGACAGATCGCGACCAGGAAGAATTCCCCGAGGAAGAAGACGACGCTGCTCGTCGTCCAGGCGCCGATCCATCCCGCGATGCTGCGCAGGATGTCGATGCGCAGCGTCACCAGCAGGAGCAGACCCGCGACACCCATCCAGATGGGCGTGTACTCCTCCTGCAGGGATCTCCGACGGACCAGCCAGAGGACGACGACGATCAGCGCCAGCGAGATGCAGATCGCCATGATGCGCGTGGCATCCGACTCCTGCGTCGAGAGGAAGATCGCCCGGAGCTTCTCCGGGGTGAGCGTTTCGTCCATGGCGGAATCCTCGATCGAGCCGGCTACTCCTTCGCCCCGGTCCTTCGCCGCGTCGCGGAGAGCGCCCAGAGCGAGAGCAGCATCTTGTAGACGTAGTAGACCGAGCGCATACCGCCGTGGAGCGTCGACGCTCGCTCTGCCTTCTGCATTTCCACCGACCGCTCTCCGACGCGAAGACCATGGCGATAGGCGGCCAGGAGCACGTCCACGTCGGGATAGTCGGTGGGGAAGAAGTCGCTGCTGTAGACCTCGAGCACGTGCCGGTTCATGGCCTGGAAGCCCGAGGTGGGATCGGTGACGCGAAGCCCCGCCATCCGGGCCAGCCGCGTGAAGACCGACCGGCCGATGCTGCGGAAGAACTCCATCCGGTAGCTGGTCGGCTCGAGGAAGCGCGAACCGATCACGACGTCGAGCTCGCCCCGCCGGATCGGCTCCGCGAGCGCCTCCAGCTGGTGCGGATCGTGCTGGCCGTCGGCATCCATCTGCATCACCAGCTGGGCACCCACCATCAACGCGTACTTGTACCCGGTCTGCAGCGCCGCGCCGTAGCCCAGATTGAAGGGGTGCCGGAGGACGGTGACCCCCTCGCTCTCTGCCACCCTCGACGTGTCGTCGATGGAGCCGTCGTCGACGACGACGATCTCGGCGCCCAGCTTCGCGTCGCGCACGTTGCTGAGCACCGCCTGGAGCGTCGCGCCCTCGTTGTACGCGGGAATGATGACGACGGCGCTCGGCGCACCCTGGGCAGCTCGCTCGGACATGCGCGCCATGGTACCACCCCGGGCCCCGCTCATTGCGCGCCGACCTCGATGGCGTACGCGCTGTACGAGGCGTTGCGGGCCAGCTCGCGCAGCCGAGGGCCGCTCTCGCGGTCCACCATCACCTGGACGGAGGGGGCATGGAGGGCGCCGCCCATCTCGCCCCGCACATGGCGGTGGAGGAGCGTGGTGAAGCCTAGGTCGGCGAGCGCCGCCAGGGCGTCGGGCGCCGGCAGCGCTCGGGCGAGGGCCTCGACCCGGCGGCTCGATCTGGGCAGCACCGAGTTGTAGCACCAGGCCGTGCGCCGCCGGTGGTACGCAGAGAGCAGCGTGCCCCGGCTTGCCTGGTCGAGGTGCATGTGATTGATGGGATAGTCGAGCACCGGCCCCGCGTTGCCGAGTCGCCGCAGCGCTTCGTGGATCGCCAGCGCGTCGTCGTCCGGGCGCACGCGAAGCAGCGTGTACTCGAAAGTCGGCTCGAGGCCCAGCACGCGCGGACGCAGCACGTCGACGGCGAGCACGGCGATGATCGCCGCGCAGGCGATCAGGCTCCAGCGCTCCGGGACGACGCGCAGCAGCGACGCGGCGCCCAGCCCGGCGAGCAGCGAGAGCAGCAGGTGGGCGCCCACGTAGATCACACCCGGACCGCGCCCGACGCCGAGACCCGGGATCAGCTTCGAGAGGAAGAGATAGAGATTGAAGAACCCGGGCGGCGGCGGCTCGCCGGGCACGATGGGGAAGGTGCGCTGCCCCGGCCCGCCGCCCGCCACCACCGAGACGCTGATGACGAGCAGGAGACAGAAGAGGAGGATCCAGCGCGGATCCCTGCGAATCCCGCAGACGCTTCGCGACGCGCCGAGCATCAGCGAGAGCACGGCCAGCAGGAGGCCCGCGAAGCCGACGAAGCCCGGCCCGCCCGGCACCACGTAGAACAGGCTGAAGAACGCCTGGAAGGCCGGGGGCGCATACTCGCCCGCCGCCGACTTGGAGAAGTAGGGTGAGAGCAGGACGAGCGCGAGGAGCGCGATGGAGATGGCCATGAAGGCCCAGATCCATGGGCGGATCGCGCGCAGGCCGAAGCTGCGGAGGAGCCAGAGGAGGAAGGGAAGCCCGATCATGACCGATGCGAGGGTCGAATAGGGGCTCGCGCCCAGCTGCACGCCGATGGACACGACGACACCCAGCGCGTCGCGAAGCCGACCCCGGTCGAAGAGGCGAAGCGCGAAGTAGAGCGCGAAGACCGTCGGCGTGGCGTCCCAGATCATGATGTGGACGGGGTCGCCCACTCGAATCAAGTGGAATCCGTAGAGGATCCCCGCCGCGATGCCCGCTGGCGGACACGCGCTCCAGCTCGAGACCAGCAGGTACATCGCCCAGGCGGCGATCAGCGTCGAGAGCACGAGGACCGCGTTGAAGAGGAAGACCGGGTCGTCGTCCACCATCGAGACGAGCAGCGCGAGCAGCGAGAGCGCCAGCCCCGACTCGCCGAGCGCCAGCGCGCCGTCCTCTGGATGGCAGATCGCGGCCTCGAAGAAATCGAGCGGGCCGGTGCGCAGCGCATGGGCGCCCCGCGCGAAGAGCCAGACAACGAAACGAGCGTCCGTCCGGCCCAGATAGGCGAGGTTGTCGACCGCGGGCGCGTCGTGGGCTCGCGCCTCGAGGGTGACGGGGATCTGCGCATGGAGCGAAGCGCCGAAGAGCGCGCGGAAGCAGAACGCAGCCGCGAGAACGAAGACCAGCATCGCGATGACGTGCCAGCGCGGCCGGGAGATCCCGGCGAAGCCCGACCGCCATCGCGTCGCCTCGGGGAGCGCGCGCGTCGCCCCGTCGTCGCTCATCGCGCACCTGCCTCCCCGGCCTGGTCCTCGATCCGCCAGCCCACCGCCTGCAGGCACCCCGTCAGCCAGGCGAGCGTACCGAGGCGGTCTCCGTCCTCCACCTCGCCGCGCGCCTCGAGGGCCCGTTCGCAGCGCGCGAGGTCGGCCTCCAGCGACGTCGGCTCGCCCTCGCCCGCCCACCCGAAGGCCTCGCGCGCCAGGGCGGGCGAGGCCCGCTCCTCCTCACCACAGCCAGCCTCGAGTAGCGCGGCGAGCAGCAGCGCGCAGAGCGCCGCCGGGACGCGCACGACGCGCACGCGCTAGGCCTCCGCAGCCTGGGCGATGGCGAAGATGCGATTCTCGCGCCGCAGCGCGTGCGAGGCCATGAACATCGCCTGGATGCCCAGGCGCACCACCGGCGAGAGCGTGAGCCTGCGAAGATCGGTGAGCTCACGATCCATCCGGGCGATCGCGAGGTCGGCGCGCGCCAGGCAGCGGCCGAGGCTCTCCGGCGTGAAGTAGAGGAAGTGCTGCTCGATGTAGAACTTCTCGAGGGCCTTCGTCGACCCACCGAACGTGAGCGCGTAGATCCAGCCGGCGATCAGGTCCAGGATGCTGTGCTGATTGGGCGTCGAGAGTGCCACCACGCCTCCAGGTGCCAGGCAACGCCTCGCGCTCCTCATCAGCGCCACGGGATCACGCGAGTGCTCGATCACGTCCCAGCCGGTGATGAGGTCGAAGTCCTTGCCCTCGGCCGAGAAGGTCTCGAACTCGCCCACCCACGGATCGAGGCCGAAGTGGTCGCGCGCATGGCTGGTAGCCTCGATGCTCTCGTCGACGCCGAAGGGCTCCCAGCCCCGCCGGCGCGCCACCGAGAGGAAGAGCCCCGTCCCGCAACCGATGTCGAGCACGCGACCGGGCCGCTTCGTCTCCTCGATCTTGTCGAGCCACACTTCGTATTGCTGGACGAGCGGATTGTCCGGGGCGTCCTCGTAGGTGAAGGCGTAGTACTCCTTCAGCTCCGGGACCGAACCCTCCCCGGTGGTGTACAGGGACTCGAAGAGGCGGCGGATCTCTTCGGGACTCGGCAGGGGGTCGAGATAGACCTGCTCGCAATCGTCGCAGCCGAGAACGCGGAAGCGGGTGAGGCGATATCGAAGCGTCCATCGGGCGCTGCCACAGACCAGGCAGTGGGGCGAAGGGGCGTCAGTCAAAGCCCGGGCAGTCTGCCATAAATGCCCGCGATTCTTCAATAAATGGAGATCAGCGGCCCGCGCTGGAGGCGCCGCGAAAGCGCGGCCGCTCCCAGCCGCCCATCCAGATCGTCTCCCCGCGGGCCTTCTCCGCCTCGTTGATCAGCTCGATCTGCCCCCGCTGCCCCGCGAAGCGCTCGAGCCCGGCGCGGATCTCGAACCATCGACGGTCTTCGAGGTTGCGCGTCGTATTGATCTCCTCACTCGCGAGGACGTGTTGCTCGTCCGCTTCGTCGCGGATCGCGAGCGTGAATCGGATCCACGACGGAGGCAGCTTGAACCACCATTGGGGATGGATCGCCACCGCGGTCTCGAGGGTGCCGCCGGCGGTCGGGACCTCGAAGGGGAAGGACATCACCGTGCGCTGGCCGCGCGCGCTGGCGCGCAGCGCGAGCGTTCGCCGGAAGGGCCAGAGCATCTCCTGCAGGTAGCGCTCGCGCGCCTCGGGCGGCACCGGCCAGGGCGGCCCGTCTCCCTCGACGCTGAGCGCGACGCCCCGCCCGCCGCGCGGAAAGATCTCGCGCGTGCCCGCGTGGGCATCGGGGTCGGAACGCAGGAGACCGACGAGCTTGTAGCCCCAGGGATCGTAGGTGAACGTGCGGTCGATCTCGAAGTGGTCGACCAGATACTCGAAGAGCCGAGGTGCATGCTCCCACACCGGCGTGAAGCTCCGGAACTGCGTGAAGTTCCAGATCACCACGTTGGTGCGCGTCTGCTCCATCCCCTCGATGACCCGCTCGTCGCGCTCCTCGATCTCGGGGAAGGGCCAGATGATGTACGCGGAGCGATGCGGCCCGAGGCGGTCCGCGAGGAAGTTCGCGATGGGGAAGTAGGGCATCGCGGCGACCCGCTCGTCGGGCGCGGCGTGCTGGTGCATGTAGGCCACCAGGTCTTCGAGCATCTGCGCCTCCTGCGGCTTCACGTAGATGCCGGCGCGATCACCCGCCACCAGCTCGGTATGCGAGGCGCCGAAGAGCGAGACCAGGCGGCCCGAGTAGGCGATGAGCAGCGCCGAGGGGACGAAGAGCAGCGCGGCGAGCACCGCCGTGGCCCGCCGCCGGCCGTGGAAGCCCGCATGCAGGTAGACGAGCGTCAGGCAGATGAAGGGCCAGTAGAGGACGGCCAGATGGACGTAGTCCTGGGGCTTTCCGACCCAGACCACGAGATAGAGCCCGGCGGCGAAGACCAGGAGCGCCAGCTCGCGCAGGAATGACAGCCGCTCGGCCTCGCCCTCGCGACCCGAGACCAGGCGCCGCCGGGTCCACAGACGGATCGCGCCGCCCGCGAGCAGCAGGAAGGGCCCGAAGACGAAGACCTTGACGAGGACGTCGTAGAGCGCGGCGCCGTCTCGGGCGTCTTGCTCTTCGGACGATG